>DDLV01000023.1 GCA_002340325.1 Glaciecola sp. UBA2563 | reverse complement strand
CTAATAAAATCATGCCAGCGATGTATTCACCCGCCGATTGCGGATCAACCCAATCAGCGAATAACACTCTAAAAAATAACCAACCTAATAACGCCATCGTAAAGGGTTTGATAAGCCAGTTAACGACGAGTGTCAGTATCAATCCTTTGGGTTTTTTGCCAATATCTTTCAGTGACGCAAAATCAATTTGGATCATCATCGGATAAATCATCAACCAAATCAGGACGGCTACCACAAGATTGACGTGTGCATATTCTATCTCTGCGATTTTGCTGAAAACGCCCGGTGCAATATTACCAAAAATAACGCCCGTAATAATGCATAGAGCGACCCATAGTGATAAATAGCGTTCAAATAATCCCATGATGATGTTATTCCGCGCCAAGTGAGGCAAGGGTTGATTGCCACTCATTGTGAGGTCGTTGACTCACGTCCTCCAGTGCTTTGACTCGTTCACTAATGATATTGATAGTCTTGCGAAAAGCATCTGCAACGACGTCTGCCGGCCCATCTATTTTTGACGGGTCTTCGAGCCCCCAATGAATTTTGAGTGTTTTTCCAAACCATACTGGACATGCTTCGCCTGCTGCAGAATCACACACGGTAATTACAACATCTGGTGAGAATGATTCGAATTCATCCCATGACTGACTTTTTAAACCTAATGTTGCTATACCGAATTCTTCTAAAAATTTAAGTGAAAGCGGATGGACTTCACCGCTAGGTTGGCTACCTGCACTACGTGCCTCTATATTGCCATTAGCATGGTGATTGGTAATCGCTTCAGACAGAATGCTCCTGCAGCGATTATGTGTACATACATATAAAATCTTCATGTTAGTTGGTGCAAATTCTTCCATTTGTTTTAGCCAGACGAATAAAACAACTTTCTAAATACAGGTTGTTTTGTTCTAGTGTTTGCGTCAAAACACTTCGCGCCCATGTAGGTAATGCTGAGTGCAGACTGTAATACACCCATTGTCCTCTTCTGTCGCCGTCAAGGAGATTGCATTTGCGCAATTCAGCAAGATGGCGGGACATTTTGGGTTGACTTACGTCCATCGCTTCTTGCAAATCACATACACATAACTCTCGATATCTTGCAATCAGAAGCATCGTTTTTAGACGTGTATCATCCGCAAGGCATTTATAAAAAAGTAGTGGTTGCAATGTACGTCCTCTCACATATATGAAATATAATATATATGTTTTTTCATATGTAAATAGCATTAATATGAATAGAAGTGACTTTCTAAAGACTCAGTTTATTCATCGAATTTTGATTTATGTTCGTATCAGCCCTCAAAATGTAATGAAAGAAAAGTAGTATGAGCACTCATGACAACGGCCATAGTTTTTTCGTACTTAGGTTTCAAAAACATTTTGTACATCAAATAAAATACATAAAGGAAGATCAAGTGAAAACAAAATTTGTATCGGGTTGGAGTTTAACGTTAATTGTCATTTTGACCCTTTTCGGTTGCACTTCAACACCCGTAGAGACCATTCAAGCCGGTGAAATCAAAAAAAATACGCGGATTATCTTGATGGTTTCAGACGGCATCGGTTTTAATGGATGGTTAGCCGCTGATTATTATCAGGGTAAGGCCGGGAATCAGACGTACCAGATTACTCGACCAGATAATTCAAAATCTTACCTGTTCGGTCTCGAGCATACGGCGTTAAATTTCGTCGACAATGAAGGCGACATTATCCCAAGAACTGCAGAGCCCAGTATGATTGCAGGTGCAATTCCTCAAACATATGACCCCACGACACGTTGGACTAAATTTGAAAATGCAATGTCGGGTGACTTTACAGATTCGGGAAGTTATACCTCGTATACCGATAGCGCAGCAGCCGGAACTGCCTTGCTAAGTGGACGCAAGACAACACTTGGTCGACTTAATAAGGATTGGACAGGAAAGAACAATTTTACCACAATTGCCGAATTAGCTATGCAACGCGGACTATCGGGAGGCGCAGTTGCCAGTGTAATGGTATCCCATGCAACCCCTGCCGCAGTTATTTCACACAACGTATCGCGTAACAACTATGCTGCCATATTCAACGAGATGATAGAAAGTGACTTGGATGTCATTATGGGAGCTGGTCATCCTTTTTATGACAATAGTGGTAATCGAAAAACGGATGAACTTGACTATCAATATGTAGGCGGAGAAGAAACATTTGAAAAGATGACATCTGATGAAGGCATTAATGGATTTACATTAATCGAAACTAAGGCTGACTTTACTGCACTGGCAAATAATATAGAAGTCCCAGAACGAGTGGTAGGTATCGCACAAGCGGGTGCGACGCTTCAGGCAGCAAGAGAGGAATTAGGCGAAGGAAATACACCATCAGGTATGGCATTTAATGAGCGAGTACCTGACTTAGCCACTATGAGCGTTGGCGCTCTTAATGTGCTAGAAAACAACGATAATGGTTTTTTCTTGATGATCGAAGGTGGCGCAATTGACTGGATGGGTCACGCCAATAACATGCCGCGTTACATTGAAGAACAAATGGACTTTAATAAAGCTGTCGATGCCGTAATACAATGGGTTGAAGAAAATACAGGCTGGGATGAAACGTTACTGATCGTCACATCAGATCACGAGTGTGGCGGCATATGGGGGGAAGGCACATGGACAAATAGCGTTGGTGGCCCTGTAGCAAATGATAGAAGTGAAGACGCAATTGCTTCTGCACGCTTTGATCCGAAAGAGGATACATTTATTGAATTTCTTGCGGTTCAAGACAAAGGTAAAGGAAACTTGCCTGGATTTCAGTTTTCATCCGGTAATCACACTAACGATTTAGTACCTCTTTGGGCAATTGGCAATGGTGCCGAAAAATTCATTGAGTTTACCAGAACGGATAGACAAGCAGCTAAGTTGTGGGGCGATGTTTATGACTGGGACGGAAACTACGTTGATAATACGTCTGTATTTGATGTCATGTTGAGTGTACTTCAAGAAGGAACAAAATAAGAAGTAGGCTCTAGAGCGTGTTGATCTTTCGTGTACAAATTTTGTTCAATCTGAGGCCTTTTAGTCTAGGCGGTTACTCGCAGGCATAGCGCTTCCTACGTCAAGAGTAACCAACAACGAATAAAAGGCCTCAGGTTGAACCCTTTGGGCAGCGCTTGTGCTCAATTTCTACTGCTTTATCGCTCCTTCATGTAGAATTACTACACAGCAGTCGCTCTGCGTTGTATAAATTGAGCACAAACTTCTGCAAAAATGTACACGAAAGATCAACACGCTCTAGTATTTCTTGTAATAAAAAACGACGTCATTTGACGTCGTTTTTTTAGTAAAGCGAAAGAATTAAATTAACAAAGCATTTCTCATCTTTTCGATATCTTCATCACTTACGTTAAGCTCTTGTTTTATGAAGTTAAGCACACTACCGTATTTTTCTTTGAGATCAGCGAAACTGGTTTCAATAAATATGGGATCAGATGATAAAAGAGGGGCTACTTTTTCCGGCGGTAATTTATACAAGAACGCGTAAGGATGATCTTCAGCTGCCAGAGCTTTTTCACGCTTTTCTGGATTTAAAAATTCACTGGTAAAATCAACATAGTCATCAGATAGTTGGTAATCATGCACTACTGTTTGCTCTGGTACGCCTAATGCCGTCAAAATCAACGCAGCGGCAGTACCTGCGCGATCTTTTCCAGCGGCACAATTAAACGCTAGCGGTACATTGCCGTTTACCAACTCTTTGAACATCGCGGTATAGCCTTCTTTTTCTCGCAATGCTATATCAGAATAACCTGCAGCCATTGAAAGTTTAACGTCTTCGGGAGAAGATTCGGGGTCAAGAAGAGTCGCAAACATTGGGTTTTCGCTTGAATCTCTCTCTTTGGGATCAGCAAATACTTTGTAATCTAAATCACCTGCTTGCCAATTTGTAGGTTCATCATCGCGTTCACGTTGATCACGAAAATCACAAATGGTTCTTATGCCCACGTCAGACAAATAACTGTAGTCGCTGCTTGTCAAAGAGTGCATTGTACCTGAGCGAAAAACATGTCCCCATTTTACTGTGCGGCCATCACTTGTTTTGTATCCGCCTAAATCCCTAAAATTACGACCACCCTCGAGCGGTAATAGTCTTACAGCAACTTTTTCGGTGTCACCACTTTCTGTTGTGATCGCAAAGTACCTTCGCTTTTTGCCGTCTTTTGCCTTCCAATGAGCCTGGCTCTGATTAGTTTTGGCGATATGAGTCCCCGTACCTGGGACAAAACTAGGATCATAAGACCATTCAATGTTCACTGTCTCATTGTGAGGTACTGTAGACCAGGAAAAAAGGTAATCAGTCGCACTGTCCCCATTTATGACCTCAGCCTGTTTTAACTCCGCAGCGTGCAAGTGAAGGCACATGCTACTGCAACTTACAAAGAGTAAACCTAATAAAAATTTTTGCATTGCAATTCTCCGAAAAGGCCCTCAACGCAGCATAGATGCAGTTGAGAGCGGTTTTTGACATTTCATTTAGATGATGTGACTAATAATCAATACGAATTGATGCTACCCAACGACGCCCAAATCCTTCTACCTGATCGGGCGTTGCTCTGGAATCGATGTATCGAATATCTTGTTCGTCGGTGATGTTGTTTCCATTTAATGCGAGTGTAATGTTCATGCCATTCACGTCATATGGAAGTGAGTAGCGCAATGAAAAATCTACGCGCGTTGTTTCCGCCCAAAACTGGTTTAAATCATCGTTTTCAGTGGTTGAAAGCCAATCGTCACGGTATTGGTAATTAATGCGAGCAGAAATACCAAACTTCTCATAAAAAACAGATGCGTTGTAAATTACATCAGAAGTGCCCGGTAGAGAGAATGTTTGGTCATTCAGCGATGGGGCCCTAAATTCACTGTCGATGAAGGTCAAGTTTCCACTAAAACCAAGTCCATCAAATGGCTCTGGTAACCAATTCTCTGCGCTACCAATAAAGTTAAACTCTATGCCTGATATTTCGCCATCTTCACCATTTAAGAATGAGTTAAATGTTGTTTCTGTGCCGGGTGCAATAAGGCCAGGAGCAAAGAGCGAGCCATCAACTGTTGTCGCACCTGGGTAAATGACGTTATCTATCTGCCTGTAATACGCCCCAATAGAAAGAAGGCTAGCCTCGGCAAAATACCATTCGAGCGCGATGTCAGTGCCAATTGACTCCTCGGGATCAAGTGTTGGGTTGCCGCCGGAGACTTCTAATGAAACCGGATCTACACTTTGTGATGCTCGAATCTCACTGTATGTTGGTCTTGAAATACCTGATGAAGCGGATAAACGAAGTTTTAGCTCATCATCGATGTCAATATTCGCATGTATTGATGGTAAGAAGTTAGTGTAATCATTTTCAGCTTCAATTGGAGATGTGGTACCATCGGCATTGGCTAATACTCCTGAGGAGGTGAAATCCGTCTGTTCGAATCTAATACCATATACCAAGCTGCCCCAATTAAAATCCGTTGTTGCCATCGCATAAACTGCAACAATGTCCTCATCAATTGCGATAAGAGAGTCGTCATCAAAGTCTACTGATCTGCCGCCAACGGCAGCGTCCCATGCGTCATCTAATGCGACATTGTTAACATCGCGACCAGCAATGGTGTTGCTAAAATCAGATGACCATAAACTATCGGTGACAAAGCTGTTGATATCGATTTCTGACGGAAATCCGCCAACGGTAAGAGCATCACCACCAACCGCCTCGCGAGTGTCAAACTGGGTACCAAACTTTAGTTCTGAATCGCGACCTGCGATTTGCATGTCTCGACTAACATCAAGCTTAAATTTGGTTGCTTCGGTTTCGATGTTACCAGTGAAAAATAGTGCAAGATTAGCTGGAAAATCCAACAGGTTTACATCAACCGAAGTATCTGGTTGTGCTGTTTGCGTTAAAAACAATAAAGGGTCTTCAATATTGCTAACATCAACATTACCACCAACGGTGGCGCCTGCACTCAGTGGTAAAGGCAGAAACGTTTCATTTTCGGTTTCTGTATAGTTCAGTTTACTGGAAATAGACCAATCATTTATCACACCATCATAACCTAGTGTGCTTGTCTCAGTTGAATTGTTGTACTGTCCGTCTTCCAATAAACGTTGTACTACGATGACCGGCACATAAGCTTGACCACCAAGCGGAACTGACTCGGTAAGGTCAAAATCAAATTGGTTTCGCTCTTCTCTATCGATGAATTCAGAGTAAAGCGTAGTGAAGTAAAAGTTATGACCATTATCCGTTCGATACTCTAAGCGCCCACCGTATGCATTGTCCTCTCGCTCTCCTCGATAAGAACGAAAGTCAAGATTCACGACTGCATCGTTAGCTCCATCCCCATCAGTATCCGCATATTCATACTCTCGATTGTCGGTGATGCGTCCTCGTATATTCTGAGATCCAAATATCATAAACCCAATGTTTTCGTTAGAAAAAGAAAATCGGCCGTTATATTTTTCTATGTCAACATCGCCTAATTCTTGTCTGCCTTGACCGATTTCACCATTGAAGGAGAATCCCTCTCGACTGAAAGGACTGAACGTTTCAATGTTGATAAATCCGACAGTGGCCTCACCCGGCATGTCGGCGGTAATGGCTTTGTTCACTTCTATACGAGATGTAATAACAGAGGGAAACGCATCAAATCTGGGAGTACGTCCGTCTTCAGCACCTAATACATCAACGCCATCAAACGCAATTTTAGTGTAATCAAAGGGAGCGCCTCTGAAATTGATAAATCGCGCTTGCCCTTGGTCTCTTTCAATAGCGAGACCTGGAATACGTCCAAGACTGTCAGCCAAGTTTTGGTCTGGGAAGCGGCCAATTGTATCTGATGCGAGTACATCGACTAAGTTATCTGAATTCCGTTTCGCATCAATTGCTGCTGCCTGACTATCCCTAATCGGGGTTGCGGAGACTTCGATTCGTTCAACATCTTCACTATTGACTGGCAATTGCGTTTCTTGAGCTTGTGCAACACCAGAACCAACTAATGCTGATATTAGTATCGCGATTTTCTTCCTATTAGTTTTGAACATATGTCTTTCCCTAAAGTGTGATAAAAACCTTTAGTGTAGGGAGAGACTGTGTTGGAAAAATTGATATTCTTTGAAATTTAGTTGAAATTCGCGTGACGCTTTAATGAAGCAAAATTAAACGAAAGTATATTTTTAGTTATTAGACACTAAAAAGGCGAATGTAAATTCGCCTTTTTGACTTTTCCAGAAATATTCTAAAATAGTAATTGGTACAATTTCTTAATGCTTTGCCTTTACTCGTCAAGGAAAGAACGAAGAGACTCTGAGCGACTTGGGTGACGTAGTTTTCTCAACGCTTTCGCTTCGATTTGTCGTATGCGTTCACGTGTAACGTCAAACTGCTTGCCCACTTCTTCAAGTGTATGGTCAGTGTTCATGTCGATACCAAACCGCATTCTCAAAACTTTTGCTTCGCGCGGAGTTAGGCCTGCTAGCACTTCTTGCGTTGCATCTTTTAGACTATTTCCCGTCGCAGAATCGAGCGGTTGGGTAATTGAGTTGTCCTCAATAAAGTCACCGAGATGTGAATCTTCATCATCGCCGATAGGCGTTTCCATTGAAATTGGCTCTTTGGCGATTTTAAGTACCTTTCGAATCTTGTCTTCAGGCATCAGCATGCGCTCTGACAATTCTTCAGGTGTGGGTTCACGTCCCATCTCTTGTAGCATCTGACGTGAAATACGATTGAGCTTGTTAATGGTCTCAATCATGTGGACCGGTATACGAATGGTTCTTGCTTGGTCAGCAATGGAGCGCGTGATAGCCTGTCTTATCCACCAAGTCGCATAGGTTGAAAACTTGTACCCTCTGCGATACTCAAATTTATCGACGGCTTTCATCAGGCCAATGTTGCCTTCCTGAATCAAATCGAGGAACTGTAAACCGCGGTTGGTGTATTTCTTAGCAATTGAAATAACTAGCCGTAAGTTAGCTTCCACCATTTCCTTCTTGGCGCGCCTTGCCTTTGCTTCACCAATAGACATCCTTCTGTTAATGTCTTTAATATCGTGTATTGAGAGCCCAGTTTCAGACTCAACGGCGCTCATTTTGCTCACACAACGTTCGATTTCTTCTTTGAACTCTGTCAATTTAACAACATATGCTGCATCAGATTTTAATGCTTCATGCAGCCATTTTGCTGATGTCTCGTTGCCGGCAAACATATGAATAAAGTCTTTCTTTGGCATTTTCGCGTTAACAACACAGAACTTCATTACCAAACGCTCTTGTATGCGCACTCGATCCATCATGTCTCGCATATTACGAACCATTCTATCGAACTGCTTGGGTATAAGTCTGAACTCTTTGAATATGTCGCTAAGCGCTGCTATTTCTGACTTTGCTGGCGGAGCCGTGCGTCCATGCGCCTCTATCGCGTCGCGCGTTTTCGCATACTGATCTCTCAGCTCAGCAAATTTTTCACGCGCAAGTTCGGGGTCAATAGAGTTATCGTCGTCCGAATCATCATCATCATCGTCGTCTTCGTCATCTAACTCTTCTTGCGATAATTCAGACCCGATATGCGTTGCTGTTGGCGCAACATCTTCCTCGTTGGGATCGACAAATCCAAGGATAATATCACTGAGTCTTATTTCTTCAGCTTCGTACAAGTCCCACTGGTCTAATAAATAAGTGATAGCTTCTGGATATTCCGCAACAGAACACTGTACTTGGTTAATGCCATCTTCAATGCGCTTGGCAATTTCAATCTCGCCTTCGCGAGTTAGCAGTTCAACCGTACCCATCTCGCGCATGTACATGCGAACGGGGTCGGTAGTTCGGCCGATTTCACTTTCCACGGTAGCTAACGCTTGGGCAGCGGCCTCTGCGACTTCTTCATCCGTGGTGGTTTCTTGCATCAAGAGTTCGTCTGAATCTGGTGCAGATTCAAACACTTGGATACCCATATCGTTAATCATTCGAATGATATCTTCGATTTGATCCGAATCGACTATGTCTTCGGGTAGATGGTCGTTGACTTCAGAAAAAGTCAAATAACCTTGCTCTTTGCCCTTGGCAATCAGTAGCTTAATCTGGGATTGCTTGCTTTGCACTGGTCTCTCACATTTTAGTTTTACAACGTACCCAAAACCAATGCGCCAAAAATAGCTTTTTGAAAGTATTAGAAGCGTCTGTAGGAGAAAAAATTGGTTTTTTAGCGAATTGTAAATAGTATCATATAATAATGAATTATTGAAATCTGGATCATTTATTTAATGTAGGCTATGCAGATTACCTTATACGCGTCACATTGCCCCTTTTTTTGACATTAGCAATTGTAATTCCTGCTGTTGGGCATCAGTTAAACCTGTACTACTTTCTATCACCTCAAGCTCTGATAATCGTTGATTTAAATACTGTTTTAAGAGTGCTTTGAAACAGTCTACATACTCTTGTTCGATGTCCTTGATCATATCGGAAGGATGTTCCAGCAGTTTGAAAATGTGCCCTCCATAAGGGTGGTCTCTATACACTTCTAACAATAGGGCAGTTGTCGTTTGAGGGTGTTGGTAGCAATAGTCATGAAATTCTACCAAAAACGCTAACCCGGGAATTTCCAATGACTGCAGGTTGCGCGGTTGGATTTTGTCAAATTTACTGGCGATAGAAGGATCTTCCATGAGAAGCCTGATCATGTGTCGAAGTGGTGACAGCTTTACTTTCTCTTTGCCAAATTTATTTTCTTTCTGAGCGGTAACATTACGTGCTTTTTTCTTGTCAGACTCAATTTTGAAAGCATCAGCTTCGCCACAGAGCTTGCTCAGTTCTGCCATCATCATTTGGCGTTGATTTTCTCCTTTGATATTTGCAATGAGTGGTTGTGCTTCTGCCTTAAGTGCCGCCTTTGACTCTATACTTGCAATGGAGTGACGCTCTAACATAGTGTTAAAAAAGAATTGGGAAAGGGGAAGTGCTTCATCCAAACGCTTCTCAAAGTTTTCTTTTCCTTCTTTGCGTACCATAGTGTCAGGATCTTCACCGTCAGGAAGGAACAAAAATCTCATGACAACGCCATCGCGCAAGGACGAGAGCGCATTTTCAAGTGCTCGCCAAGCGGCTGTTCGTCCGGCTTTATCACCATCATAGCAACAAATGACTTCTGAGGTCGCTTTGAACATAATTTGAATGTGTTCGTTTGTTGTCGCAGTGCCAAGCGCAGCGACAGCATAAGAAATACCAAATTGAGAAAGAGCTACTACGTCCATATAACCTTCAACAACGAGAAGTCTATCTAGTTGCCGATTCTCTTTTCGTGCTTGATAAAGCCCATAAAGTTCGTTGCTTTTCTTAAACAGGTTGGTTTCGGGAGAGTTGAGATATTTTGGTCCATTATCATCGATACTTCGACCTCCGAAGGCGATTACACGACCTCGTCTATCGAGTATGGGAAACATTATACGGTGTCTGAAAAAGTCATAACGCCGTTTGTTTTCATTCTCATTGATGAGTTTAAGAGAGAGCAGTTGATTCGTAGAACTGTTGTCGAAGTGTTTCATCAACCCGTCCCAGGCATCTGGCGCATAACCGATGCCCCAATATTTAACTATCTCCCCGGAAAGTCCACGCCCTTTTAAATAGGCGACTACTGCATCTCTGTTTTTATGGGTTTTTAATTGCGAACTAAAAAAGTTTGCTGCTTGCTGCATAATTCCATACGCGGCGGTCAATTGTTGCTTGTTTTGCGCAGGTTCTGAGTAACTTGATGAAGATTCTCTTGGCACTCTTAAACCTTGCAGACTCGCAAGTTCCTCTACAGCTTCGACAAACTCTAATCTATCATGTTCCATTAAAAACGTGATGACGTTACCTTTGGCTCCGCAGCCAAAACAGTAATAGAATTGCTTCTCAGGTGAGACGCTAAATGATGGCGTTTTTTCGTTGTGGAATGGACAACACGCTTGATAGTTGCGGCCGGCTTTTTTTAAGCGTACGCGACTATCAATAACGTCTACTATGTCAGAGCGAGCGACGATGTCTTCAATAAATTCTCTGGGGATTTTACCAGCCAATTATTTTCGCCTTCATGGTCATCCGCTTTGTCACCGCGCAATCTGCGCGCTTGCTACACAGATTACGTTATCCATTAAGTTTAGACTTTATCACACCGCTGACTTTACCCATATCAGCTTTTCCCTGTACTTTGGGTTTTACCGCGCCCATTACCTTGCCCATATCGCGAATGGTTGACGCACCTGTTTCATTAATCGCGTCTGAAATAATATCAATGATCGCTTGTTCAGAAAGTTGCTCAGGCAGAAACCTTTCTAACACTTTTATTTCGGCGTTCTCTTTATCAGCTAGGTCTTGTCGATTACCTTTTATGAACTGCGTCGCCGCTTCCTGGCGTTGTTTAATCATTTTAGTGATGATTTGCAGGACATCTTGTTCAGTAACTTCTACTCGTTCATCGACTTCTTTTTGCTTCACAGCAGCAAGTGCCATTCTTATTGTGCCAAGCGTTAATTTGTCTTTAGCACGCATGGCGGTTTTTTGTTGTTCTTTTAACTCATTCAATAACGACATTTTATCTCCCTTAAATTTTATAGCGTACAACAATAACAAAGATCAACAAAGCATGAGTAGGCATTCAATTTTGTGGCAATAAAAAAGGCGTCTGAAGACGCCTTAATAAAACCGGTTGCTTGATTGCTTTCGATTAGTAAAGCTTTACTCGACGCGCGTTCTCTCTAGCCAACTTTTTCATATGACGCTTTTTAGCAGCTGCTTTCTTGCGTTTTTTCTCCCACGTGGGCTTTTCAAAAAACTCTCTGCGGCGTACTTCGGAAAGTACTCCAGCTTTTTCGCAAGAACGCTTAAATCTTCTTAGCGCTACGTCAAACGGTTCGTTGTCTTTAACTTTAACGATTGGCATTTAAATAATCACCTTCAGAAACTGTCTTATCCGGGATAAAAATAGATAACTTGGTTGCCCGGTCTTAAAAATGGGGCTGAATACTACTCCTTAAGCGATTTGATGTAAAGGCTTTTTTGTAAGGTTGCGTTAAGTGACGATATTAAAGTTGTTCATTCAAGCGACATAGCGCCTAGCGTAGGGATATTGATTTTAAAAAGCGTGCGAGTGCATGGATGCACTCGCCCGAGCGAACATGGATG
>DDLV01000022.1 GCA_002340325.1 Glaciecola sp. UBA2563 | reverse complement strand
GAATCCCTCCCTCTCCGCCATTTTAAAGGCTTTCATTGTTTGAGAGCCTTTTTAGTTTCTGCTTTGTGTAATTCATGTGTAATATTATTTTGTAATATACAGGCTGTATGTTTATCCACCACCAACTGCAATTACCCTTTCATTACATGGATTTCTTGGTACGCTATCAACCCAATAAGATCCATCATAAACCGCAGGAAAATAAACTCTGGTTTCACTCCATGCTGTAAATGATATTACCTCAGCATATGAGCCAAACCCGTCCATAAATTTAATATCCATTTGTTCGGTTGTTAACGTATTAGCGATAAGTTTATCATTATGCTTTATTAACTCTTCGTGTAGCATATCTCTCCAACTCTTCATCTTACACTCGGCACTTTTTTAGTTTTGCGATCATATCGCTTTGTCATGTTTAAGTTTGTATGCCCGGCGGCATCGGACTTTTCCGCAAGCGTTCCTTCAAGGTCACTAATTCCCTTAGCCTTAAGATCGTGCAGAGTCACACCTTCAACGCCAGCAGCAATACAAGCTTTTTTATATTGCGCTTGAATAGCTCGGACCGTATAACGAGAACCATCAGGCTTATTGAATAAAAACATTGTAAACATGCCATCTTTGCAGGGTAGGGACTTAGCAAGCTCAATAGCGGCTTGTAATCGCTCAGAATAGAGTTTTATTTGTTTCTTGCCTGTCTTACCTTGCTGAATGAATAAACCGTCTTCTAGCAAGTCTGTGAGCTTTAAATCGATAACGTCAGATATGCGAGCCATGCAAAGGTAAGATATCTCCATTGCGGCGCGGCAAGAGGGTACAGCGGCGTTATATATTTTACTGTACTCATCATCAGTTATGTATCGCTCTCGCGGCTTCTCGTCTAATTTAGGGACTTGTGCGCAGAGGTTTTCCTTCATTTTGTAATTTAGCACAGCCCAAGAGCATATTTTTTGCAGACAAGCTTTGTGTCTATTTGCTGTAGCGTTCGCCGGTTTGTCTTTTGTTCCTTTCTTTTTTGCTAAACCGTTTACAAATCGCCAAACGTGATCGGGTCTTAATTGCTTTGGATCTGATTTGCCAAACACCTCATTAATAATGACACAGTAAGAACGGTAATCTTTTTGAGTGCGAGGCGACAACTTTTTAAACATCGCGCTTTTTAGAAATTCTTCAACGAGATATTTAAAATGCTGCTTGTTAACTATCTTATCGAGTGCAAGCTCATAGTTTTTGATACATGCAAGTTTTCCATCAGATACCTTGCTCAAAGTTACTTTCCCGCCAGTTTTTGGTTGAAAGACATATCTATCACGCTGGATATAAACGCGAGGTGGTAGCCAATCTAGTTTTGGATCTTTACGATTACGAGGCATCAAGAAAGTCCCAATTAATAGCATCTTCGTTGCTTGCAGGCATAACTTTATCCCATCCATTTAACCAGTCACGAGTTACAATAACTTTACCTTGCGCATTGATTAGGTACTTTATGCCATTTTCAGTTAAAAACTGCGCTTGCTGTTTTGGACGTTGATAACCAGTAAGCAATGCAAGCTCTTTTTCTTCTAAGATTTTATTCATGACTTTATTCCTAAAATAGCGTCAATTTCTTCAGAAGTTCTGTAGGACGATACCAGTGCTTTAAGTTTTTCAATTTTCACATCACGCTCGGCGAGTTGGGCTTCAAGCCTTTTAACTTTTGCATCCATCTGAACAGCAAATCGCTTTGCTGTGCTCATATCTTTCATGTGAGGTATTAGGTTACTCATCACTCTCACCCATCTGTGGAAACATAGGCTCAAACTGCTTTTTCATTTTATTAATTCGTCGCAGACATGCTGAAAAATGAATAGGTTTTATTGCGTCAACGACTTTTATTGCTTTTAACTCTCCCTGCGAAATATTTACGTAGTGAGCTGCAGTTTTATCGTCGTATATCTCAGCTTCAAAAATACTCTCTGTATATCCTTTGTCATCATGGCGATAGTAGTAGCCACCTTTTTTAATGAAATATAAGTTACCCATCACTATCACCTAATTGTTTGCGGAGTTGTTGCTTCATTAAAATCAATGTATCAATATCACTTTCTGATAAATCAAGTTCTTTGCAGGCCATTACGCGCATAACCCCTTTAATCTGTTGCTCTATAGCGAAGGGGGAAGATGCTAATTTATGATATTGTTCAGGCGTCATATCGCCGTTGAGAATGTTTTTTATTTGTTCAGCCTGCTTTATAAGCCTTTCACTAGAATTACTCATTACCAAATCAGCATCACGATCTAGTTCGGCAGGAATGCGTCTTGTGTACTCTCTATCGAATTTATCGCGGTCATTAAAACAGTCGGATAATTCACTTAACCGCTTTACCAAGATTTCAGTTGGAACTTCTGATGGTTGTTTGTATTTAGTACTCATCCTTCAACACCTTTTCAAATTCTTTAAGTTTTTCTTGCAACTCAATTGATGTAGGATTTTGATTAGCAACACTTAGAACGGTTTCAAGCATATCCTTGTAGATATCTCTTGATTGCTTCATTACTTCTAGTTGCTCGGCTTGCTCAACGATAGTGCGGAGGTCGTTGAGCGCTTGGATAGATTCAAATTCACATATTGAACTTAAAGAACGACCTCGAATTTCACCTTCCTCTGTGTAATCAGTCCAACCTAAAGGCATAATTTCTCTTAAATATCCTTTTGGTGTCCAATGTGTCGCAGTTTCAGGCGCTTCTGCAATTATTTTTTTGTATTGCTCTATTTGCTCAGGTGTTTTCATGATTTCACTACTTTTTTAAATTCCCTGATAGCTTTAGTTACTGACTCGTCGGAACCATCAATTATTTCCGCAAACTTAGAACACCAAAACTCAGGAAACCAGCATTTTTGTTGTGTGTTAAAAGGGAAGTGTTTAAGGTGTTCATATCGCTCATGACCTTTCTTTTGACAAATAGGCCAACTTGCTGAGTATCCAAGTTCACCGCCATCCGATTCAGATCCAAGATAATGGCAACTATGGCAGTTTGCGCACTCAATGCCTGTTACTTTTTTATTATGCTCTATATCAGGTGTCGTCATGATTCACTCACCAACAAACTATTCACTAACATGGCGCTTTCGGCATCTCGATATGTGTATGCGTTTCTAAAGATACCGCAGCTCATTCTTACTAAATTGTGCTTGCGTATAAGATTGTCTGCATAACTAGAGCTGATAAATTCTCTTGTTGTAATATTACCGTTTTTAACATCCACAAACTGATACCCGTCTCTGTTTTCAGTAATAAACATGTCGCGGCAAATCCTTGGTGTTTTAGTGCCTTTTCGCAGAGTTGTTTTTACCCATTCACTCACACATCACCCCCGTTTTCTTTCTGCCAGTTTGCGCCAGTGCTTTTAAATTCTATGTTCATAAGTTCCTGTCTATCTCAATAAGCCAATAAACCAACGCAGAACCACCGATAATTCCAAATGTAGCTACTACTATTTTCCAACCTACTAAACCAACTAGGAACGATATAAACATGACGACAAAAATAGTAAGTAGGACGTATGCTAGTTTGTTCATTTAAAATCATCCTGAGTGAGTGCATCGTGTAACTCAGCCAAACCAATACCGGCAACACATAACGCCGCAAATAGGATCCATAGGGGCCATGTAACCGCCGTCAAAACAACAATAACTACTCGCTCTTTTCGATTTACTGTTGCGTACTCTTTGGTTAGCCAAATCCAAATCAATGCAGAGAGGAGCAGGCCTGTTATGTAGATTGCTAAGACGCTCATGATTTAACATCCAGAGAGGCGTTGTACATCTCTGCTAACCGCTCAACTAATAGGTTTTCGTTAAATTTAAGTCCAATACAACGGAAACCGAACATTGGTGTATAGAAATTAGCTTTAGGAAATTCTTTCCTTACTTCATCTTCTTCGTATGTCGATGATAAATTCCCTTTAAACTTTACTAGAGCTTTTTCGGTTTGCTCGACTACTTCTGGTGAGTAACAAAGATGGGTAAGCTTTTTTCTTATCTGTTCTTTAATTTGCTCATCGAGTACTTGTTGCACTGCTTTTTCGAAAGCTTCCTCCCTTGTTTCTTTTGTTTGTGTTTCAAACTCTACTTCAACAAAACCGTCTTCAACCTTGCCTTTTTCTCTCAAAATATTAAAAATAAATTTAAACATTAGTTGTTGCCTTACCAAATAATAAACAGGGTGAATAAAAGAGGGGTTTTCATTTAATTCGATTCGCTTCTAGAATTGGGATGCCGGCTTCAGTAGGAATGTAAATAGTCTCTCTGCCTTTTCCGCCAGTTTCTTGCAGCATTTCAATATAGCGCCAGCGTAAATATCCTTCCGAACCACCAAGTCCATCAGCAATAATTCGATTAGCCTCTGCAACACCTTTTGCTCGTTCAATTTCTGCTTCTGCTTCAAATACCGCCGCTTCTTTTAGTGCTTTAGCGGTCTGAATGCGAATTTGTTTGTTTTGCTCCGCTCTAGCCAATTCAGCTTGACCTTGTAGCCCTTGTGCCCAAACGTTGTATTGCGGCACGATATAGACGCCTGAAGCCAAAACACACACAGATAAGAAAATACAAATTAGACCGCCAAAAACATTGTTGTTTTCCTGTTTTATTTTGTTGCTTTCTAAAACGCTAAAAATCCAACCAGCACCCAAAAATCCAAACGCAACTGCTATTACTATTAAAATTATCCAAATCATTTCTATTCTCCTAGTACACACTCAACTTAAATAACTAAACTCAACTTGTCGTTAACTCTCATAAACGGAATGTCATCTGAGCAATCAAAGCTCGACTCTTGACCTTGCCCAGTCTGTTGCGATGTCGAGGTATGTTGCTTTGGGGCTTGATAGCTTCCTTGCCCGTTTCCTTGTTGTTCGGTCCAAAATACCTTTGCATTGCCCAAAATTGGTGTTTGGCCTTTTGGCGCGTCTTTCCAGTTTTGCGTTATCATTCCGTGATTACCATAGTTGTCATGACTCTCTGTATCGATAAAAACAGTGGCGTCTAAGTAAGTCCCATTCTGACCTTTAAACATTTTTGATTTATCAATATTGGTAACATCGATTTTTAAGTTAACGCCAATTTTCATGCTGTCCTCCCATTTGGATAAAACTCATTTTTCATTTCCGCTGACTTTCTAACGCAACACGCCTCAAAAAAATCATCAAATGTTCCAAGATTAACTACTTTGTTTTTATGTTTTGTCCTAACGCGAAAACCACCATATCCAGAATGATGCACGCCGTTTATCCCAGTTTTGCTGTTAGCTACTACTTTCTTGTTCATGCAATTCTGTTGTGGCGAGGCGGCACGCAAATTAGCGATCCTATTGTCACAACGGCATTGATTAATATGGTCAACTATTTTGGGCTCGCTTCCGTTGTGCATTTTGAAAATTATTCTATGCACTGCATAAGGAGTGTTATTAATCCAAACCTTTTGATAACCTTTATTCAAAGCAGGGTTGACTATTTTATTGGCGTACAGTGTTACCCACCTATTCCTAGAAGCATTATTAAGAAAATGATGCAAGGGACGCTCTTTCCAATGCAAAACACCTTTCTCAAAACAAACATTAAAACATTCGTTTAAATATTTGACGCTAGGCAGTTTTTTGATATTCACTGGCATTAAGTTACCTTCTCCATTTGCTTTGCTTTATGAGTAGCCTGTAGCGCCTCTCTTTCCTTAGTAGTGAAAATCCCGCCTTTAGAAGGGGCTAGCCATAATGATTTCTGTACTTCATGACCCAACTCTTTCCATTGAATAAAGGCGTGTGCTGCATCGTCATTTGCTATCGATGTTTTTATGTCGACAATGGCGTCAAAATGCTCTTTTACTAAAGCGTTGTATTTAAGTAGCATGCCGTACAAAACATCAGGGGGTATGTCGTTCGGTTGGCGACCGTCAACATCTTCATCAGATGATGCTAAACCCAGCACATCAATTAGCGTGTAACGCTTCATGTAGGTAACAGCGGAACCAATAGACTGAATTGCGTTTTTACTGCCTGTGGTGTCAGCAGAGCCAATCATTTTACTTGATTCGCTATGTCCACCAGTGTGAGAAACAATGCATTTGACGCGGATGCCATTATCAAGACTTTGTTCAAAACGATAAGATAAACCGCACTCAAAAAGCGTATCTTTTATTGTTTGAACAATGACATCCATATCAGCATATTTATAGTTGTAGCCTTCCTTAGTCTTTTTAATAACTGGGCATTCTTTTTGGAATTTAGAAAGCGCTGCATTAAATTCCTGTTGAGCAACTTTAGCCATATGCTTTTCTTGCATAACCATTAGTCGCTCAAGCTTTTCTATGTCAGCATCTTTATTGACCGCTATCTCAAGTAATTTATCAGCGGTGTTTATGGTAAGTTCGTTGCTCATGCCACTTTCGCTCCATCTAAAATTCCGTCGTGATATCTTTTCCATTGCATTAAGGGCTTGCCTTTAGGGCTTAACATAACCTTTCCGGTGGCGTCTTTTTTCTGCAAATGAACCATTACGTGAAGGTCTCTGTGTTTAACGGTGCGCTTGGTCAGCTCGATAAACTCGTAAGCTCTTTCGGGAGTATCGAAAGCTCTCGATAGTGCAACAGGTTTCATTTTTTCAAAGCATTTAGCGGCTTCAATTTTGGCGGCTTCGATATAATCCGATTGGCATTTTGGCCGTTTTTTAATCGAGTATTTATCTACCGCTTTAATGCCGGCAGTTTTAGCCACTGTTTCGGTGACGCCATAAACCTTAAATAGACTCATACTAATTCTCGCTTAGTGTTTGTGTAGAAACTCTCCAAAAAATCCCTAAGAGCTGCCATTTCATTTATGCTTTGCTCGCATCCTCGGACAAAGTTTGTTGATAAATTGGTGTCTTTTAAAAGTCCCGATGTAACCGTTAATTCACTTTCAAGCACAACATAAATCACCGGCCATTTTTCTTTTTTAAGCGCATCAGCAATTTTTATTAACTTTGCTCGTTCCAAATCGAATCGTTGACATAAGCACTCGTGTTGCATTTCTGCTTCGCTCAACTGAAGTCTTTTTAATTCGTTAACATCTTCCATGTCTTGCCCTTTTTCGAGTTCTAAGCGCCAGCCTTTGGCGCTAGGTTTTATTGAATAATGAATCCCGGCGCGTTTGTATGCGCTGCGAAGAATGTGTGCGGTGTAAAGTGATTTAAGGTTCATCAGTAAACCTCTGGATTTGCGCTGTAGTCGTTAAGCGCTTCTTGAATTAAATCAATCGCTGAATCGCGTATAGCTTCGTTTATTTTCTCGCCAAGTTCTTCGCCGTTGTAGCCAGTGGCATAATGTTTTACCGTGATAGCGTTTACGTCTGTGTTTTCAATCGCATTTCGTCGAGTAATGCTAACAGGAGGGTATTTAACATCAGGCCAAAATAGCTTTTTCCCTTCCATGACTAAATCAGCTAAATCCTCAGCATCGAGCAAAACTTCTAATTGAGATTTATTCACATATTCATCTATCTGATGGCTGGTGTAGCAGATTTGAGGGTTTAGCATGTTGGCTCCTTGACTTTATGAGGTAATAATAACCGATAGTAATCATATGTCAATAACCGATAGTAATTTATTTTATAGCAGCCAACAAAAAACCCGCTTAATATGAAATGGGTATAAATCGATTTTGTTGAAAACGTATATTAGTTACTCATCGTAAGTACTTGCCAAAGTGCAATATATAATGCATATTGGTGATTAATATAATTTATATACCAAAGTGCAAAAATGAATGAAATAAAAAGAGCTACACATGGATCAATTGATACCCCATTAAGAATTGGTGAAGTTGAGATTCCTTGCTATGTCCTACAAGATGGGACAAGAGTCTTGTCAGGTAGAGGAATGCAGACAGCATTAGGATTAGGGCAGCGCCATGGTGCATTATTGAAAGGGTTTTTAGATAAAAATAACCTAAAAGTCCATATAAACAATGATTTAGCCATGGCGCTCAATAACCCAATTAGATTTATAAGACCTGGAAGAGGCGGGCGTGTGGCAGCAGGGTATGAGGCAACCACATTAGCAGATATTTGTGATGCTATGCTGGAAGCAAGAAAACATAACGTTCTTACACCAAAACAACTGGTAATAGCCCAGCAATGTGAAGTTTTAACTAGAGCTTTTGCTAAAGTCGGAATTATTGCTTTGGTTGATGAGGCTACTGGTTATCAAGAGATACGGGAAAAGCAAGCTTTACAGGCAATATTAGATAAATATTTAAGAAAAGAATTGGCGGCATGGGCAAAGCGATTTCCTGATGAATTTTACAAAGAGATGTTTAGGCTAAAAGGTTGGGAATGGAATCCTATGAATGTAAAACGACCTGGAGTAGTAGGAAAATATACAAAGGATCTTGTTTATGAGCGATTAGCAACAGGAATAATTGAAGAGCTAGAAGCAAGGAATCCCAAAGATTCCAAAGGAAATAGAAAAGCAAGACATCATCAATTTTTAACTGATGAGGTTGGGCACCCTGCATTAGCGCAACATCTTTATGCAGTAATTGGGTTTATGAAAGCAAGTAATTCGTGGGAGATGTTTAGAAAGCTTATAAATCAAGCTTATCCCAAACGAAACACAACACTAGAATTGCCTCTAGAGTAACAAAAAACCCGCCGAAGCGGGTTGTCTTTTTATAGCAGAGAAGAGTTTAGGCTTTTATTTTCTCTTCATTTTCAGTTGTATTTAAATTTCGGTCCATAGCAATTGCTTTCATTTCACAATCAACAAACCGTTGTAGGACTCGTCGTATTAGTGGCTGGTATCCTTTTATTCCGTTTATATTAGCTATAAACTTAAGTTGCTCTATCATATCTTTCTGTAGCCTTATAGAAATCATCTGTAGAGCGAGCATTTCATCTGCTTTATCGCTTGTTATACTCTCTGCTATCTTGGCAAATTCCTCGTCATTACCAAGTAAGCCGTTCTCCCAGTTTTCAGCAGTTGGTTTTATTTGCCCTTCTTTTTTCATCTTCGTTTCCTATCTCTTGAGTTCTCCGAAAGCCCGAAAATATATCTCTTCTGGCTTTTTGTCTTTTGGCTCGAATGCAGTCTTTATTATTATTCTTTCTTCAATAACCATAAAACAAACCTTTAATGTTCTCCCTAAATCAGTTTTTGCAATAAACCATTTTGTGGGAGGATCAGTTTTGTGTTCCTCTCTAGTGTCGGTCAAAAATCCATGCTCTCTGTTAAAAAAACACTCTTCGACCTCTGTTTCTCTAACATCATGTTTTGTTATTAACTTATTTAATACCGATGGTGCAATAATTAATTCCAAACAATCATCCTCTGTTATTATTTCGGCATTAATCACGATTTGATTAGATTTGTATATACAAATATATATACAAAGTTGTTCAAGTCAATGCTTATTAATGTAATTTAATGTTACGACTTTGGTTTTATTTATTGCGCTAACTGTATGAATGTACAGAGAAATGCAAATTATAAGCACTTTATAAAAGCAAGAATCGCACCTTTATACACTAGTCTGAGATGGTATTATTATCAGAAATATGACCATAAGTGTGATTGCAGATTGACAATTAATAGCCAAAAAAAACCCGCCGAAGCGGGTTGGTTTAATGAATCGTCCTTACTTTAGATAATCTTCAGATGGTAATGAAAAAGGGTTGTGTGATGACATATCCACTATTCGAATATGTTGGGCGCTGAATAACTGATAATGTAAAACATACTCAGAAGTTGAGTAACTATTAGATTTGCTCTTTACATATTCAGGTATGCCAATATGGTAATGCCAGAGTTTGTACTTGTGCGCATAAGCCACAATATTTATAAAGTTTGGATTTTGCGGGTGCACATTGTTTGAGTTAGTGTTTTTCCCAATTAACCCATCAAAACCATTTTCCATAAAATACCGAATAAATTCTCGTATCTTTTTTTGGTCATCGGATGGGTAATTTAGGTACTCAGAAGAGAAAAGCTTTCCTAGCTCCACTTTGTTCATAAAGAGATTTATTTTCCTGAATTTAAAATAAATTTATGAAGTTCTTCGTCAGAAATATTATCAGGAATTGTAACAGATGGGGACTCGACGGCTTTCTTGATTCGGTCAAAGTCAATCTGTATTAGATTTTCGTCAGGCACAATAAAGGATTTGACATGTTCTATCGAATCTAAAATATTCTTTTTAGAGGTATACATTTCGTCGATAACTTTTGTAATTAAAGATGTGTCAAGAGTATCTTTTTTTAGAGCGTTAACCTTTGCAATTGTATTCAAAACGCCAGATTGTTTTTCTATCGAATCTGCTATCTGGTTAAGTGTATCTGATAGCATCGAGATCAACTTATAGCATTTTTCATTAGTATCAATAGATGTTAATTCTTTAATCGCATTGTTAGTTTGCTCAATCTCCAAGCGAAGTCCAATTGTGTCAGAATAAAAAGCTTTCAACTCACTATTTATCTGTCCAGCATAAACGGTATGTTGTTCGCTATCCCTAATAAAAGAATGCAGAGTTTTAGCCAACTGTTTAAAGTCGGGTACTTGGTTTAAAGGTGCCGGTAATATTGCTTCCATATAATAATTATCGGCAATTTTAATGCAAAATTCAATCTGTGACTAATAACCTAGGTTTGTCTAATAGTCTAAGAGATGATAACTGTCAGTACTAGGGGCGAAGGGAGCGTTCCTGCTTGTATAGTGTGGGGAAGGTAAGTCTCACAAAAAACCCGCCGAAGCGGGTTTGTGTAAAGATGGCAAGTTAGTTCTGTTTGCGACCGTATATAAATGCAGTGGCTATCGCTGTAATAGTAGTGCCGCCGATAATTCCACCAAGAGTAGCATGGCCAATTGTTGCTAAATAAGCGCAGAATCCAAAAGCAACGATGGTGACAATAAAACCTAGTATTTGACCTATTCTCACTTCCCACTTTTTCGCTTTTAAAGCGCCCAATTCCATTTGATGGGTATGTTCTTGGCTTTTCTCAGCCATTGTTATGATTCGTTCAGCTGCACCAGGTTGAATTTCTTCAAGTCTTTTCAACTCATCTGCCGGAGGTATAGGGCCGCTATACATGACTGACTGATGAACTGCGCTAATCTGATTTTGGTTTTGAGGTTGTTGTTGATTGCTTTGGTTTTGACGTCTTGCAGGCTTATTTTTGTTTGTTTTCCTGTTCATATTTACCCATAGCAGCTCTTAAATGAGAACCGGTCTGCTCCCAATGAGATTTAATTCTGTCGCCATCACTTTTTTTGGGAACATACATGTCGTAGTTTGTCGATGGGAAGATTGCTAACAATGAACCTATACCACTAATAATAGCTTTCTTCCTGCTAGTAGATTTATTCATTATTTACTCGTGGTCGCTTAATACTCATATAGTATATCGTTAATACTGTAAAATTCTACACTGTAAGCTTATCCACTAGTCTGAGAAGCGATAATTATCAGAACTAAAAACTTATGTTTGATGTCAGATTGACACCTAATAGGCAGAAAAAACCCGCTTTAAAGCGGGTCATTTAATAAATTGAATTACTAGAAAATACCGGTTCCGGCTTCAACTTCACTTTCAGATAGATTGAATTTCCGTACTACGTCATTTTCGTCAAAAAGTATAACTAGTTCTGTTCTAATACCTTCAGCCTTAGTTCCTGCAAGTCCAAACGTTAAAAGCATAGAACCTACAGTTTCTGCTGTTAGTGCTGATGTATCATCGTAGTAATATTTCCAAATCAACAGACCGCCATCGGTAAAATTTGTCTCTAATGGGGAGCCAAGCATTTTTTGAACATCTTGTTTAGTTGTTTGGCCTTCAACAATCATCGTATCAATTTTATTTTGATCCATGTCTTTCATTGATTTATTGCCGGCGTTGGCGCAGCCAAAGCAAATGAATAGAGTTGCGAGTATTAATAGTCCGTTTTTCATGTTTATTTCCTTAATTTAAGAATTGAATAGTTGAATGCCTAATGATTAGGCTTTGTATTTTCTGATAGCTTGTTACCACTTTATGGTGGGTTATATTTAAACAAGATACTACCAAAGCAATACTGATCTAAAAAGCCAATTTTCGAGCTTACAGCTTATTATTTAGCTTACTAATCAAACTGCAATAGATTTTTATCTAAAGTGTCGGTTCTTCTTTAGCTATGTTTTTAACAGTTCGTGCAGTGCTTAGTTTATGATGTATTTTATTTAAAATAGATATTATTGACGCAATACCTATCAAAGTTGCTATATAGAATGAGTACTGAATAATGAGCGGATAAAAAACAGCGTACTCCGATTTTTCGAAGCTAAATTCCTTTTGTGTTTCAGCGAATGTCAATATGATAACAAACACTATTACTACTAAAAGCACTACCACTAGTACTTGTCCAAAATTTGTATCCGGTGCATTAGATTCGGCACTTTTCATATAACGTCCTTGTTTATCAAAATTTAATTATTTAAATTGTTCGGATTTAATTTGTTCTTCATCCATTTGTTCACTGTAGTTTTCTTCAATCTCATCAAACTCATTATCACCCTCCCTTCGATCAGCTCCCCGAGCTACAGTATTTTTTTTTCTTCTTTGTTCTACACGGCGTTCTAATTCCTTAATTCTAGAAAGAGGAATGTGTATTTTCTTTTGTGCGACATGCACCAAGGTTGCAAGAGCGTCTATGAACTCCATAGACTCATCATCGTCTTCATCTACACTTAATATCAAGCCTGCCAGCTCATCTTTAAGTTTAAAGTTTGCTTCGCTCTGTGGGGATTTGAATGTTATTTTTGCATGTAAATATTCTTTTCTTTCTTCCTTAACGTAATCACCTGAGTACTTCATTTCGCCTCTACCAGTCATTAGCCATTCAAAATTTACATCCAAGATTATTGCAATTTGAACGCCGTTATCAACTGCAGGCACTTTTGCACCGGTTTTATAATTTGAAATCTGCGGGGCACTCACTGGAAGTTTCTTTGAAAGCTCTTTGTGAGTGAGGGCATCCCATCCCTTTTCTTTCAATGCATCTTTAAAACGAAAAGAAAAAGCAAGCTTAACGTTCATCGAGTGAATACCTTAGAAAAATCAATATTAACCAATAGTAAATTATATTTAAGTTACTTGTGGTTATTGACAAATGGTTACTATCGGTTATCATTATTAAAAATAGGAGTTACTGATGAACAAACTTGGTTTTTACAGGCAAAAGACTGGCGCAAGTCAAAAAGATATTGCGCTGCTTGCTGGTATTTCTGCGCCAATGATTAATCAAATAGAGCAGTTTAGAAAAACGCCATCTTTGAAAACGGCGCAAAGGATAGTAATTGCGCTGAAAGCAAAAGGCGTTGATTGCGGAATAGATGATGTATTCCCAATTCCTCAAGAACTCGACAAAGCCAGCTAACAAGGAGAAATACATGTACGCAGATCCACGGAAGATAAAGAAGCACGAATTTAAGTTTCGTGCAGATGATGACTTATACGAGATTCTAATGGCGCTGCAAGAAGAATCAGGTGAACAAATGGGAGTTGTTGTAAGAGCTTTGGTCATTAAAAATCCTGAGATTCAACGTCGTCTTAATCAAAAGCTTATAGCAGCCTAAAAACAAGCAGAAGAAACGTATATGGCACAACAAAAATCAAATTCCGTCCAAAATGCGGGACGCAAAAATCCCAAAGATGTCACAACGGCGTTTACTGATGAAGAAATAGAGGCAATTTGGGGGTTTGCGGAAGACAACGATATGACGTTTGACCAAGCGATTAATCATTTAGCAAAGCGTTCGGCCATTAGGCTTTTGCGACGAATAACATAAGGCCACATGATGAAAACTAAACGCCAATTACGAGACAAAGCCCACGACTACACAGTCGAAGAGCTATTTTCATATTTCTTAGAAGAAGATGCGGCGTGATTAAGTTGGTAGGTCACGAAAACTCAAACGACTCTGCTATAGAAGAAATAGTGTTTTTCAAGGGTTGTCCATTATCTACGAAATTATTTCTTAGGTTTTTGTACCCGTCATCTGTAACAAGCTGCTCTGCTGCATCCAGTGGGCTTATTTTATCTTCTGATACTTTTTTCGTGAGGAATTGCATAGCATATGAATGAATTGAACCGAATATTTTTTGGTGTTCTAGCAGTGATTGCGTTAATTCTGGGAAGTATAATTTGGCGATCATTGCAGCGTCATATAATGGCGAATCTACCTCAATCCATTTGCTTGAGTCATCTAAATTCATCATTTTTAAGTCAATATAAAAACTGCGCGAAGCAATTTTGTCAGCATCCGCTAATGCTTGGCTTATTAATTCAAGCTTCTCAGCACGAAACACCTTTTTCTCAAAAGAAAACCGGTCGTTCTGCATCTGCTTGTCAAACTCAATCTTCTCGGATTGCATCTCTTTTGCGTTTTTTATCGTCAGAAAAGCTGTTCCTAGCGCTATTAAACCTGTCAATACTGATGCTCCTAGTATGGCTACCCATTGCCTTTGTGATGATGATTTTGGAGTCGTGATGTTAGAAGGCGTTGATTCAACTATGAAGACTTCCATTGACTCACCGACGAACCATAGAAGTTCTATAAAGTTTTCCATTTTACATTCCTTTGATTTGGTTTTGGTTGGCACTTAAATCATAACACAGGAAAGAAACCCCAAGCCGCTTAACTGCGGCTTTGTGGGTAGAAGAACATGGTTTTGAGAGGCCAGTATGTTTTCAGCAAGAACTAAAACACACCAAGTCAAAAGTGACGGTGATGTCTCATGCAATTAGCTATCTACCAGCAAGCCAAGCAAGCATTAGCAGAATACAAAACTGTCGATGAAGTCAAAGAGTTTCGCGACAAGGCAGTTGCTGTTGAAGCCTACGCCAAGCAAGCAAACGACTACGAATTAGAACATGACGCTGCATTAGCCAGAGTTCGCGCAGAACGCAAATGTGGTGAGCTGTTGCGTGATATGGAAAAGGCTAAAGGTACTGATAGAGGTGGAAGGACATCAAAAATAGATGGTCGCAGAGAATTACCATCTAACTCACCCAAAACCCTATCCGAGATGGGCGTTACCAAAGATCAATCAAGCAAATGGCAGAAGCTGGCCAACATTCCTGATGATGAATTTGAAGAAGCGGTAACAATGGCAGGCGCAAAACCATCGACAAATCACCTATTAAAAGAAAAAGAATCGCAGAAATCAGATGCGGTAAAAGAAGAGGTTAAGCGCATGGATCAGACTGCGCTATGGCTTTGGGGATTATTGACAAAAATGGACAGGGATAAAGTGTTTGATACGTCATTGAAGGATTTAGAGGACGAATGGACGGACGGGATGAAACAGAAAGCTATTGGGTTAACAACTAAATTAAGAGAGTGGGTCAATGAGTAAGTCTTTATCAAATCAAATCGATCAATTAATTAGACAGGTAACACTTCCAATTGAAAGCAGAGGTTTACCAATCGATCCGTCCTATGTCGCTAACGAAGTTGATAAGTTAGTCGATCCGATGTCGAATTCTCCAGATTTGAAAACCTACTGCTTTATCTCTGATGTTGCACAAAAAACGAGGAAGTATTTAGCGAAGCGGCACGACCCAATTGCAAAAATGCAAGATGCGCTAGAAAGCGATAAACAAGACGATTTATTCGGTGATGAGCTACAAGATTACTATCCAGTTAAAAGAGAGGGTAAAGCACTATACATAAAGAAAGAAGAGCTAACGGAGGTCGATGTAAAAATTATCTGCGAGCGCATGAGGAAAGCTGGCGAGTCATTAATTAAACATGCTAACAATCTTGAAGCATGGCACTTCTCGAAGGCCGCCTGATGTAGTAAAAAATTCAACTTACATTCTCTACAAGCCCGTTATACGCGGGTTAAGGCAGTAGAAGAGAATGAAATTACGTCTGGAATAAACATGAGTAAAAAATCTTTTTTACTGTATCTCGATCAAAAGAATATTTTTGAAAAACTACCTGACGAAATTGCAGGTAAGTTGATCAAGCATATCTTTGCCTATGTCGATGGCCAAGATATTGAGCTTAAAGATTTGCTTTTAGATATTGCTTTTGAGCCTATAAAGCAATCATTAAACCGCGATCTTTCAAAATGGGAAGAAATTAAGAAGAAAAAATCTGAAGCGGGTAAAAAAAGCGCCGAAGCAAGAGCTAATAACAAAAAGCAGCAGAAGGAAACAAAATCAACACCTGTTAAATATGTTGAACAGAACTCAACAAATCCAACCGTTAATGTAAGTGTAAGTGATAGTGTAAGTGTTAGTGATACAGATAAAGAAGAACATTGTCAGCCTACCGGTATGACCGCTCCTGTTTCCGAACTTCCAGACAAGCAAATTTTTGATTATTGGGTAACCACGCTCAACAAACGACCATCAAGCACCAAATTCACTGATAAACGCAAGAAAGTCATACGAGCAAGACTCAAAGAAGGTTACACGGTGGGCCAAATCAAACAGGCAATAGTCAACTGCGCCAAATCCTCTTGGCACATGGGGGCGAATGACAGAAATCAAGTCTATGACGATATCGAGTTGATTTGCAGAGATGGACCAAAGCTAGAAAGTTTTATCAATCGACTACCTGATAGACAAGCTTCGAAAGAACAGCAGGACATGGACAGCTATTTCGCTCAATTAGATTCAATGATTACCTATGAGGATTACGACCAATGCAAGCAGAACTAATACAACTTGTAAAACTCGTGTCAGCTAATTACGGCAAGAAGCTTACTGAACAGCAAATTGAACTATTCAGCGTAATGGCTAATCAGTGGGGTATTGAGAAATTCAAACGCGGAGTCATGGCGCACATGCAAGACCCTGAACAGGGGGTGTATTTTCCAAACATGGCGCATATTTCTCGAAAGATTAATGGCTCTTCAAACCCTATTGAATCACAAGCGCGAATGCAATGGATGAACGTTGAGCGAGCAATTAGAGAGTGCGGTAGCTATCGAACGCCAACATTTCTTGACCCAGTGACAGCAGCAACAGTTTCGACACTAGGCGGTTGGCCTCATGTTTGTTCACGCACTATTGAGCAACTCACTTGGATGGGTAAAGAATTTGAAAAGCTTTACAACGATTACGCAACACAGCCTGTAGAGTTCTTACCAAGCAATGTCAGAGGAAGGATCGAGGAAGCAAGAGAACAATCAAAAGATGCTGAGACTCTAGCAAAGCTAGGCATCGCAACGATAGGGAAAGCATCATGAGTAGAACAAGAGAAATAGCAAGATGGATGCTTACACAAGACTTTGTCTCAAGCAAAGATGCACAGTTAGCACTTGGTTATCAAATCCATACGGTGCATAACGCAATAGCTAACATGCATCACTCAAACTTTTACGATTTGGAAGTGGACCGCTCTGTAAAACCCATTAGATACAAATTGCACTCGATTGGTGGAAAGAGCGAGAGATTAGCTACTCGGCAGGAGCTTTGGAAGTTATCAATTTTTGGCGGCGTCAAACGTCAATCTGTTAACTGTGAGTGTAATGTATGAAACACGTAGTTAGTTTTAGCGGCGGTAGAACATCAGCATATTTAGTCCATTTGATGGAAAAGAAACGAATCAACGAAGGTTGGGATGTTGAATATGTGTTTATGGATACAGGCGCAGAGCATCCAAAGACGTATGATTTTATTCGTAATGTCATCAAACATTGGGGGATCAAACTAACGTGTTTACGCACAGTTGTTCATCATGAATATAGAGTAGGTGTTACATACGAAGTAATCGATATTGACTCTATAGGTTGGGACCTTTCAACTTGGCGCGAAGTGGTTAAGAAATATGATACCCCTTATCTTGGTGGCGCACATTGCACAAAGAATTTTAAAACAACGCCTTATAACAAGTACTGCAAAGATAAATACGGGATAAATTATACGTCTTGGCTGGGCATTAGAATTGATGAAGTCACTAGGTTGAAGCCTTTTCCGAGAACCCGTTATTTGGCTGAATTATCCATTATGGAGCGCGATGATATTATTGAATGGTTTAAAGATCAGTCTTTCGATCTTGTTTTAGATGAATGGCTAGGAAATTGTGTTTTCTGTTTAAAGAAGGGTGTTAACAAGATAGCGCTTGCAATCAAAGACGAGCCAGAACTTGCCAATGAGTTTAATCAAATGCTTTCCGATGGGCCTAACAAGAGAGAAATACCAAGCAAAATAATTTATCGAGGCAATTTATCTATCGAAGGAATTTCAAATTTATACAAAGACGTTTCTCGCCCCTCAATAATCGAGGGGCTTAGAAGGGGTAAGCACTTTGATAGTGGTTCATGCACTGAAAGTTGCGAGGTCTTTGGTTGTCAAATCGATATGTTTGAGGATGATGCAGCATGAACCACAAAGACTTTGCAAAAATGACGTTTAGCCTTCCTAAGCGACCAAAGAGCACGCAATTTACGGTCAGCGAGGAAGATACTAAACGTATGAAGACTCGGCGTCGAATTGAAAATTTGGAGCTTGAGAGAGAGCTTAGGGAGGAGTTTGAGTTGTGAGTGAGTTTAAGAGCGTAGAACATGCTCTCGTGTTTATAAGGGATATTGCAGCCAAGTACGCAAAAGCAAAATCAGACAGGGTTTATTTAGAGCAGTTTAGGAAATCTAAAAAAGCCATGCTGATAGTTGAAGCGGAAGCTAAGGGCTTAAAAACAGTCCAGGAAAGAGAGTCATACGCCTATGCTCACCCAGATTATATAGGGTTGCTTGAAGGGCTTAAGGTGGCGGTAGAACTTGAAGAGAAATACAAATTTCAAATAGTGAGTGCACAAGCAAGAGTCGAAGTATGGCGAACTCACCAGGCAAACAATAGAGCAGAATATCATGCCGGTAATTTGCAAACTTAATTGGTTAACACGGGAGAAAGCAGCATGAACTACAGAATCCAATGGTGGCTAACATGCACAGCAATATTGATGGTAGCTAATACAGTTAATTATGTGATGGGAGTTTTAAATGAAATATAGAAAAAAGCCAGTAGTTATAGAAGCAATGCAGTTCACAGGCAGCTCTACTAGTAAAGGTCGTTTTAATCGGTGGAAAGAAACTGGCGAACTACGGCCAAAAAGCGGAATTGAGACTTGTGATATTACAAGTGTGGAAATTGAAACACTGGAAGGTGTCATGATAGCAAGCCCGATGGATTACATCATTAAAGGTGTGAATGGTGAGTTCTATCCATGTAAGCCAGACATCTTTGAAAAGACTTATGAAAAAGTCGATTAAGACGAAAATTTGCAAAGTCTGCGGTACTGAGTTCAAACCTCAAAATAGTTTTCAAAAGGTTTGCTCAGCCGTTTGCGCTTTAACACTTGTAAGACAACAAAAGTCAAAAGAGAAGCGACAAAAACAAAAAGCATTCAAGCGTAAGTGCAACGTTGAAAAGCGTGAGTTCAATAAACGAGATATCCGCTGGCAGCATAAGCAAACACAGAAAGCGTTTAACAAAATGCGTGTTCTACAAGAGCTTGAATGGTTTAGACAGAGAGGATTAGAGCCAACGTGTATTAGTTGTGGAAAACCTAAGGGTAACGACCAATGGGCATGTGGTCACAAAAAAACCCAAGGTGGTAACTCACGGTTGAGATATGACGAAAAAAATACATTCCTTCAACATAACTATAGCTGCAACATGCAAAAGTCCGGTGATATCGAGGGTTATGAGAAAGGGTTAATTGAGAGGTTCGGAGAGGAAGAAGGAAAAGCGCTAATCGAATATCAAAATTCAAACACTCACGATAAAAAATGGACGTGTGAAGAACTCGAAGAAATGCGTAAGAAGTTCAACGTTGAAATTCGGCGATTAGAAAAACAAATGCAGGATATAGCGGCATGATTGAGTTAATCGTTTTCTATTGTTGTTGCTTCTTGATTTATTGCATTGCTGGATGCGGTTTACATAAATTGGTTGGCGGCCTCTATGTGATTTTTAATAAAAAGCCCCAGAGTAAATTTCTATCAAAATGGTTTGTTATTCTCTGTTGGCCTGCAATTCTTTTAGGTGCAGCAATAGAGCTATGATTTACGGCAACGTTAAACGAACGATAAGCGCACAAGTAATTAGAAACTTAAGAAACGATGCAGGTATATCCCAGGTCAAAGCAGCAGAAATATTTGGTGTAAGCTTAGGTCAATTTGATAATTGGGAAAATTGCAGGCACACAATGTCGGCTGAAACATTCTTAATGATATGCATGCACTTTAGCGTTGATATAAACCAAGAAATCAGGAGAGCTCAAAATGATATCAAGAGACATGGTGTGCGAAAGGCTGGTTGATTGGGGTGCATTCTGGTTTAGAAAAGAATTTGGTCAAGGTTATGGCTCAAACAGTGTTACTAATCGACTTTGTGAAACACTAGAAACACAAATATACAGTCAAGGAACCGCTTATATCAATGCTGATAAAGCAGACGCGATTATCGTACCTGATTGGGTGGAAGAGTTGGATATTGCGATAAGCTGTTTAACGACATCTGAAAGACTATCAATAAATACTAAGTATAAGATACGTTACCTAAGCAAAAAGCATAAAGAGTGGGTGATTCGTCAAAACAACTTGCATACTGATAGAGCAGAAACCAAACTTTGCGGGTTAATTTAAAGCACCACAATATACTGTGGTAAACATATCCAAAATTGGTGTTATACTCGCAAACAGGCTGGTTTTTGAATCGGCCTTTTTTATACTTTGACGGTTCAAAATCAAAGAAAGCTGAATCACCTGCCAAGCTGATGATGCAACGACGGCTAGTCCCACCTAGCCGTTATTTCACTTACAAAGTACAGTTACAAAATCTCATGTTCTCCGAGATAATAACCTAGTCGATTAATTTCGACGATTTCCATACTTGCCTCGCTATACGCGGGGCTTTTTTATGCCCATGAATTACGAAAAACTAGCGAAACAAGCAAAATATCACGAAGGCTTTAGTCGAAAGGTATATATCTGCCCAGGCGATAAGCAATCAATCGGGTATGGAAGAAATTTAGATGATGTTGGCATTACTGAAGAAGAGGCTGAATATCTTCTAATGAATGATTTAGCTAAAGCTGAAAGCAGACTCGAAAAATTCTCATGGTATCGAATATTAAATGAAGCAAGAAAGGCTGTGTTAATCAACATGGCATTCAACCTTGGTTTTGCCGGTCTAATGAAATTCAATAAAACAATTGAACATATCAGAAATGGAAACTTCAACGCAGCTTCTATCGAAATGCTTGATTCAAAATGGGCTAATCAAGTAGGTAGTCGCGCAATAGAACTATCAGAGCAAATGAAATCAGGTGAGTGGTAATGAGTTGGTGGTCGAGGTTATTTAGTATTAGTTCAGCGGAGCCCATCGAAGCTGTGGGTAATGTTTTTGATAAGCTATTCACTAGCGATGAAGAAAAAAAACAAGCTGAAGCAATTCTCTTAAAAATAAAACAACACCCAGCACTCGTTCAGGCTGAAATTAGTAAAGTACAAGCGCAGCATAGAAGTGTGTTTGTAGCTGGTGCAAGACCATTCTTAATGTGGGTATGCGGTTTAGGTTTTCTTTTCGCATTTGTCATTAACCCAATCCTTGAATGGATACTGCCAGAGACAGGCGCGCCAGAATTACCGCTAGAGGTTATGATGGAGCTAACACTTGCAATGCTAGGTTTGGCAGGGCTAAGAACGATAGAAAAGTTAAAAGGTAAATCGAAGTAATGGCAGCGCAAGGTTTTCATATTGAGAAAAAAGTCTCACTAGGGAGCATAGTATCAACACTAATTATTGTCTCTAGCGCATTGTACTTCGTTAACGGTTTAGATAAACGCATAAGCATTAATGAAACGTCAATTCAGCATTTGGAAGACCAGCGCAGCGAAGATATTCGAAGAATAGAAAAGCGTCTCGATGCTATTGACATGAAGCTTGATAAGCTTATAGAGAAAGGTGGGTAAATAATTTATATGAAAGCAATCGATTTTCTAAAAAACGCAGAAATCAAAACACTTCTAGACGAGTTCTTTGATTTAAATGAATTAACGGACAGAGAAAGAGAAAAAGTAGCTTTGTTTGCGTTGGTGGTTGAGATGAAGAGGCTACGAGAAAACAATCATCCTCTGAAAAACACTGGCACCTATGAAATTACAACCCCCGTACCTAATATCAACCCATGGTGTAACGTTCAAGATTTAGCAAATAAAAAAGCTTGTTATAGTGAAGATGGAAATTTTTCTCTAAATCTATCACCAGGGGAAATTTCATCAGTTCAGAAAGTGGAAATATCAAAAGTAGACGATAGCAATACTACATATCTCATGGGTGATGAATTAATCTGGACCGACCCAATGACAGGCGAAAGTCAAAACCATGAAGCACTATTAAAAGCGCTAGAAGTCGGCGGCGGTTCGAGTAACTAGTACTAATTAGTCCCTTGTAATTAAATGCCATTCATAATATACCTGAACACTCAATTCATTTATTACAAGGAAAGGTTATGAGAGTTTTGTTTTTGTGTTGGTTGATGGTTATTGCATTTGTCTCAAAAGCCGAAGATGTTGAGCTTACAAGATTTGAAGTTAAAGGAGATGACTTCAGTAATGAAAAGCTATACACAGTAAAAGCAGCATCATACAAACCCGACACTGGGGTGTTGTTTATAACATGTAACGAATCTGAACAATCGATTGATATTCAGATGTGGTCAGATGGCACAATCTTTCCAAATGAGTCAGATTCAGATCGTATGTATCTAAGTGTTACGCATAAGTTTTTATCAGACCATGAAGCAGAAACTACCACATGGCATATGAACATGATGGAATATAAAAACGCTTTTTATGCAGAGGACTCGTTAGCTTTTATCGATAATGCTATAGAATCTGATGGTGTAAATGTTCGGTTTAATAAACGAGGTCAAGTGTTTAAATTTGTATTTAGTGAGACAAATAAAACAGAACATTTAACGAAAGTTAGAGAAGCCTGTTCAAAACAATAAATGCCACTACGACCAGCTAAAGCGTGCAGAAAGTCAGGTTGTCCTAACCCAGTAACGACAAATAAACACTACGGTTACTGCGAACAACACAAAGACTTAGGTGGTTGGTTCGGCAACGAGAAACAAAAAGGTAATCGTCATCAGCGCGGCTACGGCTCGTCATGGGATAATCTGCGCAAACTAATTCTTAAACGTGATGCTCATCTATGCCAAGCATGTAAGAAGCAAGGTAAGTTCACAAGAGCAACACACGTTGACCACATAATACCTAAATCAAAAGGCGGCACAGATTCAATGCGTAATCTGCAAAGCCTTTGTGAGTACCACCACAATCAAAAGACAGCAAGAGAATAATGAGCAACTTAATTAAAATAATTTCAAAGGGCGGATCAGCTCAAGGTACTGTTGTTACTCAAGATGGTGTCGAGCTCAAAGGTATTAGAAAAATAGAGATAGAGCCATTAGAGCCGAGTGGTGAAGTGATCGCAAGGCTCGAGTTCATTGCAGAATTAGATATTGAGGCATTGGTCGCGGCGGTGGGAGGGGCGGGTTAAATCTCTACAGGCTAACCTCTGTAGTACCGCCGCTCAATCAAATTTTTACGTCCGCAACTCTCAAAATATTTTTAGATAGAGATAATTAACAATGGCAGCACCAAAACCAGTACCTACAGCTTTAAAGTTGGTTAAGGGTAATCCTGGTAAAAGACCAATTAATAAAAATGAGCCAAAAGGTCAAAGAGGTATTCCTGTTTGCCCATCACACTTGGATCCAAAAGCAAAAACAGCTTGGAAAAAACTGTGTAAATATTTGGATGACATGGGTGTATTAACACTTGCAGATTCTTTAGCGCTTGAAACCTTGGTATCTATTTATGCTCGCATTAGAGATTTACAAAAAGAGATAAAAGGTCTTGGTGGTACAACATACACATCAATTAAACCAGATGGTGAGTTGCTACACAAAGCGTATCCGCAAGTAATGCAGTTAGAAAAAGCTGAAAATACGTTTAAGTCATACATTACAGAATTTGGATTAACACCAAGTTCGAGAACGAAGTTACAAACAGAAGACACTAATAAAGACAACGACCCTCTGGATAAATACGGCGTCTAATGTCGTTAGAGCTTGCTTGTCAGTATGCAGATAATGTACTGGCAGGTAAGATAGTTGCGTGTAAATGGGTAAAGTTATCGTGCAAAAGGTTTGTCAAAGACCTTGAGCGAGATGATATTTACTTCGATAACGCTGCAGCAACAAGAGCTTTAGAGTTTTATCCCGATTTTGTTAAGCATGTAAAAGGCAAATTAGCCGGTCAAGCATATCAGTTGAGCGATTGGGAATCGTTCATTATCGCCAATATTTACGGTTTTAAGCGACCCGATGGCAATAGACGATACAGAACGGCTTACATCGAGGTTGCAAGAAAGAACTCAAAATCAACATTGAGTTCAGGCATTGGTCTTTATATGTCCGCGTTTGACGGTGAGGGCGGCGCGGAAGTTTATTCGGCCGCCACCACGAGAGACCAAGCCCGTATCGTGTTTGGTGATGCGGCAAACATGGTCCGAAAGTCTCCCGACTTAAAGCGCGTGTTTGGTGTTCATAAGTTAAATATTCATCACCTTGCAAGCCAAAGCAAATTTGAACCTCTCTCTTCTGATGCGCAGACCTTAGACGGGTTAAATATCCATTGCGCCATTCTTGACGAGGTTCACGCGCACAAAACCCGTGAAGTTTGGGATGTTGTAGAAACTGCAACAGGCGCAAGAGAGCAGCCTTTAATCTTTGCTATCACAACTGCAGGCTTTAACAAGCAAGGCATAGGTTATGAGCAGCGTGAATATGTTACAAAAGTCCTTGATGGTGTGGTTGATGACGATAGTTATTTCGGCATTATTTTCACGCTTGATGAAGATGACGATCCGTTTGATGAAAAAGTATGGATTAAAGCTAACCCAAATCTTCACCGTTCCAAAAAACTAGATGATATGCAGCGCCTAGCTAAAAAGGCGCTTGAAATGCCAGCGGCAAGAAATAACTTTCTGACTAAGCATCTTAATATCTGGGTAAATGCTGAATCGGCATGGCTTGATATGCGCAAGTGGGACAACTTACCCACACGAGAAGACATCGAACACCTTAAAACTTTACCTTGTTACATCGGCATGGACCTAGCGAACAAGCTGGATGTAGCCGCAATCGTGGCAGCTTTCCCAGATGGGCAAAAAATTCACTACTTGTGCAAGTTTTATCTGCCTGAAAATCAGATATACAACAAGTCTCGCAACATCGGGAATCTCTACGATACCTGGGCGAAACAAGAATATTTGACGTTAACGGATGGGGATATTATCGACCATGACTATATCGAACAAGATATACGCAATTGGCTGGATATGTTTGACGTTCGAGCTGTTGGGTATGATCCGTGGGGTTCTACGCAGTTATCTATCAAGTTAGCCGCCGATGGCGCGCCGATGATAGAAATCCCGCAAACAACGAAGAATCTTTCTGAAGCGATGAAAGAAGTTGAAGCAAAGGTAGTTAACGGTGAGCTTTGTAGAGATAAGAACCCAGTTATGGATTGGATGGCTTCAAATATCGTCGTAAAACTCGACAGAAACGAAAACTATTTTCCTAACAAAGAACATCAAGACAACAAGATCGACGGCATGGTCGCGTTGTTTATGGCTATGAATCGAATATTAACCGAAGACGGCACTCGAACACCCGAGCCGAGAATAAGAACCCTATAATATGAATTTTATAAAAAGGCTTTTTGGTCGTAAAAATACCGAGATTATTGATACGTCCGAAAAGTTGGCTACTGTTCTTGGCTCTTGGTATGACACTGATAGCGGCATTCAAATTACGTCTGCCAATGCTATGCAAATAAGCACAGTTTATCAGTGCATAAAAGTGCTTTCTGAATCAGTTGGAATGCTACCTCTCTCTGTCATGAGAGAGTTAGGCGTATCAAAAGAGATTTATAGCGATCACTCTTTACACCGAATACTAAAAGTCGCCCCTAATGACTACATGACTTCACAAGAGTGGAAAGAACTAGTTATGGCGCACTTATGCTTAACAGGCGCCCATTATAGTTATATTAATTGGGTTAATGGTCGTGTTACTGAACTACTTCCTTTATCACCATCAGCGGTCAAGCCAAAATTAAACAATGATTATTCAGTTGAATATGACGTGACGTTTAAAAATGGCACCACTGCAACGTTAAGCCAAAACGAGATATTGCATTTTAGAACATTTACGCTCGACGGTTTAACACCAGTTAGCCCGATAGGACAAACGAGACACGCGCTAGGTCTTGCAAAAGCAACAGAACAGCATGGTTCATCATTATTTAAAAATGGTGCTAGCCCCTTTGGTGGTTTTAAAACCCAAGGCGAGTTAACGGATGAGCAATTTAATCGGCTTAAAACCGAACTGGAAACATATCAAGGTTCTGGCAACAGTTTTAAGCCGTTAATACTAGAGGGTGGGTTGGAATGGGTTCAGGTATCGATCACCCCCGAAGATGCACAGTTTTTAGAAACTAGAAAGTACCAACGAAGCGAGATAGCGGGTATTTTCCGCGTCCCTCCGCATATGATTGGGGATTTAGAGAGAGCAACATTTTCTAATATTGAACATCAGGGCTTGGATTTTGTTAATTATTCCTTGATGCCCTACATAACTAAGCTTGAAAGCCGCATCAATGTTTCCTTATTTCCAGAAAATGAACAGGGCACAATATATGCCAAGTTCAATGTTAACGCATTACTACGTGGTGATATGAAAGCAAGAGCAGATTTTTACACAAGAATGGTGCAAAACGGCGCTATGTCACCCAACGAGATAAGAGAAAAAGAAGATATGAACCCGCGAGAGGGCGGTGATATCTATTTAACCCCTATGAATATGGTTATAAATGGCCGAACAGAGGAAGAAGCCGATGCTAACGAAGAATAGGCTTCACACGAGCCTTAAAATTAAATCAGTGTCAGACTCAGGTGAGTTTGAAGGGTACGGTTCAGTATTTGGTGTCAAAGACTCTTACAGTGATATTGTTGCCAAGGGTGCATTTGAACGCTCACTGAGTGAATGGTCCGAAAAAGAACAATTACCCGCTTTACTCTGGCAACATAAGATGGATGAGCCTATAGGCGTTTATTCAGAAATGAAAGAGGACGATAATGGCTTGTTTGTTAAAGGTAGGCTTTTAATCGATGACGATCCGTTGGCAAAACGGGCACATTCTCATTTAAAAGCCGGGTCTATTTCAGGATTATCGATTGGCTATACATTAAATGATTATGAATATGACAATTCAAAAGACGCATTTATCTTAAAAGATATAGATTTGTGGGAAGTTTCTTTAGTTACATTCCCCGCAAACGATGAAGCAAGAATTTCGGACGTGAAAACAGCCCTTAAAACCGGTGAAATCCCTCAACCTGCCTTGATTGAGAGATGCCTGCGAGACGTAGGTTTTACACGTTCACAAGCTAAAGCATTTATGGCTGATGGCTTTAAGGCTCTGCGAGACGCAGATAATGACACTCAAAAGGCTCTCGCAGCCTTACAAGCAATCAGCATTTAATCTGATTAAAATTTATTACGCCGCTTAATTGCGGTTTTTTACGTTTAAGGAGCCTAAAAAATGGCTATCGAATTGAAAGATATCGAAAACGTTGCTACCGAACTGGGTGCAAAGTTTGACGAGTTTAAAAAAACAAATGACAAGCGTGTCGAAGCGGTCGAGCAAGAGAAAGCAACACTTGCAGGACAAGTGGAAACACTTAACGAAAAGCTTACTGAGTTAGAACAAGTCAAGAAAGGCTTGGAAATACTACAGAAGCAACAAAACCGCCCCGGTACCACTGATGCAGCGCGAGAAGAGTACAAGAAAGGTTTTGATAAGTTCATGCGTAAAGGTGATGCAAGCGAGATTGAGACAAAATCTCTTAACACAGGAAGTGATGCAGACGGCGGTTTTGCTGTACCAGAAGAACTAGATCGCACAATCCTTGAATTAGAGCGTGATATGTCTCCAATGCGTCAAGTATGTAGCCAAATCACAGTGTCAACGCCAGATTACAAGAAGTTAGTAAACCTTGGTGGCGCTGGATCAGGTTGGGTGGGTGAAACAGCGGCAAGACCGGAGACAAATTCACCTACACTAGCTCAAATTACAGCGACTATGGGTGAGATTTATGCAAACCCTGCAGCTTCTCAAACTTCTCTTGATGATATGTTCTTTGACGCAGAAGGTTGGTTGTCTGCAGAAGTTGCATATACATTCAACGAAGAAGAGGGGGCGGCATACCTTTTGGGTGATGGTACTAATAAACCTCGCGGCATGATTGCTGGCGCTATGGCGACGACAAATGACGACACAAGGCCTTTTGGTACCATTCAAAATCTTGTTTCCTCTGCAACTTCAAATGTCTCAGGTGACGAGCTAATCACCTTGATACATAGTCTTAAACAAGGCTATCGAGGTGGGGCTGGTTGGATGATGAATAACATCAGCGTAAGTAAAATTCGATTACTCAAAGATGCTGATAATAATTATCTGTGGCGACCAGGCATCGAAGCAGGGGCACCATCTCAATTGCTAGGCTATGCAATTACTGAAAACGAAGACATGGCAGATATGGCAGCTAATGCTAATTCTATCTTATTCGGCAACTTTGCGAGAGCTTACACCATCGTAGATCGCATTGGGACTCGTGTATTACGTGACCCCTACACGAATAAGCCTTATGTTCACTTTTACACGACTCGCAGAACTGGCGGGATGTTAACAGACAGCAATGCAATCAAAGTGTTAACGCAAGCAGCATCTTAAGGATAGGGGGTTAACGCCCCCTTTTTTACTATGAAAGCATCAAAAGACTTTATTTATTACCTCGACGGTAATAATCAATCAGTTATTAAGCAAGGCGATGACATTCCAAGTGTTGCGCTTGCTTATGCGCAAAAAAATGGTTTTTGTGAAAAAGCAAAGACATCAACTCAAAACAAAGCTAAAAGAAGCCCACAAAACAAGGCTAAATAATGGATTTTCCAACGGTTTCCGAGCTTAAAGAACAGTTGCGAATAACAAACGAAGAAACAGAGTTTGATAATATTCTAGCAACTGATTTAGGGGCGGCAAAAGGTAGGGTTTTAGCTTTTTTAAACAGGCCAGTCGTTGAGGCACTTTCAAATCCATCAGTAGATAATGAAATAGAGGTAAACGAGTCTATAAAGTCTGCAATTCTTAATGTTGCCGGTTATTCATTTGATAACACTAATAACTTAGATGAAGAAATGATAAGAGCGATATTAAAAAGTTGTGTCGGCCATTTAAGACTTAAAAGTTTGCGATGATTAAATCTCGATATCTGCAAAACTTCGCACTCTTTGAGAGACGCGCATTGATAACCGATGCTGCAGGCGAAGAAACAGAGCAATATCAAGCGTTATTTGGTCGATACGTTGACTTGAAACCTGTCTCGGTCGATTTACAGGAAGATGACGAAGCAAATCACAATGTCGGACGCATTCAGTTAGACATGCGTTATTCGCATGAGGTTGAACAAAACCTTAAGATAGGTGATCGCGTCACTATCCGAAACAAACAATATTTAATCACAGAAATCGGAGACGTTTTTTCTCGCAAGAAAATAAGCGTCACTGTTACCGCGTATGAGTGAAGATTTAATCGGGTATAAAGAGCTAAGCAAAAAGCTAAAACGCATGGGTGGAAAAGCCGCCGATACCGTGATTAAGCGCGGCAACGCAAAAATGTCGCAAGTCGTAGCAAAAGAAATGCGAAAGGCAGCGCCGGTTAAATCTGGCAATTTACGAAAATCTATCTCATATCAGAACAAAAAAATGCGCCATGGCGGTTATGGTGCGAAGGTAGGCGCGTTTAAATCAAGACGTGCAGATGGTTTTTACGCAGACTTTATCGAAAGCGGCACAGGTAAATACCTGATACGCCCTAGAAAAACCAAATCACTCTCTTTTAAGCGGCTTCATTACCGAGAAGTCGAACACAAAGGTGTTAGACCAAAACCATTTATTCGACCAGCTTTTAAACGGTCATATCGGCGCGCTCAAGTGCAAGCAGGCGCATTAATGTTCAAGCTAATTACACAAATAAAATGAGTGCAAGCAAATTACAAACAGTGTTGGCTAATAACGCTGCAATAACTGCTATTGTCGGGCAAAGAGTAAAACTGGCACCAACAAAAGAGCCGGTTTACCCGCATTTGGTTTATGAATTTCAATCAGATGAGCCGATTGTTGATTTACAAGGCATTGCAAGCCTAACAGTTCAAGAATGGGATGTATTATGCGTCAGCGACACATTCACACAAATGGACGCACTAAAAACCGCCGTTCTTAACGCTATGAACGCACAAAACACAGATTCAAACAAAGAATTTTACTCTACTTGGCTTCAGTCTGATTATGACTACGACCAAGAGAAAGAAATCCATATACAAACACTCACTTTCAAAATTTCTTACTAAACAGAGATAATATTATGACTACTTCTACTGCTATAAATTCGCAGGGGGCAATTTTTGCCATCAACACAGGCACAGAAGGTTCACCTGTGTGGACGCCTGTAGCTAATGTTGCAAGCTTTTCAGGGCTTGACGGTGAAGCCAGCGAAATTGACGTTACACACCTTACGTCAGCGGCGAAAGAATTTCGAATAGGTCTAAAAGACTTTGGTGGGTTTTCACTTGAAATACACGCTGATTATGCGGACGCAGGTCAGCAAGCGTTAAGAGACGCTTCAGATGCAGTGCAAATGTTTCAAATCACGCTTTCTAACAGCACGACTCTATCTTTCAGCGGATTAGTTAAAAATGCCGACTCAATTAATGTTGGTGTTGATGCGGTAGTAACCGGAACGGTTACGATTAAAATCACCGGTGCGGTAGCGGTTGCATAATGTTTAAGAAAATACCTGTAGAACTTAAAGGGTTTAGAAACGAATCGTTTTTTCTTAAAGAACTATCCATTGCCAAGCTAAAAAAAGTAATGGCTGTTAATGGCGATGATTTAGACACGTTACTTGAAGCTCTAAAGTACTCGCTTGAAGATGATAAAGGCAACAAAGTAGTAAGTGAAAGTTATTCTATTGAACAACTTACTGATGACCTGCCTCAGTCTTATTTAAACGATTTAGCAGAAGCTTACGCAGAATTAAGCGCTGTTGACGAGATAGACGTCGCAAAAAAGTCTTAAACAACCAAGAAACGCAATTCATTTACTTTCTCGCTGAAAAACTGGGCAAATTTACACACGAAATTGAAGAAAATATAACACAAGCAGAGTTAATTGCTTGGAATGTGTACTTCGACCCGAAAACGTGGCGCAGTAAAGTTGTAAATGCGACTGAAGAAAGCAGAAATCAAGCAATCATGAATCTTATTTTAGGGGCAAGTAATGGCTAAAAAGATAGGTCAGTTAGTCGTTGATTTAAGGCTTAGATCCCAAAAATTTAATGACAACTTAAAAAAAGCTAGCGGCTCGCTCAATAAATTTAGACAGTCAACACAGAACGCAACTAAGTCTTTAGGCGGTGCAAAAGCAGGTATTGCAGCGTTGCTTGGTATTGGTGGATTTACCGCGTTAATTGGGCAATCTCTACGCACAGCAGATTCATTGGCGAAAGTATCAGATAGGCTCGGCATAACGACGCAAGCGTTAGCCTCTTTACGTTTTGCCGCAGAGCAAACAGGGGCGAGTCAAGAAGCCTTAGATATGGGCTTGCAGCGAATGGTCCGCCGATTAGGTCAAGTGGCTGCAACGGGCAAAGGTGAGGCAGCGATAGCACTCGAACAACTTGGGATAGCTATTGAAGATATCAAAAACCTAGCACCCGAACAGCAATTTGCAATGATTGCCGAAAAGATGAAAGGCGTTGCCACGCAAGGCGAAAGAGTCTTTATTACTCAAAAGCTATTTGATAGTGAAGGGGTAAAACTGCTTAATACGCTTAATCTCGGCGCAGAAGGGTTACAAGGCATGATAAGCCAAGCTAATGAGCTTGGTATTGCTATAAACCGTGTTGAAGCAGCTAAAATTGAAGCCGCTAACGATGCAATTAACTCAGCTAGGAAAGCGGTTCAGGGGTTAGGGCAACAAGCAACTGCTGAATTAGCACCATTTATCGAGGAAGTTGCAAAAGCTTTCGTGGAATACGCAAAGCAAGGTAATTCATTTAGACAAACATTTAGATCCGTTGTAGAAGGTGTGGCCGTTGGCGTTGCGTATATGAAAAACGCCTTTAACGGCCTCCAAGGTATTTGGGCATTGCTAAAAGTTGGTGTTTGGGGTGTTGCCGAAACATGGGCGAGTGCATTTGATTTCATTCGTAATGATGTAATTGTTCCTTTTTCAAATTCAATTGTTTCATCAATCACAGCACCCTTAAAAGCAACACTTGGTTTCTTCGCTGAATATAGCGATACAGCACAATCAATGCTGGACAAGGTTAACGGCTTTCAATTCCAACAAAATGATGTGTTTGCAAACTTTGCAGAAACCGCAAGGGCAAATGTCGAAAGCGCTATTGCAGATGTTCAAAGCGCGGCGGATGACATTATCCCAATAGAAGAGTTACGCGCTCGAATTGATGAGATATTTGCTAGAGCAGAAGAAAACGCCGTAAAGGTCGCTGAAAGCGTTAAAAACACAGTGGTTAATATTTCAGAAGATGCCACTGATATAACAAATAACGAAGAAAAAAAACCGGGAAAAGACGACAGGGACGAAGATTTAGAAAAAGAAGAGCTTTACCAAAACACTTTGGCGAACTTACGAAAGTCTGGTTCAAAGAAAATTGCGGCAATCACAAAAGCGGCAGCATTAAAAGAGGCTATAGTCACAGGTAAAGCGGCAATTGTTAAAGCGTGGAATATGCCATTCCCTTTAAATTTAGCAGCCGTACCACTTGTCACAGCAGGGGTTTACTCAAATATTCAAGCAATTAGAGGTCAAGCCCATGATGGTATCGACTCTATTCCGCGTGAAGGTACATGGTTACTTGATAAAGGCGAAAGAGTAGTAGACTCACGTACAAACCAAGACTTAAAAAACTTTTTGCGTAGCGGTGGCGATCAACAGATGCAGCCATCAAACGTTAATATAAGCTTTCCAAATGCTATGTACATTGATCAAAAAGCGGTTAATTCAATGGCCCCAATGATTGAAAAAGCACTAGCAAGAAATAGCAGACGATGATTTTACCTAATACGTTCATTGCTAGAGTCTTCAACATAGAAGATGACGAAGATATACAGATATCAACGTCACGCGGCGGGAATATACAAATCGGTAGGCGTCAAAGCTTTAAGACTAAGATAAGAGTTCAAACACCACCTATTCATTATTCAAGAGTTGGTGAGCATAGAGCCTTTTTAAAACAAGTTGGTAAAAACACGCCTTTCCCTGTTTCACCTCCATTATTGGGGCAGGCGATAGGCTCGGTTGATACACTTTTGCAAGTTAAAACCGCAGCTAGCGCAGGCGCTAAGGTTATCGAGTTAAAAGGCGGTTTACCCAATGTAAGTAATTACATAATGCCTGATGATATGCTTAATTTTGCAAGTCATTCAAAAGCATATTGGACAGGAATAAATCAAACGGGAAACATAACAGATCCATTTGATACTAATGAGTCCGGTGATATCACTATACGGTTATCTGATCCATTATTAAAACCTGTTGCAGTTGATGAGACTGTTGATTTTATTTCACCAACAATAACCGTTATACGAACAAGCAATGTTGGCTACAACGCCGATATAAACGACTCGCGTTATATAATAATAAGCTTCGAAGCCATAGAGTACATCTAATGCCTCGTCCAGTAAGCCCTCAGATTCTCGAAGCAAAAAAAGCGGGTAGAAGGTTCAACCTTGTCCACTTAGAACTTGATACGGATATTTATCTAGCTGATCGCGAATTTGATGCTATCCACGACAACAACACTTATCTAGCCAACGGGCTTTTGCTAAATGTCGATGCAGGCGCACTTACAGCAGGTGTTCAATCAAACGACTGGGAAGTTGAAGTCTCAGCGGTATTAGATGAAGTTTACTCAGGTGTACTTAGTCAAAATCTACTGAATCGCTGGGTGTATCACTATGTCGCGTACTGGGAAGAAGCGGCGACAGGTATAGAAGTTATTGGCGTCGAGCCTAAGAAATTTGGGCAAATCCTGTCACATCCTGATATGGACGACAACACGAGTGCAGAGGTTACATTTACGATAACAGGGCCTCTTGGCAACGTAGAACAAGCTAACGAATTTAAAACTAACGTAGTTAGCCATCAAAGACGCTTCCCCGGTGACTTTTTCTTTAGGTATGCACACGAGACAGATTTCAAAGTATCGCCTGGCCGTTCAAATGGCTTAGTTGGGCCTAATGACGGAACACCAATAGATACAATTCCCGCAGACGTAGAATGAGCCTATTAGACAAGCTTTTAAGCCCACTGACTAAACTATTTAAAGTTGAAGCGCCGCGGCCAAAGCTAGCAATCAGCGAAAAGTCAAAAACAGACATTGCTTTACCGTTTATCGTGGGTAACGACTACATAAAGTTAGAGCCTGCAATAAGTTTTAAACGTGATAATGAGCAATGGGACCAAGTCGGGATTGTAAATGCGTGGTGCACGGGGCCGGTTGATGTTGCCGTTCAAAAACCTCAATTATATGTAAGTAACACACCAGCAACCGATCCAAAATATCGTTTCAATTCTGGCACAAGTGAAGCTTCGTTGTTAGCGTCAACCACCAGAGGTGGCGGACCAAATACCCCCGCATTGGCGTGGCCTGATTTCTTAAGCATATTTGGTTATCAATCAGATATGTATGGGCGCGGTGTTGTTCATTCTGCGATTAAATATCATAAAGACCCAGAAGTCTTTGATTCAGATCCGAGTGCGGATTTCTGGCTTAAAGTTAGAAAGGGAAATTGTCGAAGAACAGACGGAACGGCCAACGGGTTATCTGATAGTTGGGCGGATAATCCTTTTGCGGTCATTCAGTGGTATATCGACGATACAATGGTTGGTATGGGTCGACCTGCAATGTTTGGAGATTCGTTTGCGGACTCTATTCAGTGGCTAGAAAACAACCTGGTTACTCAAGACGGCGTTGATAAAAAGCGCTTCACTGTTAACGGTGCGGTAAGTACTGATAAAGACTACGGCGAAGTTTTAAAGATATTCGAAAAGCATTGTCACTCAAAAATATCTTTTATAGAGGGTAAATTTGAGATAGCAACAAAAGGGCGCGTAACAGCGCCTTTTTTAGATCTAAACAAATCTAATATTGACGGTAAGATTGAAGTCGAACCAGCATCAGCGCAAGACGCCTATACACAGGTGCAAGTTAGCTGGATAAATCCTGACAAGAACTTTGAAAAAGACTTTGTTTTATATCCTGAGACTAATTCAGCAGAAGATATTGCAGAGCGCAGCCAACCAAATTACATAGAAAACCTAGGAAAATTTGATTTAGAACTATGTAATAATCATGCAGAAGCATTTGAATTTGCGCGAATAAAGTATTGGGAATCTAAAGATAAAGTTGGTGTAAAACTTACAGCCCATGCAGAAGCTTCTCAACTAATTCCTTATGATGTTGTTTCAATAACAGATCCAAAAAGGACATGGGACGCAAAACTGTTCTTGGTTGAAAAGTCAGAAGAAAAAAACCGAAACGGTATTGAGCTTTATGATTTAGAGTTATCGGCCTTAAACCCAACAACCTACGAATGGTCAGGGCAAGGAAGTTACACACCTGTACCAGTCTATGATGGTTCGCCTGATCCAATTGATGCGCCTACCAATTTACAATGGGTAAATAATCAACGGTTATTAACATGGGACGCACCAGCACAACAGGTCGTTACGTATATCATCTACGTTGATGACGTCAGAGTCGGCAACAGCCCAACAACAAGCTATGAACTGAATTTACCAAACGGTAATTATCAAGTTGCGGTTATTCCACAAGGGCTATTCACTCGTGGCGGCAGTGCTACGCGCCCAATCACGATATCTGATATCGTTTTTACTGATTATCCAATAAGCCAAGGAAATGGTTTTATATCAATAACGCCTCCACCTGTTGATAATGGAAATTATGAATATAGATGGGGAGATGATCCAGATTTCAACAATAGTCAGCCGGGTATTGCAGGCAGTCAGTACGATATACCGCATGTTGCTGGGCAGACTTACTATTTGTGGGTCCGATACATCGTTGCAGGTATTGCAACTGATTGGGTTCGGCAAATCGTTGAAGGTATCCCGACACGCGACATTGCAGAAGTAGCAGCAAACGCATCTACTATTACGTTCAACGGCTATGAGCTAGAAGCGAAAATAGTCGAGCTTCAAGCAAGGCTCAATTACTTTCAAAACGAGTACTTTGATAGACAGTCAAGACAAGAGCAGCTAACCGATGCTGTTGTATCGATTGACGCGACAAGCGGTCAAATCATAAATCGTGCGTTTGATTACTCTGAAAATAGATTCACTGAAGCAAGTCTACTAATTGACGGCGTCAAAGGTGAGATAACTGCAGCCGTCGAACGAATTGAACAGACTGAAAGTGAAATTACTGGCTTAAGCGCAGATTTTAATTTACTGCCCGGCCAAATAACACAATCAGTCGAAGCGTTAACGCAATCTGTAGACGGGCTTAATCTTCGACTTGTTCAAGCCGAACAAGATATTGATGCGACAGAAGCAGCAATAACGCAACGCGTCACTGTTACCGATTACAACAACAATACGGTCACGTTCTCAAACGTTGAAAGTACGCTAAATGGCATCGGTAGCTACGCAGCTATTCAAGCGCAATACCAGCAATTTGAAGATGACGGAACATTAATTAAAGCGAATGAAGCGGCTTTATTTATTAATGGACAAACTGGCACAATTCAGCAGCTTATATCGTCGGTCGATGTAGGCGGCGATGTTACAGCGTTAATTGATAGAGTTGAACAGGTAGAAACGGATTCAGAGGGAAACGCTAGCGCTATATCTGCTTTAGATGGGCAGGTAAACAATGGCACAAATGGCCTTGCTGCATCATACACACTAGCGCAACAAGCTGATATAAAGGCGGGTGAAAATGCCGCATCAATAACTGTAATCGAAAACACGGTTAATCATCCAAGTTCGGGCCTTGCCGCCACTAACACAATCGCTCAACAAGCTAGTACACAGGCAGGAAATAACGCAACGTCAATTACTAATATTCAGTCTAGTGTGTCAAATGCAAACAATAATGCTAATTCCGCATTAAGTTTAGCAACAAGCATTGATAATGAGATTGAAGATATTAGGGCAGTTGCCCTTCTTTACGTGCAAGCAAACGGAAGAATGGCAGCGGTTGGTTTAAATGCATCGCCTAATTTTACAGGGATTGATTTTCAATCGGATGAACTGCGTTGGCTTGACCAAAGCGGCAACCCAAAGGTTTATTGGAACGGCTCAAACTTCGTTTTCGATGGCGAGATACAAGCAAGATCGGGTAGGTTTTCGGGGCAAGTTGTTCAGCTTGGCACAGCTTACATGATACTAGAAGATCCAAACGGTTTTGGCCCAGATGGATTGATTTACTATTTTGGGCCTAAGTATCTAAGCGGATCAGATCCGAATTATTCGCAAGCAACAAAAGCAAATGCGAGTTTCTGGATGGACTCAGCAGGCCAAAGCTATTTCGGCGGCTCACTTAACCCAAGTATTATTATAAACCCTGCTAGAAGCACGGTTATTACGCTTAACCCAACGCTTGAACTGGGTCCGTTTTCTACGGATGGCAATAACAAGCAAGTGCAGTTTGCGTTTAGCTACAACGGGTATTATGAAGAGCCGGACGGCGGCTCATCCAGCCCACCAAGTCCAGCCAATCCTTTTGCAGATATCACGCTGCAAAGAAAAATCGGTAGTGGAAGTTGGACAACAGTTATAGGGCCAACACGCATAAACGGGACGATAGATACAACCGATTTGAATGAGCCTGGCGCACCAGAATGGATATTAAGCGAAAGCTTATCTGGCTCGTTTAGTTACACAGACACAAGCAGTTCGACAGATAACTTTATGTATCGAGTTCTGATAACAAATCAATCTCGATACTTAAGTACGTCTCATATCCAAAATCAAAACTTATCAGTTATATCAACTGAGGAATAATTATGGAAACTTACTGGCACGGTTCGTTAGCGTTAGTTAACGGGTCTAAGCAAGCTGTTGTCCAAAGTGGGGCCGATCCGATTTCTAAGATTACGAAAAATAGTGATTTAGAACACGGGCAAGGCTTATCTGTTGAAGTAGAACAGGCGGTTGCGTTAAACGATGGTGAAAGCGTCATGCTGTATCGTAACTGGCCTTATCCCAGCGGAACGCATCAATGTGTCATCAAACCAAGCGCAGCGGCGGTGCAAAGTGCTGCGCTTGCAATGAATCAAGCAGTTGATACAACGCAAAGTATCATCAATGACACAAGTGTTGCAGCAAACGCTAATAGTATCTCAAAACGCGATGCAGCGGGGCGATTAGCGATAAGCCCAGCGATTGCAGACAATCAAGCGGTAACGCTCGCACAGCTCAATGCAGCTACGGGCCAAACAACAACAGCACCGGACACGAGTTTAAGCCGATTTAACACATATCTTAAATCAGCTCAAAACGCGCATTATCTATTCAATCAAATTATTACACTGGATGCAGATTTTAAAATTGAATGGGAAGCTGAATTAAGGCAACCGGGCTACTTTTTCGCTGATACAACAAGCACCGAAGATACCGGACGATTTATGATAAACGGCGATGGGGAGTTCCTTCACATCTTTGGATTTGGCTTCCCTGTGACTAACATTGATAATTTTGTTAGTTACAGCTCTGCAAGACGTGCGTTATGTCTGCAAAGAATCGGCTCGAATATTAACTTCAAAGTCGATGGTCAAGCCGTTGCATCCACGCAAAGCACAGATACATTCACACTTAATTCAGCGGGGACTAAATTTGCCGGCGCTACGGGCGTACCAAGCTTTGAAGGCGTTAAGACAAATCTAGTGCTAACTAAAGCAGGAAATGCGCTCATCGATGCGCCGCTCGATGGGAATTACAGCGATGAAAGCCCTCAGGTTTCCAACAATGCCGCAAGCGGTATCACAATCACAGCGGTGAATATTAACGAAGGCGATTCGGTATTTTACGACCCCACTGCTAACCCGAATCTTAATATCGTCGAGACTGGCAGCGATGCGTTTTCAACCACTGGTACAGCGCCAGAGCACAGCATTGATTTATCACACCTTAACTTTGTAGCGTCATCAAATGACCGGCAAACCCTTAGTGACATCACAACCGCTGAGTTTGATTTGATGTTCCAAGCGATTATTGCGGCCAATCAAGGCAACTCACTACCAAGCGGCTACCAAACCGATAGAGCCGTCCCGACTAACGTTGAAATGCTAAGCCGAGAGGTTGTTATCAATCCTAGTTATACGTGGGAAATCATTCTTAATTCAGCGGGATTAGCTCGCTATAACGCGGAGTTCAACGCATGAGCATAAATTGGGTTCCAAACATATTAGGTCCAAGTGGTGAGCTGCCAAGCATTCCCGGAATAACAGGCTTTGCGGCGTACAATCGCGTTGCAAATGCGGTTGGGGTTGAAGTAAGAAAGGTAGATAACTTAAACACCTCTGGCTCAGGGTCTTTTAGCGATGCGGTGCAAGACTCAGGTGGTAAAGCGGCGGTGGTATTTGAAGTTGCAGGGCACATTCAAAAAGCCGGCGATACCGTTATACGTCAAGATGATATTCACATCGCTGGTCAAACGGCGCCATATCCCGGTATTACCATTCAATCACACTCAAACAAAATAGAAGCAAACAACGTCAACATTGAACACGTTCGTTTTATGTCATCTGATAGACACACGAACGGCGGCACTAATTCAAACGGTTACGACAATCGAGACGCAATCAATATAAACGGTGATTATGAAAACATACTTTTCAATCACTGTACGTTTGCTTTTGGCATTGACGGAAGTGTTGATATATGGGGCGACAAAGATTCAGCCTCGCGCTCAAGAAATATTACATTTAGAAATTGCATGGTCGCACCGAGTCTTAATTGGTCAATTCACCCAGGCGGTTCGGGAGATGATGCGTTTGAAAACCTGCAAGGCCATCCGCTTGCTTTTCTAACAGATCAAAAAGGCGAAAGGCTAGATATCACAGGCACCGTGATTGCGTATGCGAATGAGCGTATGCCGCGAGTCGGGTTTGATAACTTTATGTTCTGCAATAATCTCATTTATGGGCCGAACAGACCGTTTTTTATTGACTTGTATTTATGGAACATAGCTACCGGAAATGCTGGCATATCAAGCAATATTGCAGGTAACGTGATGATTGCAGATAGGTCTAGTTGCTTCCCTGTAAATATCAATTTTGCACTAGACACAGCCGGCGCTAAAGGGCTAATTCGAACGTACTGCGAGCATAACCGCAGATTTTTAAATAACAGCGCAACAGTATCAGACATACCGACAGGAAATGATCGAAGAAGAACAAGCGAGTTAAACAGCGGCGCTTACGTCATGGAAAGTTCTCCTATTGCAGCGGCAACCCCTCACGGATTTACTGTTCCGGTTATACCTGTTAACGAGGCTGATGTACTAGGTTTCTCCGGTCCTTTTCCAGCGTTTCATTCGTCACTTGAAGCAAAGATTAAAAATAATATTGCAAACAGGGTGGGTGAAATACCTAACGTTTACACAGATATCCCGCAAGCCGCTTTTGATGCTGTTTTAAACACACAGGGCATTTCGTATGACGACCAATACAACACGCCACCTATAAGCACAGCAGCTAGGTATAATTTAGCGTCGGGCGGTTGGAATAACTACAAAGACTGGCCGATTTTGCCTGGCGTTGTTCTGGCTCGAAAGAAATTCAATGTGCCAAACTCAAGTGTCGTTTTACCAAGTGGCTACACGCGACTAGAGGCAGCGCTACATGCTTGTTCTCGATATGTAGAGTTAGGCCAAGGCGCACAGAATCAAAGCGCAATCGACACTGAAGGCAGGGGGTGGACAGCATGATAACTATGTATAAAAAGCCAAAAAACGGCAAGCTATTAACTGTGAAAGTTGATGTATCTCAAGTTGACGAAATGAAGCAGCAAGGTTTCTACAGAAACTACATTGAAGCAAGACTCAACAAAGAAATGACACAAGATGAGATTGACGCAGAAATGGACAAAGCCTCTCTCGCACAAATTAAAGCCGAGCATAAGCGACGCCAGTTGCGGTTTAAGAAAAAGGCAAAGCGTAAAGGGGCTGCATAATGCTACTCAATAAGTTGCAACCAAAGCTGAGAAAAAAGTTCAGTCCTAAGCTTTCTGGCTCATCAACTTCATCTGCATCAATAGCTTATTTCCGCTTGCTCGATAGCACCGGCAATCTGTTACAAGATTCAAACAATAAAATTTTACAGGTAAGAGTATGACAACTATTTCGCTCAATGTAACTGCTGCACAAATTGACCGCTCAGTAAGTAACGCTAACAAATTTTTAGAAGAATATGGACCTCCGTCAGACTTTAGCACGCCGGCTATGATATCAAACATATTGGCGCAAAAAGTCGGGGATAGTTATGCGTGCAACATAAAACCGAGTGATCTGATAGATGTAAGCAGTTTTACAAATATTCAATATGTAGACTGGGAAAGACCGGATAGCAGTGGAGATGGCTCAACGTGGGCAACAGCAGAGCGAAATATTGGCACAGCAATTAATAATGCAATAGCTTCTGGATTACCGACGAGAATCAAAATCCGTGGCGGCATATACAGCAGATTTCAAAGCATAGGAAATTCAGGATCGCCGCTTTCATTAACAGCCCCGATAACACTGGAAGCAGTCAATGGACGAGTTGTTACAGGTTCTTTTGATTTTCTTTCGTGGACACAAAACGCTACCTATACAAATGTGTATGAGGCCAGCAGAAGCAATACGTGCGATGTCTTGAATCCTTCCATTCAAGATGTTTATGGAAACCATGTTAGATACAAATTCGTTTCGAGTGCCTTAGAGTGCAGCAATAACCCAGGCAGCTTTTACACAGACAATACAACGCTTTATGTTAATACGCACCAAGGAGTTCCTCCAACTGATGAAAATTGCTGGCCGATACTTAGAGCAATAAATGCTGACCTACAGGGCAATCAAGATGTTTATTTGTACGGAATTGATTTTATAGGTGGTAGCAACGGTTGTTTAAAAATCTCAAACGGAAGTACTAATAAAGTTGTCGCTGACGACTGCTCATTTAAATACGCAATATCAGGCAATTATGCTGACGGATTAGAGTCAAGAGATGGTTGTCAGATACTAGGCTGCGGTCTATTTGCTGCGTTTAATTGTAATGGCAGCGAGAATAGCAAAGATGGGTTTAATATTCATCATCAAGTCAGTGTGAAACCTGCTTCTTTAATTGTAAATTCTGAGGGCTACAACAACGGAGTTTATCATCAAATATCTCAGTCTTGTAATGGCTATACGGTTCATGACGGGTGCGTAGGTGTGGATATTGGTAGTTGCTGGTTAGGCAGTTTAGGGACAAATTCGGGGCATATTAACGATAATACAGAAATATGGAGTTTTGGAGTGACTGCGGGTGCGTCAGATGGTGATTACTTCGGTGGCGGTTCAATTGGCTTTGGTGCTTTTGGAGTGTGGTCTGGCAACGCCAAAATATGGTTAGAAAACTGTACTGATTTAGGTAGCAATATAGGCATCTATTCAGATGTGCAAGGTAACGCAAAATTCAGGAATCATAATGGCACCGGAACAAAAGTCAGAGCAGTTGAATTTACAAGATAGAATTTACGTATAAAAAACAACTTACGCTATAAATACTTCGGTACTTTACGTCAACCGGATTTATACAAAGAGAGATTTAAAATGCAAGAATTACTAAACCAAGACCCAAAAGAATATTTGGGTAAGAGAATTAATTTCGCTATTAAACCAGCGGCAGGCGAGACGGTGGAATTACAATTAGTGATTGATGGTGTCGCTGAAACGTTCGAGGTTTTTGAGACGCCAGAAGCGCCTAAAACCCTTCACTATCATGAGGTTTATCAAGGTGCAGCAGCTACTTATCAAGTCACTAAGGGCGCTAACTCAAAAGTATGGGTGTCTTACTAAACTAGCAATGAAATACATTCTAATAGCCGTAATACTTCTTACCGGCTGCACCTCTACACAACCCACACTATCCGACAAAGAAAGCCCTTACCCCGTTCAAAACATCTGCAAACAACCCAAAAACCAAAACGCAGCGATATGTCCAAGCAAAGACTGATATCCGCGCACAATTGGTTTTACAATGAGCGTGGTTTTATCTGGCAATCTGATTTTGAAAGATTGGGTAAACTTGAACATTGGGAATTGCTCGATGATAGAAATCGTGTGTTTGTTGGTGACTGTGAAGACGCATGCTTAACGATAATGAATCGATTGTTAGGGCAGCGCGTCGATGCAAGAAGTTTATTTATCGTGCGTTGTGCATCTGAATTGTGTCCGAGTAACCAAGCGTTCGACCATGCAATCCTTGGATTGAAAGTCGGTGATAAATGGTATTTTTCAGACAATCGCTATCCAAGATATCCAGCAGCGCATTTACACAATCTTAGAAGCTATAAGTTGTATGATGCGGTTTCGGTTGATAATTTGCGAGGGGAAGGTAAGCCGAGGTTGTTTGTGTAATATACAGTTGTCTTTCGACGGTAAAACGCGGCTTCCGAAGCACCTTTATATTACACAGATACTTGCTATCGTTTTATTTTGCCTATATTATTCATCTGCCTTGAAATCAGGCGAAGGGTCA
>DDLV01000003.1 GCA_002340325.1 Glaciecola sp. UBA2563 | reverse complement strand
TGGTGGCGCCCACGAGCGCCGTATACCCGCCATAGCTTCCACCTACAATGCAGACGCGCTCTGGATCTATTGTTCCTTTGGCGACCAAGTCATTCACGGCATCAGTCAAATCATCTTGCATTGCTCGCGCCCACTCGCCTTTTCCTTTAAAACGGTGCTCAGCGCCGAAGCCTTTTGAACCTCTGAATTGCGGTTGAATAACAGCGTAACCTTGAGAAGCAAAAAACTGCGCCATGTAATCAAATTTTTTCCTGTCATACGATTCAGGCCCACCATGAGGATACATAATTGCAGGTAGATTTTTAGGCTCCTTATGATTGGGTAATGTCAGTAAACTTGGAATTGTCCAATTGTCACGTGCTTCGTATTCATAGGAGACGACGTTATGCACATTTTCTGCTGGGATGTTTTTCCTTTTTGACGCTAGTTTTGTGAAAGCGCCGTTTTGATAGAGTAAATATGCGCCCGAATTGGCTTGTCCTTCAACTAACATTAAGATGCTTTTCCAGTCGCGAGTAAAGTCAACAATATCCACATATTGATTTGGCAATGCGTCAAGTATCGATGATACTTTTTGATTTAACGTATCTGAAAAAAACTCATAGGTTGGTGTAAACCCGGAATATTCCACGCCATACGCTTTTCCATTAATATCCGTAATCACGCGCTCAACATCGCGGTTTTCTTTTGCAAAGATGGGAGCTGAGATATAACCTGTTTCGAGGTCTAAAGTATGATATGCCCAGCGTCCGGTCTCCTTTGATTCTTTAGCCATCAAAAGCGCCTGTTCGTCGGGCGTAACGCCAGTGAATCCCACCAGTCTAACTTCAACTTCTTGCTCGTATATCGTTACCCATTTACCATCTTTATACGATTGAACCACATGCATGTTTGTCTCGTTGTTGTAGCGTTCGATGGCGAGCATCTCACCCGTGTCATCCATGAAAAAATCAATCGTATCGGTAGGGACGTTTAATTTTCGATTAGGTCGTTTGCTTCGCTCTAGACTGGCACTAACAAGACTAAATTTGTCTTTCTCCCAAAGCGCAGGCATAAAGGCTTCTTTTGCGTCAGGTGAAATACCAACTATCCAGCCCAAATAACGTTGTCTTTCGTAGATGCCGAAGCCTGGCTGTAAAAGTCGATGAATTTGATTGTTTTCTACGCTATATGCGGCAACCGTATTGATATCATAACGGCCTCTCGCGCCCTTGATATAAGATTCCTTTTGACTGTGTAAAAGCACTTTATCACTATCAACGAAATCTATGCCAAACGGTTTAACTTCTGAAACGTCTAATAGTCCTCGTTTTGACATATCTTTCATATCACGCACAACAATCAGGTCTTGCTCTTTTGACGTTTGGCGGTAAGCGAAACGTTTGCCATCTGGTGAAATAACCATCTGACTTATTTCGGGTAGCGCTGCGTAATCTTCGACACTAGGCATTGCATTTGCGTTGGCAGAAAAGAAGGGAAGGGTGAGAAAAACAAACATGAAAGAATTGAACGTTTTCAAGATAAACCACCATAATTGACTACAAAAATAACTCAGCGAAAAGCATATCGCCCCGAATTAGAACTAATTCATTAGAAAATATCAACGGTTATCAGATGGGTAAACTAAATGTCGATATGCGCAGTGGCCAAAAAAGTATGACGTTCCGTTAGCTTTTTGAGTCTATAGCGCTTGTTAGCTCAATCGTAATCTGAGCGGCTGATGTTTGCTTGCAGACTTCTGTATTTGTGCCAGACCAAAGTGGGGTGAAGTCATTGATGCCTTGTTTTTCTGCCTCTTGACGTAAGGCTGCCGACGCAAGCGAAGCATATGGGAAGGGGGGTGCTAACTCATTCATTGCGCCTAGTCGTTTAATCAAACCGTTGGTTATGCCCCTTGCTGGACGCCCGCTGAAGACATTTGTTATCACTGTGTTGTTTTCGGTGGCTTGCTGCAACGCTTGGCGGTGAACGGAGGAGGTTTTCGCTTCGTCACAAAGTAGATAGGCAGTGCCTACTTGTATGGCATCTGCACCTGATTTAAGCAATTCCTTGACGAGTTCAGCATCTCCGATTCCGCCAGCAACAATGAGTGGACGTTCAATTCTCTCTCTGCACAAGCCCAATAGTTCACAAGTGGAAACTTGTCTACCAAGAGATGTTTCTAGAAACATGCCTCGATGTCCACCAGCTTCAATCCCCTGTAGAATGATCGCGTCAATTTCTTTTTCTGCTAGCCACTCAGCCTCTCTAAGCGTGGTGGCAGAAGATAAAATAATCGCACCAGTTTCGCGAACACGCGATAATAACTGTTCGCTAGGTAAGCCAAAGTGGAAACTAACAACAGGCGGTGCAATTGCTTCGATTAATGACGCTGTATTTTCATCGAATGGTGAGCGCAGTTTACCGCTTGACCGCCTATCTTCAGTAATATCAAATCGTTGGTATTCATCTACAAATTGAGATTGCCAAGCACGCAAAACTTCGTTTTTAACCACGGGCATCTCGTGACAAAAAAAGTTAAGATTAAAAGGTGCATTAGTGGATGCTCTGATCTTCTTTACTTGGTCAGCAATTTGCTCCGCCGATAACATAGCGCATGGCAGTGAACCTAATCCACCAGCCTTGGAGACAGCCGCACAAAGTTCCCAGTCTTGTGCACCAGCCATAGGTGCTTGGATGATTGGTAATGTGATGCCTAGTCGTGTTACTAAATCTTCCATGATAGTTAAATAAAAACGAGTGCTGTTTTAACCAAAATGATTAAAACAGACTTTGTTTCCATCAAAATCCCTAAAATACGCCCCATAGAACATATCGGGAACGCGCTGTCCAGGCTCACCTTCACATGTTGCGCCTAGTTCCATTGCTTTCTTGTACAGTTCATCAACTTGCGCTTTAGAACCCGGTGCAATGGCTAACATATTGCCATTACCGCAGTGTTGCGCTTCTTCATCATAAGGGATGCATATCGCAAGCATAGGCGCTTTCATACTCGAACCGATGAATATGATGCGTTCCATCTTAATCAATATCTTCGCGCCTAGCGGTGCAAGTAAATCGGTGTAAAACGCGGCGGATTTTTCTAAATCGGTAACGCCGATAGTGACATAACTTAGCATGGGGTGTCCTTAGTTATATGTTGTATAAATAGCAACAAAATTTCGCTATATAATAAGAGCTTTTTTGATGGAAGTATCTGTTTGGATGGCGTTATCTATTGTCTGGTCTGCCTGGGCGATTGTCAGGTTTGCCCACTCGGTTGTCAGGTCTTCCAGGTCGGTTATCAGGTCTGCCAGGACGATTATCTGGCTTTCCCACACGCTCATCACTGGGGGCGCTTTCTTCTGGCGTCGAAATTCGGTCATCTTTTGTGCCAGAAGCAGAAATATGGTCTTGGTTTTTATTTGTTTCAGATTGGAGTGACATAGGGGTAACCCTCTGGATTCATTAGTGATATAAGCATATACTAATTCAAAGTAAACGCCAAAGCGCATCAAAACAATACGCTACAGTAGCATGGAGTAGTCCACAGCGCGTGCGGAGAGATAACCATTAAGCTTCCCCATTTTCTTGTAAAATTCGTGTCAGAGCTGCGTCGACGAGAAGTCATCCCAGTCATTGTGACTTACGCGGTGATTGGATGGCTGATACTCCAAATCGCCGAATTAACGTTTGAGCCTTTGGGGATGCCGGATTGGGGGGTTAGAGTGTTGATCATTCTCACCATCGCTGGTTTTCCTGCTGCTTTTTTTCTAGCTTGGTTAATCGACCTTAAAACAGAAGGGATCATGTTTGATCTGCCGCTATGGCCAACTCCAGAACAGATTAACCAGCCACCAACACGTTCTGCGCAAGTGTTCGCCGTTGTAATGTCGCTTGTGGTGTTAGCAGGGACGATCGGTTTAACTGTTTATTTGCATCAAACGTTGCCAAAACCAGACGAAGTTGCTGAAGAACAGCAGCAAGAAGTGCCTAGATTAGCCGCAAATTCAATTGCGGTATTGGCGTTTGAAAACTTTGATGGTGACTCCAATACCGATTATTTTGCCGCTGGACTGGCTGAAGAGATCCTGAATTATCTCGCACGAGCACGGGAATTAAATGTCGCCGCGCGAACGTCATCGTTTCGATTCAAAGGGCAACAAATTGATATTCGTGAAGTGGCGACATTACTCAATGTTAAACACGTACTAGAAGGTAGTGTAAGGCGTGAGGGCAATCGAATAAGGGTCAATGCAAAACTAATTGATGGTGAACAAGGGTTTCAATCCTGGAGCGCATATTATGAACGTGACCTTGAAGGCATTTTTGCATTGCAGCAAGAAATAGCCGCAGCAGTGGTAAATGAATTGAGTATTGTACTTTCCGTTGAGTCTGTAAATCAGTTAAATGATACTCCTTCGGAGAATATAGACGCTTACATTTTCTATCTCGAAGGCAGGGAACGACTTCGAAGTTCTAGGGATTCGGATGTATTAGAAACAGCAAAACAGCTGTTCTCTCAAGCGATTGCTATCGACGCTGATTATGCACGCGCATATGCGGGATTGTGCGAAGTCAATCTTGGCCTTTACGAAAACTCAAATAATACCGAAGACTTCTCAAACGCCGAACAAGCTTGCGAGACGGCAATTTCACTGAATGCAAACTTATCGAGTGAAATCAGAGTTGCGTTAGGGCGTCTTTATCGATTTAGAGGGTGGTATGAACAAGCCATCGAACAGATTACGCAGGCAATTGATAAATCACCGACATCTCCTGATGCATATATAGAGTTGGGTGAAACCTATTTATCGCAGGGTAATCAAGAACAAGCAAAGTCGGCCTTGCTGCGCGCTGTTGACTTAAAAAGAAACTATTGGAAAGCTCACGAAGCATTAGCCAACTATTATTATGCAACTGAGCAATACGAACTCTCTGCGCAAACTTACGAAATTGTCACTAGATTAGCACCAGATCTTGCGATTGGTTTTGGCGGAAAAGGCGCCGCTTATTGGATGTCCGGAGACATTGATAAGGCGCTCTTTGCCTACGAAAACTCTCTTGCATTAAAACCTTCCAGACAAGCATTAACTAACCTCGGTGCATCCTATTATTATGCGGGTCAGTTCGAAAAATCAGTCCAGATGCAGTTGCAAGCACTGGAGTTGGCACCAGATGATCACCGAGTCTGGGGACGTCTAGCTGAAAGTTATCGCAACATTGGGAATCGGGATGAAGATGCACTAAAGGCATATGCAAAAGCCGCCGAGCTTGCCACCGCAAACTTAGCAATTAATCAAGAGGACTGGTTGACCAGAGCAAGGTTGGGCATGTACGAAGCGTTCAGCAATAGGTTAGATGATGGTATCGACCTTTTGGAGGAGGCGACAGAACAATCCAATCGTCATCCGGAGGTATTATATTACTTTGCGTTAGTCGAATTAATAAGTGGTAACAGCGAGCGAGCAATAGACCTGTTGGATGAAGCGGTCCTTTCTGATAACTCATATCGTCAGTTTATTGGCATGGATCCAGATTTAAAAAGATTATCAGCCAACCCTCGTTTTCAAAGTTTGTTGCAAAACGAAGAAGGGCTCAAGCTACAGTGAATGCTTATCGATAGTCGACAACAATTGTACTAACGACGAGTAAGCCGAGCTGAAATAGCAAAGCATTCAAAACGCACTCTCATGTCAATATTGGAAAATAGCCATGTATATCCCGCCCAAGTTTACACAAAATGACGTGACGCAGCTTCATGATTTAATCAGGGAGTATCCGCTTGCCGCAATGGTCGTTAATAATAAAGAGGGCTTGGATGCCATGCATCTGCCACTATTGCTTCGCAAAGAAGGAGATAAGGATAAATTAGTGGGGCACATTGCAAAAGCGAATCCGATTTGGCGGACAACTGATGTGCTATCTACCTTGGCAATCTTTAAAGGACCAGACCACTATATCTCACCAAATTTCTACCCGACAAAGCAGCAACATGGCAGAGCAGTACCGACTTGGAATTACACCGCCGTCCACGTCAAAGGAACAATTAGTTTTACTCACGAAGCTGCTTGGTTACTTAACACAGTTGATGAACTGACAAGGATTAATGAAAGTACACAGCTATCCCCATGGAGCATCAACGACGCCCCAGAAAACTATATTGACAGTTTATTGCGAGCAATTGTCGGCGTAGAGATATCCATAGAAACGATAGAAGGCAAGTGGAAATTAAGTCAGAATCAGCCAGATGTGAACCAAAACGGCATTGTTGATGAGCTTTATAAAAAAAGCACTGAGGCGGCCAATAGAATGGCGATGCTCGTAAAAACAGGTAAATTGTAAAAACAATCAATCACTATGAAAGAAACAGAACATTTATTTATTTACGGTACGTTGGCACCTGGTAAAGTAAATCATTACGTTATAGCGGATATTCCCGGCGTGTGGAAAAAAGCATCGCTGCGAGGCGTGCTGTATAACGAAGGCTGGGGGGCTGACTTGGGTTGTCCCGGTCTTGTACCAGATGACAACGCCGATCCAGTAAATGGCCACGTATTTAGTTCACAAGAGCTGTATGTACACTGGGCACGATTAGACGAATTTGAAGGAAGCGAGTACGTTCGCCAAAAGGTAAGGGTTAATCTAGAGAACGGCGACTTTATAGACGCATACGTGTATGCCATAAAGAACTAAGTGCATTAATTAGCGTATAAGTAGAGCAAAAAAAATAATAATAGAAATGGCAATGTTCCCGTTGATTGTTGTTGAGTTTCTGATTATCTGAATAACAGTTAATTATAGGAATAGGACATTTGAAAGCTTCGAAAACATCTGCTGCACAGCGCGGAGTGCCTTCGCAGAGCGCCCACGGATTGGGTTCACAGCGACTTTCAAATGTCCTATTCCTATAATTAAGTAAGAGATGTGTACAGCAACAACAATCAACGGGAACATTGCCATCACAATTAGAACAAGAGGAAGACTATGTTTAAGCCAATGAACGGCATTTCATTAAATCTAATCACTATCACACTATTCATTTCGCTAACGACAAGTGTTTCAGTAACGGCGCGAGATGTTCCGATTATTAAACCAGGTGCGCCAGGTGAGGCATCAAAAACGCTGTCAGCTGAAGAGGCGATTAAGCTAACCGATACTAGCTTCACAAAAGATGATGTCGTCTTTATGCAACACATGATTCCACACCACGCGCAAGCTGTTGAAATGGGTGTATTGGTCCCTGACAGAACCAATAATCAAAGTATTATTGATATTGCCGGCAGAATCGAGAAGGCGCAGGATGATGAGATTCAATTCATGCGGCGTTGGCTTATTGACAGAGGGCAAAGCGTCGAGGTTGATCACAGCCATCACATGGACCATAGCTTGATGGGTATGGCCACGCCTGAGCAGATGCAGCAGCTCGCGGATGCCAAAGGCACTGAGTTCGATAGCCTTTTTCTTCAACTTATGATCCCACATCATGAAGGCGCCGTGCGAATGGTTGAAGATTTACTTGATCTACCTGGTTCTGCTTACGATCCAGTCTTGTATGATTTTGTAAATGATATTGTGCAAACGCAGGAAGCAGAAATTGAATTACTGGATAGGTTGCTAGCAGGTCTTTCAAGCGACCCTAGAGTAGGCCTTAAAGCTGGCTATCTGGACGCGGGTGAAGCCATTTTACACTTAACTAAAGTGGCAACTTTGGCAAAGCCATCAGGCTTCTTTGATCCAGAAAACCCAGCAAACATTCCGCCTAAACTTGCCACAGAAGAGAAGGGTGAGGGCAGTTCAGACGATGATCATTCTGCGCATGCAGGACATGATCACAGTGCCCATAGCAATCACAGCGAAATGAATCGCGATGCGAGCACAGAAAATGATGCGACACCAATTGAGACAGAATCAAAGTCCGAATATAGCGAACGCTGGCCGCTGCTGAGTTTTGCTAACACCGACATGGCGTTCTCTGGCGATATAATGGTGGCGGGCAACTACCATGGTTTTAATGTTTATGCGCTTGATGATGATGGTGTTCCAATATTAAAGAGCTCCATTGTTTGTCCCGGTGGGCAAGGTGATATATCTATTGCAGGCGATTTACTCATCATGTCCGTTGAGGAAACCAGAGGGCGAATAGACTGCGGCTTGGAAGGAATTGATGAAGATATCAGTGACGACCGCTTTCGAGGGCTAAGGATCTTTGATATTTCGGATTTATCGATGCCTAGGCAGGTGGGTCTGGTGCAAACTTGCCGTGGCTCCCATACTCACTCGTTAGTGTCTGAAGACGATGAAAAAATAGTCGTATACAACTCAGGTACTTCAATTGTCAGAGAGGGGGAAGAACTTGAAGGCTGCGTCGGTGAGGTCGCCGGTGATGAACGTACGGCACTGTTTAGAATTGATGTCATTGAAATTCCCAAATCAAATCCGGCAGCCGCCAAAATCACCTCAAGTCCCGCAGTATTTGCTGACGATGATGGAAGAATCGCTGGATTATGGCTAGGCGGTGATCATGGCGAAGGTACGCAGGATACTCGACCAACAGACGAGTGCCACGATATCACCGTCTTTCCATCTGCCAAGATTGCTGCGGGTGCTTGCTCCGGGAATGGCATTATTATAGATATTTCAGATCCGCTGAATCCCGCGCGCATTGACGATGTCTTGGACACGGGCTTTGCGTATTGGCACTCTGCTACATTTAATAACAATGGCACCAAGGTGCTGTTTACAGATGAATGGGGCGGCGGCATGCAGCCGCGCTGCAGAGCCTCGGATCCAAAACATTGGGGTGCAAATGCAATTTACGAAATCGTCGATGGTAAGCTCGAATTCAGATCATATTTCAAGATTGATGCACCGCAATCATCCACAGAGAACTGTGTTGCACACAACGGTTCCATTGTGCCGGTACCCGGGCGTGATATTTTCGTTCAAGCCTGGTATCAAGGTGGGATATCTGTGATTGATTTTACTGACGCTAGCTCGCCAAAAGAAATCGCATATTTTGATAGAGGTCCAATCTACGCAGATGAAACTGTACTAGGCGGTTATTGGTCAACGTATTGGTACAATGGAAAAATCTACGGCACTGAAATCGTGCGTGGCTTGGATGTATTTGGGCTTGCGCCAAGTGAATTTCTGACCGAAAACGAAATCAAAGCGGCTTCCATCGCGGACATGGGTGCAGTGTTTAACCCACAAACCCAATTTCAAGTGTCTTGGCCATCAAATCCGGTTGTTGCCATGGCTTACTTAGATCAATTACATCGCGACCACGGTGTAGAAACTTCAGTTTATAACGCAATTTCAGACGCACTCTCAAATGCCGAAAAAACTATCGAAAATGCCGGTAAAAACACTGAACTTGCTTCAAAGTTACTTGAAATGGTTGAAGCTATTGAGGTAACACCTGATGATAGCTTAGCGGTTAAGCGTTTATCGGAACTGAAAAATACGGTCAGTGCGTTATCAAAGAAAATGGCGTGACTAAAGTCTAGATTTAGTAGCGTAATGTTCCCATGAATTATTGTTGATAAAAGTTTGGTTCATTTGATTAAAGGATTAGGACATTTGAAAGTCGCTGTGAACCCAATCCATGGGCGCTCTGCGAAGGCACTCCGCGCTGTGCAGCAGATGTTTTCGAAGCTTTCAAATGTCCTAATCCTTTAATCAACTGTAAATCGAACATCAATTAACTCAACAATAATTCACGGGAACTTCGCAAAACATAAAAGAGAAATGACATCGAAGAAATAGACAATAAAAAAGAAAAAAGGTGGTTGCAGAAGCTCAAAGAAGAAAGCTGGGAGGCTGAGCTTTTGGTTTCCGCGATCGCTATTTTTGGTACGTTTCAATTGTTTGACGTTGCGAATTGGGGCACTAATAAGTTTATTGACGTGCTCCTTCCGAGTAACTATTTCGTTGGGTATCTGATTGTATATTCAGCGTTGCTTGCAGTGAGTGTGCTGGTAGCTATGTTTGTAATTCACTTCGTACTACGGTCATATTGGGTGGGTTTGGTCGGTTTAAATTCAGTGTTCCCAGACTATGGGTTGGAAGAAAGCGCATACTCAAAGATTTACACTGAAAAATTACTAGAAGAACTACCAAAGCTAAAAAATTCTATTGAAAGTGTTGATCAACTTTGTAGTGTTATTTTTGCTTCCGCTTTTGCGATGATGATGATTTACACCTATGCGGCGTTGATTTTTGGTATTCTTTTATTGATATACAACACATTTGCGCATCTGATACCGTTCACTGTCGCGGTCATCTTAATAGTCGTTTTTGCATTATTTTTTATCCTACAAATGGTTATCGCTTCTCTGGCAAATCTCGAGCGCTACAAAGAAAATGAACGCGTGCAAACGTTTTATTTTTTAACAGTAAAGTATTCTTCGATACTGCTGTTAGGCCCGCTTTATAGGGCCAATATGCAAATCACCATGTCGTTTGGGTCAAATTACAAAAAAAATAAGAATATTGTGCGCTTACTGTTTGTATTTGTGGTGATGGGGGTTGCTCTTTCAGCCTATAAGATTTCTGAGACAAACATAATTTATCTCATTGATAACACTAGATTTCAAAATGAAAGTCGCGCTTTTCGGAGTTTTTACGCTGACCAAAATGAGTCATATAGCTTTGTTCTTACGCCACAAATTCCATCCCGAATAACAGATGAAAAAGCTTTACCATTGTTTATCCCTATTTTCAGCAACGAATCGCGTTTGATTGATTATGATCTATGTGAAGAACCGGAATTAGATGACGAATTAACAAAACAAGAGAGACGAAGCCTGAGAGGCCTAGGTTTTATTGAGTGTTACCAGCGTTATCACAGTGTAGCGTTGAATGGACAAGAGTTAAGTCTTCAGTTTATGCGTTATGACCAAGCATACAGCGATCAGTACGGTGTCCTCGCATTTGTCCCCCTTGAGGGACTGGAGGCAGGGCAATATGACCTCACCGTTACAAAAACATTTGCTGACAGTAATAGCCATTGGAAAATTCCTTTTTACTATTCCGCAAAATAGCGTAAAAGTGTACCGACGAAAATTTCATATTGTTCGTTCAAGCGATATAGCACCTAGCGGAGGCATGTTAATCTTTAAAAGCGTGCTCGCGCATCCACTTCGTGTCGAGAACCCCGCGAGCTCGAACGAACAGGGACGTTGAAAAGCGTCTTTTAAATATTAATATGCTGCAGCCAGATAGCGTAGCTTGAGCGAACAGTGTCAGATACAAACGTCAATGTTGTCTAATTTGAATGACAAATGCTAGCGACGCATCTACTTTATGGTCAATCACAATAACATTCGTATTATCAGTAACCGGCGTATCCATTGACATTTTCTGTGACTTATCAACAAGGCATACGTCTGCATAGTCGTTTTGTAACAGTAATTCACCTGGACAAGGTACTTGAGTTTTCATTGTTTCTTTAGAAGGTTCTTCAGGCCATAGAATAGCCAGGTAATGTGCGGTTTCAAATCCTACTTGCCTAAATTCTTTCGATAATGTGTTTTCAAGCCAAAACGCTTTGTGTTTTGGTATGACAGAAACTGCATCCTCTTCATTTTCACCTTCGTTTTCCAAGCGTATTATTTGCAACGCTGTTTCTGTAATAATGATTCGTTTTCCTGAAGTATGGTCGGGTAGAATCGAATTCGCTGGCATATTCAGTCGAATCGCTTTGATAGGATTATCTGCGTTAATGACGTCCAAAAGCTGTCCAGCAACATCAAAAATATCGCCAACTGCTGCGTCTTCAACACCTTCTCCAGCAACACTAATTTTATTAAAAATTACTAAGAAAAATAGGCTGATAGCAGCACAATAATTTCGTCTGCTAATGATCGTTTTTATTAATTTATCAATCTTTTGCACGGTTTTGTCTGTCAAGCTTTTAGTGATGTAATCTAGTTGTGATTTGTTAAGTGTCAAGACGGCCACACGACATGAGAGGTGATGCCAATCAACTCTATCACCGCTAGCGCTCAAACAAAATATCGACTAAGGTAAGGAAAAAATGAGGAAGAAAGCGCCTAATGGAAAAACCTACGTACGGCTGGCAAAACTTGTATGTAAGTATTAGTGCCAGCGGATTTCATCTAGTTTTCAATATCATCATTATTGCCCTATTTTTTGTCGTTGGTCAGACAGTGGATATGGTGCAGCAAATTGATAGTTCTGACTCGCTTTTCAGCGCAAAGCTAATTGGTTTATTCTTCTACATTGTGTACTTTTCACTGCTTTGTTGGTCAAGTCTTCGCATGATATTTGATCTCTCCACATTGAGCGCATGTGAGCAGTCATTTGACAGTGCAATAGAGTATCTAACCTCACCCGAAGATAACGATAGAACGGTTTATTATGGGGGTAAATTTGGGATAGCATTTCCTCGATTTATTGCTGTTCTCTTACCGCTGTTTATTTCGGTTTTTTCATTTATCAAAGGCTACGATAATGTTGGTATCTACAGTCTGGCAGCCGCTGTTTTTATTTTCCTGTTGCTCGTAGTTAGAAATAGCATTGAAATTGGCGGAGAGCAGGTTTTATCTCATCGCGGAATATTTGCCTTTTTATTGGTAACTGTCGTGATCCTGAGTGGCTTCGCGATATTTTTGCCATCGCTTTTTACGTTTATCATTTTCGGTCTGAATTTGATTCTCATTGGTCTAGGCAGCATGATGTTTGGATTGACATTAGCATCATATTTATTTTTCGATATTTTCCGCTCTCGTAAAAAAGACAGCGCCTTTTACGGTTTTATTAAAAGACCATATCCTATCTTTATTTTCGCTATTGGCGTTCCAATTATCGCGGGTGTTTTGCCATGGTCAGATAATCATCAGATTCGAATGTTTGATGACGAAGAAACGACAATAGAGCGACAATATGACTCATTAGATGAGGCGTTTACAACCTTTACGTCTCATGTGCTCGAAAAAGGCATTGCGTATCAATTAGATGAAAATACTAAGATTGTTCCTGTATTTTTTGTTGCTTCACAGGGTGGAGGATTACGCGCAGCGTACTGGACGAGCCTGGCGCTAGCTCACCTAGAAACGCAGTTACCTGGATTTGAAAACAATATCTTTGCCTTAACGGGAGCCTCTGGTGGCAGCGTTGGCAATGCGATTTATCTCGCGTCTCGTCAGATAAATGATGCCCGAATTGAGAATTTATCATGTCAACCAAGTGAATATCTCAAAGAGCTAGCGAGACAGAACGTTGAGTCTTTCACAAGTCGATTCTGTTTACTGGATAAAGCAGTTGGCAAAGACTACCTATCATCGGTGACGACGTCATTTCTTTATAATGACTTACTGTATAGTTTTGCGCCATTACCTATTCCGATATACAGCAGGGATAGAGCTGCCTATTTAGAAAAAGCATTTGAACGGGGATTCGAAAACGTATATTTGAAAAGCATAAAAAACAACAGTAGCGCAGGGCTTGCTCAACCGTATATGTCGCTTTATTCAGGCGATAAAAACGATTGGGAGCCAATATTAATGGGAACCGCTACTGTGCAAGAACTTGGCATGTTAGCGTTGTATGCGCCCTTTAAAATAAACGCTGATGTGTTTTCGAACAAGATTGATTTGTTTGAAATCATTAACGAGGATGCAAACCTCAGTGAACTGACCGATATGCGAATAAGCACCGTCGCGCTTAATTCAGCCAGATTTCCGTATATCACGCCAACAGGCACCATAGATGCTACAAAGGATAGGGCGGATAAGCTGCATCTCGCGGATGCTGGATATTTTGATAATTTTGGCGCCTCAACCACGTCGGATATGATTAGTGAATTGTTTCTAAGTGGTAAAACTTTCTATGACGGCCAACAAATTCATTCATACAACACATCCTTTGAGGACGTCAATGAAGTAGACTCACAAAATCAAGCAAAAACGCAAGAAGAGATAATATTTCTGCCCATCCCTGTTATCTTGACGAATAGTCTTTTTGAAGGCTTGCAAGATGCAAACAATAACATAGACAAAAAAGAGCTCGGTGCACTGGATACACGCTTTAATACCGATAGGCCAGCAATACACACTGATACATCAAGCTGGTTTGCCCACGAAATTACTAGCCCCTTGCAAGCTCTAGTCTCTATAAGAGGTGGCTTGGCTAATACAATGTTGCACGAAATGATTGAGCAGCAGGAACGCTTCATAGATGATGTTAATAGGCTAAAAGGTAGCAGTGACATAGCAGCCAATAATTTATCGAGAATGCTATTCAATAACAAGCCAATGATCGTGTTTAATTATAACGACCTGAATACCGACTCACCTGATATAAAGGGTAGGGTAAACGATGAGCAAAAAGGTATTAATCCGCCTCTGGGTTGGTGGCTGTCTGATAGATCGAAATGCAAGCTATCAACTCAAATTATCCACTATTTTCAGTCTTCAGACCTTATTGCAGCTGCCTTGGCGCAATGTAACACTGATAAATAAGCGGATGTCACCTTGTCGCAATTAATCTCTTCATTTCATCAGCTGAGCGCATTGTCGTTGGATGGACCGCGCGTATTAAAGTCGCAGTTGGCAAAGGGTAAAATTAAGCTTTATTCAAGCTTGATCTCACTAAAAACAGTGTCGAGCGGTGTTGAACAGTACGCATTTGACAATGTCAGTGTTGCACTGTGTTCAAAACAAGCACTTCTAACACCGTCGTTTACTAATATTGACGTCGATATTTCCCAAACAGCGACAGGCACGTGTTTTTATTTTGCTGAAAACGCTTTGCAAGAAAGGTTAAATGAAGCAATGTCACGTGATTTTGAAGGAAGCGGACGCGAAGTTAATATCCCTTATGGTATAAAATTGCCAATCTCAAACATAACCTCAAATCTAGCTTCAAAAAGCACCGAAAATAGTGGTCTTGAAGATTTACAATGTGACGTCGCTGAGTATTTAGCGACACTTTCATTTGTCAGCAATCGTCTAGATATTAGGAGACCTTCAGCGAAAACTGAACTCGCCTCTAGGCTTTCTATCGCATATGCATATATTTTCGATAATCTCGATACCAATATTACACTGCACGACCTCTCTCGTGCATGTTGTTTATCTCGTTTTTATCTGAGTCATAGTTTTAAACGAGCGTTTGGTAAACCCCCTCTAAGATTCCATCAGCATCAGAGACTACTTCGATCAAAACAAAAAGTTATCGATGGTCAAGATCTGAATGCACTGGCAGTGGAGCTTGGCTTTGCAGATATCACGTCTTTTTCTCGCGCTTATGCAAGGGTGCACGGTGTTCGTCCGTCTTTACACAAAAAAGCAAAATGAGACTAACTGCACAGCCTGATGTGTAGCTAATATCCCGTGAAGTGATTATCCCTACTTCAGGTTAATTATCTCAACCGCGCAATCTATTTCGTTTGAGAGGGTCAATTAATGAACAAAAAGAATTTTTCTTCATTCACAATTGTTTTGTGTATGAGTGTTTTCGCGTTTAATCAACCTGCATTGAGCAAACAAGATACCCCACAAGCTATTTCTGACAATAATACATTAGTTGCTGAGCATTCTTCACAGAGCGAAAAGCTGCTCAAAAGACGTGCCTATTTTGGAATAGGAGGAGAATCTAAAGGCGACGATTTGGGCGTCACCATTACCTTTGTTGATAAGCAATCAACAGCAGATGCAATGGGCGTGAAACTAGGAGATAAAGTGCTTCGCATCAACCAGAAAAGCATGCGTTCGATGACTGATATAGTCGAAATTGCTGCCAATACAAAAGGCGGTAATAGTTTGATATTCGAGGTTGAGCGAGACGGAAAAACTCTGTTGCTAAGTGCTAAAGCGCAAGAAAGAGCAAGAGAAAAAGTTGATGGTTTAGAGATTGAATATACCGAGGTTGCCATTAATGAGGGTAATTCTCGATTAATCGTGTATCGTCCAGCGGATGCTAGCGAAAACAAGCGTTATCCTGTGCTGTTTTATCTTCAGGGATTTAGCTGCGCCTCTGTTGATTTTGGAGGGACGGGCGACAATCCTATTAGACGTTTCGCGGAAGACATCGCCAAAGCTGGTTATGTCGTGGTAAGGCAGGAAAAACATGGGGTGGGCGATAGCGTTAGTGATATCAGTTGCAACCTCGTCAACTTTCCTCAAGAAGCATCTGCATTTGTTGCCGGATTTAACAAACTGGTTGACTTGCCCTATGTCGAATCGAATGAAATATTTCTCTTTGGTCATTCGTTAGGTGCATCAGTGGCAATTGCGATTGCTGAAAATCAACAAAAATACGCTGAGTTACAAAACAGCATTGTTCCCAAGGGGATTATTTCCTATGGCGCTGTGGGGCGTCGGTGGATTGAATATTCATACGATGTGTTAACAGAACAACCTAAAGTTCTCGGCCAGAATCTGCGAAAAGCAAAACGCAAAGCCAAATATGTCTATCCGTTTCTACGTGATCTAATGACATCAACAATGTCGTGGGAAGCAATGGTTTCAGCTCACCCGAAGGTTTTTATGGATAGGTTGTATCCAGCAGAAAACGAGATGGTGTTGTATCGACACTACTCGTTTTTAAGAAGCTTAAATCAGTTTGATATTGAAAATGCATGGAAGAACTATCAAGGTGATGTATTGGCACTGCACGGCACTATGGACGTTCATGTTATATCCGATAAAGATGCAAAATTAATTGCCTCTTCTGTGAACAACGAGTCAGAAAAGAGGGGCACATTTCTCGCCATAGAGGGTGCAGAACATGGCTTGTCAAAACCAGAAATACCACTTGATGAATACACCAAAAAACTGAGGTTTGGTAAATGGCGTGCTAGCGATGCTCTGAACAGCTATGACCCGCGAATTGCGGCAGCAGCGGTTGATTGGATGAATGAGAGAATAACCCGCTCATAGTCATATAAAAGATGGCTCTGTCCAATTTAAGTGTTGCTAAATTACACATCGCTCATTTTATTGTAGGCATTGTGATTTGAAAGCTTCGAATTCATGGATGAATTCGCAGAGCGCCCAGGGATTGGGTTTACAGCGACTTTCAAATCACAATGCCTACAATAAAATGTAAATCAACACTTTAGAAACTAAGCAACACTTAACCAGAACAAAACCTATAAATCATGCAGAATGCGTTATACTCTGTCTAGTGGATCGCTGCTTTCATATAAACCATTTACCATTGGATAACGCCATTATTTTTTTCAAGTCATTGTGCGCGCGTATTTTGCTATCTTTTTTTATAGTTCTTTGTTTGCTTGGCTGTGATTCCACGCATACGGATGAGTCGCAAATAGACAATGATAAGTTGTTGAGCCCTGCGCCTTTAACCACATTAAATACTATCGATATTCAGTCCCTTCGCGCCTCATCGGAAAAGACAATGCAGCGATATTTGCTTGCGAGTCTGGAAAGGTTTATTGATGATAAATCAATACAAGAAGCCATTTTTAGCGGCCAACAAAAGTGGATGGCGTATTCGGAAGCGCACTGTAAGGCCGAAAATTTCATTTGGACAAGCGTCGAACAGCAAAACCAGCAACGTATGATGTGTGAAATTGAGCTAATTCAGCTTCGTTCAATCGCATTGTGGCGAACCTTTCTAAACGCTAAAGGCTCTCAACACGTATCGCCAAAACCCCGAAATTGATTTACATCGATAAAAATCTATTCTTAGTGAAGTGTAAAACAAGGAGATCCCGCACATATGTCTCAAAAAGATACCCGTAAACACTCGTCAATCATTGTCGATGGCAATGCACAGGCTCCGAGCCGTTCGATGCTTCGAGCGGTAGGATTCAACGACGATGACTTTTCAAAATCACAAGTAGGTATTGCGTCGACTTGGAGTATGGTAACGCCGTGTAATATGCACATCGATAAACTTGCTGAAAAAGTCGAATCAGGCGTTTCAGAAAGTGGTGGCAAAGGGATCATATACAACACTATAACGATTTCCGACGGTATCTCCATGGGGACCGAGGGAATGAAATATTCATTAGTCTCAAGGGAAGTTATTGCGGATAGTATAGAGACTGTTTCTGCCTGCATGGGACACGATGCGATTATTGCTATCGGTGGATGTGATAAAAATATGCCGGGATGTTTGATTGGTTTAGCGCGGTTAAATAGACCTTCTATTTTTGTTTATGGAGGTACTATTTTACCCGGTGAAAATCACACCGATATTGTGTCGGTGTTTGAAGCGGTTGGGGCTCATGCCAAAGGCGATATCCCGATTAAAGAACTGCATGATGTTGAGAAAAAAGCAATCCCGGGCGCTGGCTCATGTGGGGGCATGTATACCGCCAATACAATGGCTTCGGCCATCGAAGCATTGGGTATGAGTCTGCCCAACAGTTCGGCGCAAAATGCGGTTTCTGATAATAAAATTGATGACTGCATAGCCGCTGGCCAAGCAGTAATGAATCTGCTTGAGCACGATATAAAGCCCTCCGATATTATGACAAAAAAAGCATTCGAAAATGCAATTAGAGTGATAATAACTCTCGGCGGCTCAACGAACGCAGTGTTGCACCTCATTGCCATGGCAGATGCCATTGGTGTGGAGATTACGCTTGATGATTTTGAGCGCCTCGGTGATGTTACACCGGTGATTGCTGATTTGCGCCCGAGTGGCAAATACCTGATGTCAGAACTTATCGAAATTGGCGGTATTCGACCACTGATGAAGCTGATGCTGGATGCTGGCATGTTACACGGTGATTGCATGACGGTAACCGGTAAGACAATGGCCGAAAACTTAGCAGACGTTGCACTTTATCCAGATGGGCAAGATATTATATTGCCGTTTGAGACGCCGATTAAACCGGACAGCCACCTTGTTATCCTAAGAGGAAACTTAGCACCTGAAGGCGCGGTAGCAAAAATAACGGGTAAAGAGGGACTATCGTTTAAAGGCAAAGCGCGTGTTTTTTCGTCAGAAGAAGATTCGTTCAAAGCGATTATCGAAGGTGAAATTGTTGCGGGCGACGTGGTTGTTATTCGGTATGAAGGACCCAAAGGTGGACCGGGTATGCGCGAAATGTTAAGCCCAACCAGCGCAATTATGGGACGGGGGCTAGGCGATGATGTTGCGCTTATAACAGATGGAAGATTTTCGGGTGGTAGTCGCGGCTTTGTCATTGGACATGTGACGCCAGAAGCGTTTGAAGGTGGACCGTTGGCTATCGTAGAGGATGGTGACGAAATCATAATTGATGCCAGCAAAAAAGAAATTACCTTAGTCGTGTCTGAAGCAGAAGTAGCAAATCGTTTAGAAAATTGGACGAGACCAGCACCTCGATATACTCGTGGCTTGCTTTCTAAATATGCAAAAACGGTAAGCTCCGCTTCAACGGGTGCTGTGACTGATAAGTGAATCGAATGGCTTCGTTTGCGTTAATTGTTATCGATATTTGATACACAGTTGATTGTGGGAATAGTGCATTTGAAAGCTTCGAATTCATGGATGAATTCGCAGAGCGCCCAGGGATTGGGTTCACAGCGACTTTCAAATGCACTATTCCCATAATTAAATGTCCGAAACATGTATCAACAACAATTAACGGGAATAAAGCCAAAAGCCAAATGAAAAACAAAAAGAGAAGTCAGACATGAGCCAGCATGACATTCATGTACGCAAAATGCGTGTAGACATCAACAAACACAACGTAGCGCAGTATTACCTAGATACAAAAGAATCATCTATTCATATGAATGCGCTGATAGGTAGTCATTTAAGACTGAATTTTTCGGGCCAAATCAACTGTATTCACTGCGGAAGAAAAACCAAAAAGACGTTTAATCAGGGGGCGTGTTTCCCCTGTTTTCGAAGTTTGGCGCAATGTGATACCTGCATAATCAAACCAGAGAAATGTCATTATGACCAAGGGACATGCCGCGAGCCCGATTGGGGAGAAGCGAACTGTTTGCAAGATCATTTTGTCTATTTGGCAAACACTGGCGCGGTAAAAGTGGGGATCACGCGTCATGTGAGCAACGGTGTTTCTTCCCGCTGGATAGATCAGGGTGCCACGCAGGCACTGCCAATTTTCAGGGTGCCAAGCCGAAAAGTTAGCGGGCTGGTTGAAATTGAAATCGCAAAATTTATTTCAGATAAAACAAATTGGCGAACAATGTTAAAAGGCGGCTATCCAGACGTCGATTTGAAAGAGTTTTGGGCTCAATTAAAAGAAAAGGTCAGTGCGAGTATAGATGCGATAACAAACGAAATCGGATTGCAATCATTGACACCATTGGACTTGCCCGCGCTAGACATTAACTATCCTGTGGTGCACTTCCCTGAAAAAATCAAGTCTCTTAATTTTGATAAAACCCCGGACATTGAGGGCAAACTCCTAGGTATCAAAGGGCAGTATTTACTGTTTGATGAAGACAGAGTGCTTAACCTTCGAAATGCATCTGGTTACAACATTACCATGTCATCGTCGGCTGTATAGACTTTTTTCTCATCTGCACTTAATGCATAGGTCACGGATAAGGAAGGTTGATATAAAAATTCAGGTTTGTGCATAAGGTAACCTTGTGCATAGTCGATATTAAGCTTCTTTATCGTTTGCAGTTCTGCTTTTGTTTCAACAAATTCGGCGACTGTTCTGATGTTTAATTCTTTGGCAAGATGCACAACTGATCTTATGATTGCTTGGTTGTTAGTTTTTTTGTCAACGTCTTGAATGAACTTTCCATCAATCTTAATTTTATCAATCTCTAATTCAGTCAGGTAGCGATAAGATGACATGCCCGTTCCAAAATCATCCAGCGCAATTTTACAACCATACGACTTGAGTTTGGTTAATATGCTGCTTGCTATTTTTAAATTTTTGACGACGTCGGTTTCAGTGATCTCAAATGAGATGCGCTCAGAAGGAATATCGGGGTTATCAAAGATTTGCTCGATAAATGTTATGAATGTTTTATCTGACAATGTTGCACCAGAAAGATTAATGGCATAGTACTCACTTTCATCGCTGAAGTTGCGTAAATAATCAATTGTCGACTGAATAATGTATCTGTCGATAGATTCCATCATCTTAAAGCGCTCTGCCGCTGCGATAAATAGCCCCGGCGGTTGGTACTCACCGTTTTTATCTTTCACACGCATCAAAATCTCAAAATAGTGCGATGGATTACTGAGTGACAAATCTAACACCTGCTGCCTGAAAAGTACGATGCGTTTTTCTTCCAACGCAAGGTTGATCTCGTGAACTTTTTGCATTTGTGCTCTGCGTTGTTTTATCTCGACAGAATCTGGCGAATAGACGACCACTTTGTTTTTACCGAGCGACTTGGCTTCTTGCAAGCTTGCATACAGATTGTTGAGGATTTGTTGGCTGTTTTTCTCAACAGAAGCATGCATGCAAAAAACACCTGCACTTGCAGTAAGAGACATTTGAATGTTGTCTTGCGTATATTTGAATGCTGAAATCGTTTTTTTGATCTTCTTTGTTCGTCTCACTGACGTTTTTGTGTCTTTACATAACATAATAATTCCCAACATATCACCGCCAACTCTGCAAAGCGTTTCATTGGGCTTGAGATGGCGTTTTATATCAGATGCAAGCAACTGCAAAAATCGGTCTCCTCCTTGATTACCAAAGGCTTCATTAACGATTTTGAAGTTATTCAGATCAAATATCGCAAAAGATCTAATCTGGTTATTATCAAGGATGTTTGAAATCGTATTGATAAAAAGTTCTCTATTGCCAATTTGAGTTGCTTTGTCCGTGAGGCCAGATTTAAGCAGCGCTGCAGTGAGTTTAATCGCTAACCAGCAAAACAACATTTGTAACAAGAGAAATGCGATACCGTAAAACAATACAAACGTGTTCAGTCTGGTAAGAATTGAGTTGCGTTTAATATAAATCTCATCATTTAAAATACTCACAACCTCGTCCAACACATCGGTTGCCTCTCGGTCTATTCCCCTTACTTCGGCATCGCTTTTTTGCGCGTCAAATTGATTTGCTTTGTAAACCTCTAGCGCTTTAGCATATTCATTGAACATCTCTTTGTGCTCTACTCTGAATTTATCACTGAGCGCTTTAGTCTGACTATTACTGTCTATTTTTTCGTAAAGTGAATTAGCGCTAGCTTGCGTGGCTGCATATTCATTTCTAAACAAATCTAAATACTTTTCAAGATCATCGGCAGACTGACCGCGTAGTAAGATATTTTTCCATTCCTGGACTTGTTTTTTGAAGAAATACTGTGTTTGCAGCGCCTGAATCTCCATTTGATTCAGCGCGTCCAGCTCGTTCATATTTTTTGTGTAGATATTCTGGTACTGAGAAATGAACCAAAGGGTGGTCATTACGGCTATCAACACTATCGAAAAAATCCGCCCAAAATATTTAAATTTTTGGCGTTGGATATACGTCATTGAATGGATCCTACTAATTATTTACCTTTATCGGCTTAAATGGCAATGTCTCTAGCAAATCTCGACGCTTTTTAAGAACTTAATTTTATACTAAAGAATAGTTTATTTGTATCGCCTATAGTAGTACGAATTTTTACAATAATTGGTTGTACACAACGTGTACTGCAAGTTTCAAACATTCTCCATCGACTGAATTGTTTTAATCGGTAACTGTTTCCAGCGCGTACTTTTACCTGTATTTAAATAGATTTGGAGTCGCTATGCTAAAACCAATTTCGTTTTGTCTTTTGCTGTGTCTTGTTTCGTTCGCACATAAAGTACAAAGCAGCCCAACGGTCACCTTTGTAGGAGATAATGTCTCTTCGTCACCGATAACGGTTGCATTTGTTGATAACATCGAAGAGCTTGACGGCTTTGTAACTGAGCTTGACTCGCTCAGCGATGGCAAAATCACTAAGCTACTGGCGCTCAATGAGTTTTCGGCAGCAGCGAATGAAGTATTACATTTACAAATGGTGGCAGGCAAAACGCATTTGTTATTGGTCGGAAGTCAACAAGATGACAAGCTTACAGCACCTGAATTACAAGACCTTGGTGGCGCTATTGCCGCTGCTCTACGTTCAACTGAAAAAGATGTAGACGCATCCATTATCATCGATAATTTAGACACTGCAGAAGCCTATCCCGCTGCTCACATCGCCTACGGTTATCACCTTCGAGACTATTTTTTTGACAAATACAAAGCCGTCAAAAGAGGCGGCAATTCAACCCTTGAGTTTATTACACCAAATCCCGAAATGGCGAAAAACCTTTACGAAAACGACCTTCGATACATCGCTGAAGGCGTGCATTTGGCCAGAGATTTGGCATGGGAGCCTGGAAAAAGTCTCTACCCAGTTGAGTTTGTTGATCGCGTTAAAGAAAAATTGAAAGGTAAAAAGAATCTTAAGGTGCGTGTGCTTGACGTCAATGACATGGAAAAGCTGAATATGGGCGCAATTCTTGGTGTAGGACAAGGGTCGATTCACGAACCTAGATTGCTGATTGTTGAATACATGGGAGGCGATAAAGACAAAGCACCCATTGCGCTGGCAGGAAAAGGCGTTACATTTGATACAGGTGGTATCAGCTTAAAACCCAATGCAAACATGTGGCAAATGAAGTCTGACTTATCTGGTGCTGCCGCGGTCGCAGGAACTATGTATGCCATAGCATCAAGGCAAGAAGCTGCGAATGTTGTTGGCCTAATGCCTCTGGCAGAAAATATGCCCGCTGAAGATGCCATTCGACCCGGTGATGCCCTTGACACAATGAAAGGCACGACGATAGAAATTATTTCCACCGACGCTGAGGGTAGGTTATTACTCTCAGATGCCGTTTATTATGCGCAAAAAGAATATCAGCCCGCATTACTTCTCAACATCGCTACACTGACAGGTAGTGCGGTCAGAGCGCTAAGTTTTGAATATGCGGCGCTAATAACGCGCGATATTGAAACGTCAGTTGAAGTGATGGGTATCGGTAAACGTTCTGGTGAACATGTCTGGCCGCTGCCACTACACCCTAATCATTTTGACCAAATTGCTTCGGATATCGCAGATATCAAAAACTCAGGCGCTGGTAACCCAGGTGCGTCCATTGGCGCGGCGGTTATCGGGACCTTTGTTGACGAAGACCAACCGTGGATCCACCTCGATATTGCAGGTGTTGATTGGCTTGAAGCAGACAGGCCAACTGTGCCTAGAGGCGCCCAAGGGTGGGGCGTTAGGTTTATGGATCAGCTTGTGAGAGAAAAAAAATAAGGCCCTAAGAAAGGCCATTACTAAAAGGCGACGTCAGCAAACTGAGTTAAAACATAAAAGCCTATTATCGTAAGGGGTAATGACACAACGGTGGAAACGGCAATAAGTTGCGCGGCTAATTGATGGTTTCCACCTAATTTTTTGACCATAACATAACTTGCCGCAGCGGTTGGACTTATGGCCATTAGAAACAAGATCCCAAGCATCATGCCATTAATATCGAAACTTATCGCGAGTATTACCATGATAAAAGGGTAGAAGATACACTTGCCAATCACCCCTACGCATACCACTTTCCAAAGTGTTCCAAGCGCTGTAAACCGAAGCGCTGCGCCAGTGCAGATGAGTGCTAATGGAAGCGTTAGTTGAGAAAAGTACCCCAGCGTAGTATTGACAATATCCGGTAATCTTACGTTTAAAAATGCTACTATAATACCTAAACATATCCCTAATATGATGGGATTTGTTACGATCTTCTTCATAATGGATAAAATGCTTGTTTGACTGTCATGGTACAAATTCAATACAAATACACTTAAGATATTATAAAGGATAGTCAGGCATCCCATGTAAACCGCCGCCAAAGCAAGTCCTTCATCACCATAAGCTTTGGCGCAGTATGCTAGTCCAATAATGCCCATATTTGACCGAAAAATGCCCTGAGTCAGCACGCCCTTATTTTCATTCTTGGTTACGAACGGAGAAATGAGGAATATGCAAAGAAGAAATACAATTAACGTGGCACTGACGCCGATGCTTACGCTCTTTATATTGATTAGTACTGATAGATCAGCAGAAGAAATATTGACAAAAAGTAGGGTTGGAAGCGCAAAATTAAAGATAAGTCCCGAGGCGGTTTGCACAAAGCTGTCTGTCACTTTGTTTTGTTTATACAAAAAATAGCCAAATGCGATAAGAAGTACGACGGGTCCGATGACGTCCAGTGCAAAATCGCTCACATTCATGAATGAGCCTTTTTAGATAGTTTCATTGTGCTTATGAAATGATTGTGAAATTCTGATGAGATTACCACGTCCATGTTGACGACTAGACGCATTCTATGCCGAAAATGTAACGCTTACTTACGAAAGTCTTTGATCTATTTGCTTTAGGATACTCGCGAAAGCGCGACTGCCGCCGCGCTCTATTTGTTTATCAAAATAGTATTTCCCGATAAGCGGCAGGGTGATATGACCTTTAGATTGCCAATTAACTTCAGTGCATTTTTGAGTGCCTTCTTGTTTTTCAGACAGTGTTATAAGACCAAAATCATGACGATATGGCAAAGGTTTGGAATATTCAATCAAATAACCCAATTTGTACGGATACTCATATTCAACGATACGCTCACGTAATACACCTGCGGCTGAACGTATTTCTCTAAGGGCACCTATACCGTTCTTTTCAGACTTTCCAGGTTCTAAAAGTTTGGCTTCGTCGATTCCTTTGAATTCTCCATAGGCGCCATGGTCAGCAAGCAGTGTAAAAACTTGAGAAATGTCCGCTTCGAGCAGTCTCGTTATATTTATATTAAACAACTTAGGGCCTGTTTATCTTTGTTCATTATTTGTGCAGCAGGTCATTTTTTAGTCAGACAATCACAAATGGGTGTGGTTTGGTGGTTCCAAATGAACCCATTTTTGAGCAGTATGGCTGAAAAATGGCCGCTGCCCTACGGGTTGCCTCCTAAAATTGCCTATTACTGTGTTGTCTTTGTCTCATTTGGATGACCAAACTTCAACATCGACGCCTTGTACTAGCCAATTTTAGGAGGCAACACAAAAAATGTACAAAGATAAACAGGCCCTAGTAATAGTCCCGCAATGTAATAATTATTCTCTAAGGGCACGTCGAAGAATTTTACCTACCGCTGTTTTTGGCAATTCGTCAATGACATTGATTTCTTTAGGCACTTTATATGCGGTTAGCAAATTACGACAAAACGCCTGAACTTCTTCGGTATCTATTGGTGCATTCACCGTAATATACGCGCACACACGTTCTTGTGTTTTATCGTCGGGCTTGCCGATAACAGCGGCCTCAAGAATATTTGGATGCTGGGTAAGCGTATCCTCAACTTCATTCGGGTAGACATTAAAGCCTGATACAAGCACCATGTCCTTGAGACGATCGACAATCTTGATACACCCATCAGACATTATCTTACCAATATCACCGGTTTTAAAATACCCGTCTGCGGTCATGACTTTAGCGGTTTCTTCTGGACGTCGCCAATATCCCCTCATAACTTGAGGACCTTTCGCGGCGATTTGTCCTTCTTGTCCTTTTTCTACGGGTTGGTCGTTCGCATCTAGCATTCTGATATCGGTTCCGGTTAATGCCGCACCTACAGTGCCGTATGACTCGTTACCGGGCTGGTTGAATGTTAAAACCGGCGCTGTCTCTGATAACCCATAACCTTCAGTTACCGAGCAGTTTGTCGTTGCTTGCCATAGTTCTGCGGCGGCTGACGTGAGTGCCGTGCCGCCAGACATGGTAAGCTTAAGTTCGCTGAAATCACATTCTTTAAAATGTGGATGCGCGCATAATCCCATAAAGAGAGTGTTGAGCCCGGCGAAAGCGGTAAATTTGTATGGCTTTATTAAATGAATAAATGCATCCATATCGCGCGGATTTGGAATAAGTACAATTAATGCGCCTTTCGCAAAGAACGTCATCATGCAAACCGTAAAGGCATAAATGTGATAGAGCGGTAATGGGCAAATAATTATTTCTTCGCCTTCTCTGAATGTTTTGCCCAGTCTATCGAGGGTTTGAATACTGTTTGTTAGTACATTAGCGTGGGTCAACTCTGCGCCTTTTGAAACGCCAGTTGTACCGCCTGTGTATTGCAAAATAGCCGTACTCTCTAACCCGATATTCTCTCTTGGAGATAGCTCAAGGTCAGCGGCTTCCTCAAAAACTTGTGCATAGCAAGGATGTGAACCTTCTAATTTCTTGCCGTCAATGAGTTGCGTCGCTGATGTAACAATCACGGTGTCTATGTTTGTATCTGCCTTGACTTGTTCATATTTAGGCAGAAAATCAGACAAGATAACCAACAGTTTTGCACCAGAATCATTGAACTGATGCTGCATTTCAGTAGGGGTATAAAGTGGGTTCGTATTGACGACGACAAACCCGGCACGAAGGGCACCATATACCGCAATAGGATTTTGGATTAAGTTTGGTAATTGTACGGCAACGCGATCACCGGGTTTTAGATTTGTGTTTTGTTGTAGCCATGCGCCAAATTTTGCAGATAGTGCATCCATTTCCGCAAAGGTTTTTTCCTGACCGATAGCACTGTACGCTTTTAAATCAGCGTATGTTTTTAGTTTAAGCTCGATGTAATCGGCCAAATTATGAATGTTTTCAGGGATTAGATGTGAAGCTGACACAGGCAATTCTCATACATTTTAAGGTTAATATAAATTAACACAAAATTAACATAATGAGATCAGTTTTTTATTTATTGACAGGTCTCATGCTGCCGTAAAGAAAACCACCGCAAATACCTGCTGTGACCTGTAAAAGAAGTCCAATGGTGGAACGAGCGCTTGCTAATATGGTGATGTTCATTAACGGATACATCGCCATCAAAATGACAAATATTGCTGTGCCTCCAGCAGCGCCATACCACCATACAGAGCGACCAGAGAGCTTTTTTTGAAGTAACCATGCAACCGTGAATGCGATCAAAAGCCCAATGAATATAACGATGCCATAGGTAGGTGCAAGGCCAATAAGATCCTTGTATACCGTTGAAAGTCGATCGGCAATGCTTATCTCAATGTCTAGTGCTGTCAGTTCAGCTAGCACGGTTTGTGTATGCAGAATACTGGCTAAACAAAACGCAACAAACCACGAAATGGAAAAACGCCCGATTCGATTTATAATTTTACCCATTATCAAATACGATCTTAATGCGGCTCAGAGACTGTACAAGAGTATAGCCTACTTGAGCTAATTGCTGCTATTAATGCATACATATAAGTACGTTGGTTGGCAGTTGACTTAGATGTTCTTCAATAAAATACGAGATTGGATATGCGTGTAACTCTATTAGTTTTCCTTTTATCATTTGTTGGCTTTGTTCGTGCGGAATTTCATCTAGACGCAATTTTTGAGGGGATTGATAATCCTTGGGCGATGTCATTCATATCCGATGATAAGCTAATTATTAGCCAGCGCGAAGGTGATTTATTACTACTAACGATACTTCCTGAAAACATAGAAAAAGCAGTCGTCGAGTTCGCCCCTGATGATCTATTAATAGGCGGACAAGGAGGAATTCTTGATATCGTGCCTCATCCAAATTATGAAAATAACAAATGGCTCTATGTGAGTTATTCGGCAGGTACAAATAAAGATAACTATTTAAAAGTGCAGAGAATAACTCTAGATGTAGACGCGGCGATTCCTTTGATATCAGAGATTGAAGATATCTTTCGCGTTGCTGATTCTAAAGATACGCCGGTTCATTACGCAGGCAGAATGGTGTTTGATAGCCAAAATAACTTACTTATCACTTCAGGTGACGGTTTTGATTATCGGGAAAAAGCGCAGGTGAAAACCAGCCATCTTGGTAAGATCTTACGAATGTCGGCTGAGGGACAGGCATTAACGTCAAATCCTTTTTTTGATAATCCATTATCGCCACAGAGCTATGTCTATTCATATGGGCATCGAAATGGACAGGGGTTAATTATACTCGATGATGGCACCATCGTTGCGCATGAGCACGGTCCGGCAGGGGGCGATGAGGTAAATGTTATCACAGCGGGAAGCAATTATGGTTGGCCGGTGGTAACGAATGGTAAAGATTATATTGGCTCGACAATTTCTCCATTCACCGATTACCACGGTATGGAGCTTCCGCTCGTTGATTGGACGCCATCGATAGCGCCGTCTTCAATGATTTTTTATCAAGGTGATAAGTATCCCGAATTACAAAACCAGTACCTTATTACGTCGCTAAAGTATAAACGCATTTATGTACTAAACGAAAAGTTTGAACCGCTTCCTGATCTGTTTGTGGATAACGAACGCCGCTTGCGCGATATAGAAGTTAATCAACAAGGTGATGTATATGTGCTCTCGGATGGAGATAATTCGGTATTATATCGAATTACGCGCAACAACTAGTGCGTATATTTAATTCACCTAGGATAATTCACCTAGCAGTATTTTTAACATGAAAAGGTGAGGTTAATACCAACGTTAAATGTCCTTTGAATAGTTTATATGTAAGACTGGGAATATCCGAAATCCCGGTCTTTTTTGTCTTGAAATTTGGTGTCTTATTCAATTAAGGTGGCATCCAGAAATTTTCACTACATTAATCCATGAAAACTATGTTTCGACTGCTGATTAAATTGTCTTTAGTGCTAACGATATTCGCTTGTCACGCAGGTGACTCGCAAGTGTCCGACGAGCTGATTCCCGTGACCATCAATGGCATCAATATCGAAGTAGAACTCGCTGATGAACAACATGAGCGGGCACTTGGACTAATGTATAGAAAAGAAATGTGTCAGGATTGCGGCATGTTGTTTAAATTTGAGCGGATCAGGATCGTCAGTATGTGGATGAAAAACACCTATATTCCGTTAGACGTAGCTTATATCAATGCATTCGGTCGCATTACTGACATCAAGCCGATGCAACCAGAAGATACCAAGACGGTGCCTTCTTCTGTCCCCGTACTTTTCGCCCTAGAAATGCATCAAGGTTGGTTCAAAGAAAAAGGCATTAAGGTCGGCGATGCCGTTGAAATACCAAAGGAAATAACTCGATAGGATTATTCCACGAAATGACTAATTCATTAAATGTTGCAAAGTTCGGTGGTACCAGTGTTGGTAACTATTCAGCGATAAAAAATTGTGCGCGGATTGTAATTAATAATCCCAACACTCGCATCATGGTGGTAAGTGCAGCTTCTGGCGTCACCAATCATTTGGTAACACTGGCAAATGCTTCACTTTCGAATGATGAGATTTCTGATATTGTTGAAAAAATACGCGTCATTGAGTTTTCCATTCTCAATGAATTGAAATATAAACAGGAAGTTGAAGACAAACTTTTCACGCTTCTCGATAACGTAAATGCTCTCGCCAGACATGAAGAGATCAATTTCAGAGACGATTTGAAGGACGAGCTATTATCTTTGGGTGAACGCATGTCTTCCTTACTTGTTGCAGCAGTGCTACGAGAAATGGACTGTAACGCTGTAAATTTTGATATTCGAAAAACAATGCGGACCGATAGCGTTTTTACAGCCGCTAGTCCGGATTTGTCAGAAGTTGGGCGTCTTTCTCAACAGTTAATTGCGCCTATTATTCAAGATAGCGTTATCGTCACGCAGGGATTCGTTGGTGCTGATGAAAATGGTCAAACTACAACCCTAGGCAGAGGTGGTTCAGACTTTACTGCTGCATTGCTCGCTGAAGCTTTAAGTGCTGAAACATGTGAAATTTGGACAGATGTTATTGGCGTTTATACAACAGATCCAAGGATTACTGACAAGGCAAGGCCATTACCCGAACTCAGTTTTGAAGAAGCGGCTGAGATGGCCACTTTTGGCGCAAAAGTATTGCATCCAGCGACCATAGAGCCAGCACTTAGAAAAAACGTAAAGGTATTCGTCGGTTCTAGCAAAGAGCCAGAAAATGGCGGCACGTGGATAGTCAAAGACTGCGAAAGCAGACCGTCCTGTCGCGCGGTGACTCGACGACGCGATCAAGTATTAGTCACCGTAAAAACGCCGAAAATGATGTATGCACAAGGGTTTCTGGAAAAAGTATTCAGCATAATCGCAAAACACAAGTTGAGTGTTGACTTAATTACCACCTCAGAAATTGCGATTTCCTTTACGCTGGATAATCCGCCGAATACTATTTCACAAAAAATGAACCAAGACACATTGGAGGAGCTTAGCTCGATTTGTGAAGTCAGTGTTGATCAAGATCTGGATGTCGTTACGGTCGTAGGCAATAACATGCATAGTGAAGCGGGTGTCTCATCTCGCATATTTTCGGCGATTTCAGACTTTAATTTACGAATGATTTGCTTTGGCGCGAACGTGCATAACCTTTCGTTCGTTGTTGCCGAGAATGATAGTGACAATATCGTCAGGGCACTTCACAGTTCGTTGTTTGAATAATTGCTATTGAATCGACCGGCAGTAACACCATACAACGTTAAAAAAAAAGCCGCAGTCTTAAATGAGCACTGCGGCTTTTTATTCGTCGTTCAATTTATGGCACTGTGCGACGATTGCTAGTCTAGCGTCGAAAGGTATGCAACAACATCGTTGATAGCTTGATCATCAGCTAACATCATTGCCATAGGCCGCATTTGTGCACCTGTCGCGTCATCTGGGTGGGTTCCGCGAATACCTTCTTTGAAATTTTTGAGTTGAGTAACAAGATACCAATCGTGTTGATTAATCAAAGAAGGCGCGTTCATCAGGTCGTTGCCTTTTGCATCTGCACCGTGACATGCAGCACAGGTTCCATAGAGCGCCTTACCATTATCTGCATTACCGGAAATTGTTGTTGCAGGTTTGGTGCTTTCAAGGCTTGCAATATAGGCTGCCACATTCGCCTTTGCTTCTGCACTTGCCACTGTCATCACCATTGATGCCATTGTAAGGCCAGCGGTGTCTTTCGGATCGCCACCACGATGTTTATTCTGAAATTTTTCAAGTTGCGCAACAATATACTTCTCGGATAGAGCAGATAAAGCAGGCCCTTTCATGGCAGGACTGCCTTCTGCATTCTGTCCATGACAAGCTGCACATGCCATATAGGACGCTTTACCCGCTTCGGGGTCGCCCGCATTCGCCAAGCCCACAGGCAGAACCGCAAGTAAAAAAATTAGTCGAGAGAAGAACTTAATGTTTTGCATTTCCATTTCCTTTGATAATTTTATTGCGCAAACAATAAACGGTTTAAAAACAATACAAAACCGAAATAGCCTTGGACTTTGGTATTAGGCGAACTAGCGTTGTGCGCTTGACGTTTTCGGGCGGACAGACACTTCTCTTCATAGGTGCAATCAAACCTGAGTTTATATAAAAGCTGTCGATATAGAGTACTAAGTTTGATTAATTTACCCCCAATTAACATAGAGTTTTTTAAATGCGTAACACAGTTAAAACATGCCTTACAGTGGCTATATTGATACTTATTACTGGCTGCACGTCACCCAAACTCGCGCCGTTGAATAAAGGTGACATTATTGTCGCATTTGGAGATAGTTTGACCCAAGGAGTAGGGGTAGAACGCAAAGACAGTTACCCGTCTGTATTGAGTGCGTTAAGTGGATACACTGTTATAAATGCAGGCATTTCAGGTGAAACAACTGCAGAGGGTCTAAAAAGGCTACCTGATGTGATTGCTGAACACTCGCCGAGTTTGGTGATATTGTTGGAGGGTGGGAACGATATACTGCGCAATAAAAGTATCACCGCGATGAAACAAAATCTGGATAGCATGATTCAGTTTCTTCAACAACGAAATATTCAAGTCGTTCTTATTGGAGTGCCAGAAAAAAATCTATTCTCAAGTTCAGCGCCGCTTTATGAAGAGCTTGCTGAAAAATACGACTTGGTATTGGATGATTCACTCATTTCATCGTTAATGCGAAACCCGTCCAAAAAGTCCGACGCGGTGCACTTCAACAGGGAAGGATACAATGAGATGGCACACAGTATTTATGAGTTGCTAGATGAAAATGGCGCCTTTAATTGAGGAGGTAATGACGCTTTGATTTTCTGGCTATTTGCATTCTAGGGTTGGAAATCTGGTTTTTACTCATTTTCTCGAAAAACAATAGTTGGTTGGCATTTGAATTGTGTAGGTCGCAAAAGGGCCGATCATAGTCTAAATTTTTCAACCCTTTTGAAAGCGAATAAGAATATTAAAGCCCTCGTGTCCGAGTCACTGCTTTTGAATAGCAAAAACCTCTGATTTAGCGTTTACTTCCAAAGTGATTATCAAGTTTGTCAAGTAATTGAAGTCCCTTTTCAGGATCACCAGATGCAGCAAGCGTTCGAAACCTTACTTCGGTATCAAATTCTGCAATGGCCTGCGTTGACAATTCTTCTATCAATTTATTCATGCTGATTTTTCTGTGTGCAGCAAGTGCTTTCAATCTATTATGTTTATCATCAGGTAATCTTACTGTGAGTGTAGACATATCATTCGCTCCTCAAAAACTCTTCTGGCCTTTGGATCTTAAAACTGTCGAATTGTAATTCAGCATTCCTAAAATCCCTTACTTTGTTAGTTACGATTATATTTGCGTTTCCAGCAACTGCGAGTTCAACTAAAAAATTATCGCCTTCATCCTGGGAATTAGGCCGCCACAAAAAGTGTATTTGGATGAGTTCGCTTACGCTATATATTGAATTCAATAACTCTTTGATTTGATCAACAGGCAAGGGACATTTGTCCATGATTTCTTGTCTTCTTGTAACAGATTCGTATTCCAGAAAAAGAGCGGTACTGATTATAGGTAAATGGATACCCAACAAACATTGACGCACAACCTCTCTAGCGGGTCCCATTTTGCCTATCAAAGCACTAATAAGCACACTTGTATCTATTACTATTCGATTCATCATGCAATGATTGCATATACGCTATCACTTATCAAGGTTGGGAGTTTCGCTAAAATAACCTTTGCGGAATTATTGAATGTCCAGTTTGCGCTATTAACTAACTCAGCGAGAGGCGCCTATTGAACAGGTTTCGCCTCTAGAAGTTAAACCGTTTTCAACTAGGTTTTGCACAAATCGGAACTTTCTCTATGTACGTTTATTCTCGATTTCCAACCGTAGAATGCAAATAGCGGATTTTCTTAAGCTTACTCTTCTTTGGTGAAACGCCCGTAGAAATATCCTCTTACATACTATAGCGCGCACTTAATGAAACTTGACTAACGTTTAAGCATCTAACGCCTTATAACGTGTTTTAATATTCAGACTTTCACCAGTAGGGACATTTGTTTATGCAATTAACAGCACAGAAAATCACAAACGTATTTATTAGAAATTTGGGGTTTCTCTTTTTCATTTTGATTATGTTTGCCAGCCGCAGTAGTCTGGCGGATTGGTATCATGTACCAAGCGGATCTATGCTGCCGACAATTATGGAAGGAGACCGTATTTTTGTCGATAAAACAGCTTATCAACTGCAGTTTCCATTTACAGATATTAATATTGCCGAAACAGGTTCGCCTGAACGCAGTGATATCGTTGTCTTCTTTTCTCCAACAGATGGAACAAGGCTCATTAAGCGTGTTGTTGGTTTGCCCGGCGATAGACTCGCCATGTTTAATAATCGATTAACGTTGAATGGAGTGCCTGTCGAATATCACATTAAAGATGAACAATTGATGGAAAGTCTAGGTAGAGCTCATCAAATCAGCGTTTTAGGAAGGCATTCTCGGGTCAGTAGTTTCGATACGATAATCGTGCCTGCGGGGCATTATTTTGTTTTAGGAGATAATCGCAATAACAGCGTTGATTCGAGATTTTATGGCTTCGTACCAAAGCACTTAATACAAGGCAAGGCGACGACAATAGTTTTTTCTAATGATTTGGAGAAAAACTTTTCGTTTAGAACTGAACGGACACTACAGTCACTCTTGTGAGTCTTGCGTTTGTGATATTCTAGGAGTTTACTATACGGTGCTGTGCCGCTTGGCAATAGGGAATAAATGTCTTCAAATAAAAACCAGATTATCTTCTTATCAGCAGTATTTGTTTTGCCCGTTTTATTGTTAGGTGGGTATTTTCTCTTGGTATCCACTGTATTTAGCACGGCGACGCCGTCCGCCAACCTAAAAATAACGATCTCTTCAAAAGATCACAGCTTAGACAGTGTTTTCAACGCTATTACATCAATGCAACCGCCGTTGAGCCCTTCTGTAAATAAACATGATGATACGCGTTATGAACACAAATTCATGTTTTACAAGCACGCTTACTGGTTTCCAGAAAATGACTCAAAATACTATGGCGTTTCATTGATTGAATGGAAAGCTGGAATGAATCACGAAAATGAAGGCGATAAGGAAGACCTGTTTTTTATCAGTGTGTTCTCTAACGATAGCGCCTGCGCGTATTGCTCAAAACTTACAGAAAGCTTGAACGCAAACGCAATCGCCTTCGTATTTGATGAATCCGATAAGTAACCAAAAGCGCTCGTTGTTTAATATTGAAAAAAGGTACACCAAAGACTACTTTGCGCATCTTATCAGCGTAAAAAACCAGTTCGGACTTGCATTGATGCGTTTTGATTGGCAACCTTAAATCAAGAGAAGTAGTGTTAGGGAAAGAACTATGAAATTAATCAAGATGTTTACAAGTATCTTACTTGCAGGTATAGCATCAGCCTCAATAGCAAATGTTACTATCAAGTATGACGATCGCGTCAATGTCCTAGCGGTAAACCAAGAAAAACCGGATGCAAAAAAAGAGGGTTTATTTTCCTCAACAAAAACGATTGCCTTACCTAACGGAGAAAACCAGGTCGTTTTTCGTTATGAGCTTATTTTTGAAAATGGTGTTGAACAACAGTTAGTGAATAGTGATGTCATCATTGCGCGCTTCAATGCAACAGACGCAAACCTCGAGTTTAAAATGCCAAATTTTCGTGATGCAGACATTGCACGGGAAAATTTATCACCGTTAACGTGGTCACTTGTCGATCAAGACGGGCGCGTTATCGAGCACGTTGAAGATAAACTTGTGCGTCCGGGCGTTCAATTTGGCAGAAATTTCCCAAGAGAAGCACAAGAGTATAATCAAGAGGGGGGTGTCGCAGCCGTAACGTCGTTGGTGCCATCACTCTCGGCAGCACTAGCACCAGAAGCAAATGTCTCGCTACAAGCACCAGACCTTGTGAACGAGTCGCCAGTGTCAGTCAGTACACCAACGGCTCCAACCTCGCCTTCAGATAAAACTCAACAGGCAAGCAATACAGCAGAGGAAATGCTTCACTTCTGGTACGAAAAAGCCGATGCTGAAACCAAGGCAAGGTTTAAAGCGTTTATAAATCAACCATAGGACTAAATACACATTCATCGAAGCAGATAGTACATGCAATTATGCGTCGAAGCGGAGGAATGTTTACAGGTAAAAGCGTGCGAGCGC
>DDLV01000020.1 GCA_002340325.1 Glaciecola sp. UBA2563 | reverse complement strand
ACCCAATCCCTGGGCGCTCTGCGAAAACATCCATGTTTTCGAAGCTTTCAAATGTCCTATTCCTGTAATCAACTGTTAATCAAATATTTAGCAACTCAACAACAATTAACGGGAACATAGCCTTACGTAAAGTTAAATCGGATTAACTATGAGGTGGTAGCAAAGCATGTGCCAGCCATGTCACTACAACCGGCGGTTGCTGCTGAGCGCAGCTATCTAAAGTAACTAAATTATTGCGGAAGGGTACTATTGTCGAAAGATGCTCATTACTTTCTAATGCTGATCGTTTAAGTGTGGAAGCGTCTCAGCGGAGGAATTTTTGCATGAAAAAGTGTGCTCGCGCAAGGATGCGCGAGCCCAAGCGAACATGGATGTGGACAGCGTCTTTTACATGCAACCATTTCCGCAGCCAGCTGTATTGCTTAAACGAACAGCATTACAATCGCTTGACCAAGATATCTACTTGCGTGCCTTCACCATCAGTAGAGATGATGAGCGTTGTATTTTTATCTTGAGTCTGCATAAATGTTCGTGATTTTACTTCTTTTATAATGTCATATTCATTTGCGTAGAAATCAACTACTGACGAGGGTGATTGCGGCACGTGAAGCACCATGGACGCGGGATAATTAGCGGCAAAAACTTGACAAAACTTGCCATCAGATGGAATTTTCACGTCATTAAAGTTTGCCGGGCATGATTGAGTTTCAATGGTCGTATTTGTTTCAGATGCATTTGCATTATTTACGCCTAGCGTCAATGATGCTACTAAAAACAAGAATGACGTCGTTGATTTGGCATCGCCAAATCGTTTCCACGCACTCGCGCATACGTTGGTTGTCTCATTCACTATGGTTACCTCTCACATGGTACAAGGATGCGCGCCACCTTAGGCTGCTATTTCATATCTATGAGAATACCTTCGCTAAAGACCGTTCACAACACTCATTAGGTACACGGAAGAGCTAATAGTTATTAAACTATAAACGTTTAGAACTAAAACGAAACATCACATTGACCATGCTTCGTTTAAGTTGGTTGACATGACAGCCTAGACTTCCAAATAATCAAGAATTCCGTCTGCTGCTTTTCTTCCTTCGTCTATCGCAGTTACGACTAAATCAGAACCTCTCACCATGTCGCCACCTGAAAAGATTTTGGGGTTGCTCGTCTGGAATGGGAATGTGCCTTGTGCCGGCGCTCTTACTCGTCCTTTTTCATCGAGGATTATACCAAAGTCGGCAAACCAAGGTGCTGGGCTAGGGGAGAACCCAAAAGCAATAATCACGGCATCAGCGGGTAACACATGAGCAGAATTTGGTATCTCAACCGGACGCCGTCTTCCTGCTGCATCAGGTTCACCCATTTCGGTTTTAACCATCCGTACACCAACCGCTTTGCCACTATCATCGACAGCAATGTCGATGGGCTGCATGTTAAACTGAAAATCAACACCCTCTTCGCGAGCATTTACTACTTCTCTTCGAGAGCCGGGCATGCTCTCTTCATCGCGACGATATGCACAAGTAACAGATGCGGCACCTTGGCGAATAGATGTTCTAACGCAGTCCATAGTAGTATCGCCACCGCCTAAAACAACAACATGCTTACCTGTCATGTCAATATAATCATCTGGTGACACTTCAGTACCCATGATGCGCCTCGCATTTGCGACGAGAAATGGCAGTGCTTCAAATACACCTTCAGCAGTCTCATGATTAAATCCGCCTTGCATAGATGTGTAAGTGCCCATACCTAGAAATACAGCGTCATAATCATCGATCAGTTTCTGAAAGGGAATGTCTTTGCCTATCTCGGTGTTTAATACGAATTCAATCCCCATTTCGGTAAAGATCTCTCTTCGCAACTGTACTATTTCTTTTTCAAGCTTAAATGATGGGATGCCAAACGTAAGCAAGCCTCCAATCTCTTCATACTTGTCAAATACAATAGGTTTAACACCATTTCTGACTAAGATATCTGCACATGCAAGTCCTGCTGGCCCGGCACCCACAATCGCTACTTTTTTCTCTGTCTGAATCACATCAGACATGTCTGGTCGCCAACCCATTTTAAATGCGGTATCGGTGATGTATTTTTCAATGCTGCCAATGGTAACGGCGCCAAAGTCATCGTTTAACGTGCAAGCACCTTCACAAAGTCGGTCTTGCGGACAGACCCTACCACATACTTCTGGGAGGCTATTGGTCTTATGGCAAAGATCTGCTGCCTCTAGGATCTTTCCTTCATTTGCTAGCTGAAGCCATTGCGGTATGTAGTTGTGTACTGGACATTTCCACTCGCAATATGGGTTTCCGCAGTCGAGACAGCGATCAGCTTGTCCTTCCGCTTGAGATTGAGTCATCGAGTGATAAATTTCACCAAACTCTTCCTTGCGCACTAAGATGGGTTTCTTAGGTGGGTCTATCCGTGCGACATCAACAAATTGGTATACGTTTTTTGCCATGATTACTACTCTTAACTCTATTGCGCTTGCAGTCTTAACTCGGCACTTGACCGGCTAATGTGCCCCAGCAGATTCTTAACATCTGATGTCTTAGGCTTAATTAATTTAAAGCGCTTCACTTCTTCAGCAAAATCGGTCAATAGCGTAAGAGAATGCGCGCTACCAGTTGCTTCGTAGTGTTCGTTTATTAATCCTCGTAAATGTTCCAATAGAATAACCTTGTCATCGATACTAAGCATTTCTACCAGTTCATAGTTAATGCGGTGGTCAAGGTCGTCATACTGATCGTATAAATAGGCAAATCCACCAGTCATACCAGCGCCAAAATTCACACCCACACTACCAAGTATTGCGACGATCCCTCCTGTCATGTATTCGCAACCATTGTCGCCAATACCCTCAACCACAGCAATAGCACCTGAGTTTCTGACAGCAAATCGTTCACCCGCTCTGCCTGAAGCATATAAACGTCCGCCGGTTGCACCGTATAAACATGTATTACCCATAATGGCGCTGTTGTGAATATCAAATGACACATCAGCCGGTGGTCGGATAACGAGTTTACCACCCGCCATGCCTTTACCTACATAGTCATTAGCATCGCCAATCAGGGTCATTTCAACACCACCAGCATTCCACACGCCGAAACTTTGCCCGATTGTGCCTTTCAATGTAATTTGAACCGGGTTTACGTCAACACCATGATTGCCAAATTTCTCAGCAATGTAGCCTGAAAGCGTCGCGCCAATGGACCTGTCAGTATTTTGCACACTATACGATAACTTTACTGGTCGTCTAAGGTCGACAGCGGTTTTTGCATCGCTGAGGATTTGTTTATTTAGTATGCCCTTATCTAGCGGCGCATTTGTTGTTTCAGAACAAAATAATGACGTATGTTCACCCGCTTGCGGTTTTATTAGTAAAGGAGAGAGGTCCAGCTTATTCTGCTTTGAAGTATGCCCGTCTAAAAGTTCAAGCAATTCTGTGCGACCTACCAAATCTTGGAATTGTGACACACCTAACGCTGCCATTATCTCTCTAACTTCCCTCGCAATAAAAGTAAAGTAATTTGCCACCATGTCTGGAAGGCCAATAAAGTAGTTGTCCCTTAGCTTTTTATCTTGGGTTGCAACGCCGGTAGCACAGTTATTCAAATGGCAGATTCTTAAGTATTTACATCCAAGTGCAACCATAGGACCCGTGCCAAAACCAAACGATTCTGCGCCAAGCAATGCGGCTTTCACAACATCGAGGCCAGTTTTTAGGCCGCCATCTGTCTGCACTCTTACCTTGTGTCTCAAGCCATTTTCAACCAAGGCTTGTTGCGTTTCTGATAATCCAAGCTCAAAAGGGCTGCCTGCATACTTCACTGATGTTAATGGGCTTGCACCAGTCCCACCGTCATAACCAGATATGGTAATTAAGTCGGCATATGCCTTTGCTACACCGGTTGCTATCGTGCCGACGCCGGGCTCTGATACAAGTTTGACAGAAATAAGTGCAGACGGATTCACCTCTTTTAAATCGAATATGAGCTGTGCCAAGTCCTCGATAGAGTAGATATCATGGTGAGGAGGAGGTGAAATAAGCGTTACGCCAGGTACCGAATACCGCAATTCAGCAATATACTTATTAACCTTATCACCAGGAAGCTGTCCGCCTTCGCCTGGTTTTGCTCCTTGCGCGACTTTGATTTGAATGACACTGGCATTTACTAAATAGTGCGGGGTCACGCCAAAACGACCCGAAGCAACTTGTTTGATTTTACTGTTGCGTTCAGTGTTGAATCGCTTTGGATCTTCTCCTCCTTCACCTGAGTTAGACTGCCCGCCCAATCTGTTCATGGCGATTGCAAGCGCCTCATGCGCTTCAGGACTTAATGCGCCGATTGACATAGCGGCTGTGTCAAAACGAGGAAATAGATTCTCAGCAGGCTCTACGTCATCAATGTTAATCGCCGTGTCTGCAAATTTTAACCCCATTAAATCTCGAAAGTGTGAAGGCGCGCGATTATTCACCAAATCTGCAAAGACTTGGTAGTCTTCATAGTTGCCTGATACAACAGCAGTTTGAAGGCTTTTAACGACGTCGGGGTTATAGGCATGATATTCACCATCGTGAACATATTTCAATAGGCCACCATGGCTAATTGGCTTGCGTTTTAACCAAGCGATTCTTGCAACATTGATTAAATCTTGCTGAAAATCGTTGAAGTCTGATCCCTGCAATCTACTGGTGACACCATGAAAGCACAAGTCCATTACGGAGTCGTTTATGCCTACTGCTTCAAACAACTTGGAGCTGCGGTAACTAGCAACGGTGCTAATCCCCATTTTGGACATGATTTTATAAAGGCCTTTATTAATCCCCTTGCGATAATTGAGGATCGCCTCTAGCGCACTAATATCGACGTCGTCGTTTTCAACGAGTTTTTCTACTGTCTCATAGGCTAAGAATGGATAAACTGCTGTTGCGCCAAGACCAATTAGCACTGCGAAATGATGGGGATCTCTTGCAGATGCCGTCTCAATAACAATGTTTGCATCGCATCGAAGCTGCTCTGTTACCAAGCGGTTTTGAACAGCACCTACTGCCATTGGTGCAGGTATCGGGAGTTTATCTTTTGCGATATTTCTGTCTGACAGGATAATGAACGCTGCTTTGTTTTGCTTAACGGCATGCACTGTTTCGTCACATACTCGCTTAATAGCCGCTTCCAAACCTTCGTCTTGCAAATAATTGAGATCTATTGTTTCGTGATGGTAATGCTCTGCATCATATTCTTTGAGTTGCTTGAGGTCTGTATACACGAGAACAGGTGAATCGAATAATACGCGATGTGCATAACCACTGGTCTCATTAAAGACGTTCTGTTCGCGTCCGATGCATGTGGCTAATGACATTACATGGTTTTCGCGCAATGGGTCAATTGGCGGGTTCGTTACCTGAGCAAATTGTTGCCTAAAATAATCGTATAATGTGCGATTGCGAGAACTCATTACCGCCATAGGGGTATCGTCCCCCATCGAGCCAACGGCTTCTTGACCATCTTTAGCGAGTACCTTTACGACATTGTTGATTTCTTCATAGCTATAATTAAATAGCTTGTGGTAAACAGCTAGCTTATCGTCGTCAAAAATTCGCTTCCCAATCAAATCTGCGTCGCATTGTTCGATTGGTAGCAATCGTTTAATGTGTTGATCGAGCCATTCAGAATATGGGTGGCGTTGCATTAGGTCTTCATCAATTTCGTTGCTTCGCCAAATTTTCCCCGTATGAGTATCAACAGCGAGCATCTCTCCAGGGCCTACGCGTCCTTTTTCCAATACGTCCTGTTGTTCGTAGTCCCATATACCAATTTCTGATGCAAGCGTTATGGTGCCGTCATTGGTTAACACATATCGGGCTGGGCGCAGGCCATTTCTATCAAGATTACAGGCAACATGGCGTCCGTTGGTCAGTACAATTCCCGCTGGACCGTCCCACGGCTCCATGTGCATGGAATTGAACTCATAGAATGCCCGCAAACGAGAATCCATTGTGTCATTGTTTTGATAAGCAGGCGGGACTAACAATCTCATCGCTCTGAATAAGTCCATCCCTCCAGCGAGGAAAAGCTCCAGCATGTTATCTAATGAACTTGAATCAGAACCCTCGAGGTTTACGAATGGTGCTGCATCTTTAAGATCTGTTAATAATGGTGTTGCAAACTTGGCGGTACGAGCAATAGCCCATTCGCGGTTGCCTTTAATTGTGTTTATTTCGCCATTGTGAGCCAAGAATCTAAAGGGCTGAGCCAATGGCCATTTGGGTAGCGTATTAGTTGAAAATCGTTGGTGAAAAACACATATCGCTGACTGCATATCAGGATCAGCGAGATCGTGATAGAACAAAGGTAGGTCTTTGGGCATGACCAAGCCTTTGTATATATGTACAAAGCTAGATAAACAGGCAATGTAAAATTCAGTGTCGTCAGTAAGGCGCTTTTCAGTTCTGCGACGCGCCATAAACAAGCGCCTTTCGAGGTCTGGTGCAATCCAGCCATTTGGTGCATTGACAAACACTTGTTCAATTTTTGGTACGCCCGATTTTGCGAGTTCGCCCAAAACGGAGGAGTCAGTTGGTACTTCTCTCCAACCAAGGACCTCAAGCATTTCCTTCTCTAGCTCTTCATTGAGAATTGAACGCGCCTTCTCGGCAAGATCGGTGGACTGATTGAGGAAGATCATTCCTACGGCATAATTGGAGGAAAGTTGCCAATTATTCTGGTTTGCTACTTTTTGGAAGAAACTATCAGGTTTTTGCAATAATAAACCACAGCCGTCACCCGTTTTACCGTCAGAGGCAACGCCGCCTCTATGTTGCATCCTATCAAGACCCTTTATTGCAGTCTTTACGAGACCGTGGCTTGCTTGACCGTGAATGTTGGCAATAAGACCAAAACCACAGTTATCACGCGAATCTGATTGCTGATACAAACTCATCCTAAACTCCTCTCCATTTAGCCACGGTGGCCAAACGTAAACCTATCACACTATTGTGTTTCAACCACTCAATTCTAACCTCTATACCAATACTCAGTACATAAGATTTTGGGTGGCAAACGTGTTATGTGTGAACCTAGATGTCGTACGCTCTTGCGTATCGAATTTTTATTCATTCCTCACAGCGGGCCGGTAAACATACAGATTTGTTTTGAAGAAATCAAATATAGCAATATGTATTCTTGCTGGGGAACGTAAAGAAAAGAGTTAACTTGTTGATTAATAATATTTAATAAGCGTATAGAGTGGTGAAAACCGAATGTTAATAGACATTTGATGGCGTTAATAAAACGTAAATTTAAGTTGCAGTGACAACTAATGGTGTAAGTGGGTATTTATTCATATTGATGCAAAACCTTGTTTGGTTTGTCATTTTCTTGTTAGCATCTAGTTAAAACAAGCATTATACAAAGACAGTCTCCTTATGATAATTAAACAACCACCAGAAACTTGGGAACTCAAGTTCGCCAAGATGGTAGATAAAATGGGAACGACAAAAGTAAGCATTTTCTTTGTTCTGTTCTTGTTGTTATTCACATTGTCAGGTGGTTTTTTATTGCGGCTGGCAATGGACAGTAATATCGAGCCAGTGGATGTCATAACCTCCTTAGCGATGACCTTATTCAGCGCGCCTTTGATAGTTTATTTTTTTAGCCGACTTATAAGGCAGCTAGAGCATTCCCGCGTTCATTTGGGTGAGGCTGTTACGCAATTGGAACGCTTGAGAAGGCATGATGTGATCCTCAATAGAGAGCTGCAAAACAACATACGCCAGTTAAATTATGAAATTGAACAAAGAAAGAATGCGCAATTTGAAAGGGAAAAAATGTTTTCTCAACTTGAGCTGCAAATCAAAGAAAAATCCGACCAAGAGTTAGAGGCAAGACGGTTATCAACGCTCACACGTTCAATTATTGATGCGTCACCAGATTTAATCTACTACCGCAATGAGGAAGGGCGCTTTGCAGGATGCAATAAAGTGGCAGAGGAGCTTACTGGGAAGACTGAAGAAGAATTGTTTGGCCTAACGCCGCATGAAGTATATGACGAAGGCTTAGCGGCGCAGGTGGTTGCGTCAGATCACGAGGTTCTTGAAAAAAATACAAGCTTGACTGAAGAGCTATGGTTAAAGTTCGCCGATGGCAGGAAACGCTTTTTTGAGATGCGCAAAGTTCCATTTTATGATGCTGATGGCCATCGTCTGGGCTTACTAGCTTTTGGCAGAGATATTACTGACCGCATGCGCTCTCAGCAAGCGATAGAGCAGGCGAGTAAAGACAAAACCAAATTTATTGCCACAATATCGCATGAATTACGCACGCCGCTTAACGGTATTGTTGGATTGAGCAGGATGCTAAGAGACACAGATTTATCAAAAGAACAATTTGATTGGGTAAGTACCATCTATGCCAGTGCAATAACCTTAGGTAATATTTTCAACGACATCATTGATTTGGATAAGCTTGACAGAGGCAAAGTTGAGCTTGAATCGAAAACCGTAAAAACCAAAAATTTCATTACAGAAATCGCGAGTATTATTCGTTTACTGGCGACTGATAAAAATCTGCAGTTCCACCATCAACTTATCGAACCATTGCCGATCGCGTTCGAGGTTGATGGAACTCGATTGCGCCAAGTGCTTTGGAATATGTTGTACAACGCAGTAAAATTCACTCAACGCGGCGTGGTTGAATTAACCGTTTCTGCTCGTGCGTTAGAGCACGGTAAAACAGAGCTTAAATTCATCATACAGGACACGGGTATTGGGATCCCTGAAAAAGAACTAGATAAGATTTTTGCAATGTATTATCAGGTTAAGCACGAAGGTTTTCAGTCAGCTACCGGCACCGGTATCGGTCTTGCGATTTGTAAGCAAATGATTGATAAGATGGGTGGCAGCATTAGTGTAAACAGTGAGGTCAATAAAGGCTCGTGTTTTGAAATCCTGTTGCCAGTAACAATATCTAACAGTCGTGCTGAGGTTGAAGAGCTTAAAGTCAAAGGGTTGAATATTCTTCTTGTAGAAGATATTGAACTCAACGTAATGGTAGCAAAAGCACTGCTTGAAAAACTCGGTCAACACGTAAGTGTTGCAATGACAGGACAAGCCGCCATAGACATGGTTAGAGAGCACGATTACGACTTAATATTGCTCGATATTCAACTGCCAGATATGACAGGGTTTGACGTTTCTAAAGTGCTGCTCGATGAAGATTTAGTGCTTCATACACCGATAGTCGCTCTTACCGCAAATGTGATAAAAACTCGCGAAGAATATCTCAAAAACGGAATGGATGACGTAATCGCAAAACCGATTAAAAAGAGTCGTGTAATTTCGGTCTTCAATGAGTTATTTGCGTCTGACGATTTGCTAGATGGTCCCGAGACTGTTGTTGATAAAGTTGAAATCAAAGAAACACTTCCCAAAGTGATAGACTCTGAATTGCTCACAATGCTGATTGACACCATCGGGGAATCAATGGTGTTGACAAGTTTAGATGTGTTTCGGGAAAAAATACCTGATTATTTAGAGCATTTGAAAGACTCACTTGCCGCAGAAGATAAAGATGAAGTATGCGCTCAAGGTCATAAAATTAAAGGTGCTGCCGGTTCTATGGGCCTGTCTCGAGTTCAAACAACAGCAAATCAAATTCAGCAGGGCGATCATCCAGCGTGGTGGGAGAATATCCACGACTGGGTTGAACAGCTTGAAATGGCCATTGAGCAAGATTTAAACGTACTGATAGAATGGCTCAAAAGTCAGCAAGTCGATGATTAGATCAAAAAGATAGTAGCGGTGCCTAAAAAGGCAAGTATGCCAACAACGTCAGTTATGGTGGTCAAAATAACGGAACCAGCAAGTGCAGGGTCTATTTTTAGTTTCTTCATTGCTAGCGGTAAAAAGGCCCCGGCCAATCCAGCTGCTATCATATTCACCATCATTGCAAATGCAATTATTCCGCCTAACACAACATCTTGTTTCCACAACGCAATGACACCAGCGATCAGTACCGCCCAGATTAAACCATTTAGGAATCCGATTGCGAGTTCTTTACGCAACAGCCATAACGAGTTACTTGGATTGACGTGACCGAGTGCCATACCCCTAATGACTAGCGTAAGCGTCTGGTTTCCAGCAACCCCGCCCATACTTGGTACAATGGTGTTTAGAATTGCTAACACGGCTAATTGCGAGAGAGTTGATTCAAATAAGTCACTGACCATGGCGGCTAATAGCGCAGTTACGAGATTAACGCCTAGCCATACCGAGCGTCGCTTTGTACTTTGACCTATCGGCGCGAATGTATCCTCTTCATCGTCAAGACCCGCCATGCTCATCATGGAATGTTCAGCATCTTCTCTGATAATATCAACGACGTCGTCTATGGTTATCCTTCCGACTAGCTTATTGTCGCTGTCAACCACTGGTGCTGATAGCCAGTTGTATCGTTCGAACATACTGGCGACCTCGCGATCAGGCATATCAACTGAGACGGCATCAGGCTCACTGTCCATGATTTCTTCCACACCGACTTCTTGGTGCGATGTCAACAGTCTGGCAACGGGTACAGTTCCTAGGAGATAGTCTTGCCGGTTCACCACGTAAAGTGTGTCGGTGTTTTCAGGCAACTCAGCTTTTAAACGCAAATATCTCAATACAACATCAACGCTGACATCTGAGCGCAACGTAATAGTGTCCGTATTCATAATAAAGCCGGCGGTATCTTCACCATAAGACAGTGCTTTTTCCGCGCGATGCCTATCTTGTGCATCCATTGAACGTAAAATGGAATGAAGTACATCTTCTGGGAGTGAATTCAGCGTTTCAGCTAAATCATCTGTGTCCATGTCCTCAAGTGCGTCGACGACATTTGAAGGCATCATTTTGGTGATGATTCCGTTTCGGACATCTTCGGACAGCTCTTCAAGGACATCGCCGTGAAAATCAGCATCCAAAAGATGCCAAATTTCGTCTCTGGTCTTGGTGGGGCTGGACTCTAATAGCAACGCAACATCACTTGCCGGAAGTTCGAGCAGCATTTTGCGGACGCGAACAAAAGCACCAGCAACGAGTGACTGCGAGATATAGTTTAGTCGTTCTTGCGTGTTTGTGATTTCATCAACAGCTTCAGACATAACGCCATCCCTTAGTGTGTAGCTTTTTGGCCAATGTTTATGATTGTTGAGGTTTGACTCTACTCTGATTCATCAAACTTGTTTTTTATCAGTGCGGTAATTGCTTCCATGGCTGCTGTTGCGTCCTCACCGTCACACACAATTTCGACTGTTTTACCTTGCGAGCTTTCTAGCATCATTAACGCTAATACGCTGTTTGCCGGGGCGCTTGAATCACCATGTATGAGTGTTATGTCGGCATTGTGCTGATTCGCCAATTGCACGAGTTTCGTGGCAGCACGGGCGTGCAGACCAAGTTTATTTACAATTTCGACCTTTTTACGAATCAACATTAAACAATCGCATCTTTTATATAACGTTTTAATTCTCGATGTTTAATCTGCACATCTGAGCGCGTTGCGGCAAATGCATCTGCCAATGCCTGTGCGACATACACAGAGCGATGTTTTCCACCAGTACATCCTATCGAAAAAGTGACGTAATTGCGATTGTTCCGTTCAAGATGAGGTAACCATGTGGTAATCAAATTTTGTATTTGCCAGATGAATTTCATTACTAGTGGTTGTCCAGCAAGAAAGATCTCAACGGGGTCATCTAGGCCAGTTAGTGGCCTCAAATCATGGTCCCAATGTGGATTGGGTAAAAATCTTACATCAAAAACATAATCCGAATCTTTAGGTAACCCATATTTAAACCCGAAGGATTCGAATACCAGCACGAGATCTGTCGTCTTTTTACCCAAAACGCGTTCGCGAACGAGCTCTGCTAGCTCATGCACTGATAACTGGTCCGTATCAATTTTTAAATCTGCTCTTTCAGCAATTGGCGTTAAAATCTCACGTTCCATTTTAATTGCGTCAATTAGCGAGTTACTTTGTTTAAAGAGAGGATGTAGTCGACGAGTTTCACTATATCTTTTGATTAAAACATCATCTGATGCATCTAAGAAGATAATGGTTTTTTCCCAAATACTTGGCAAATACTGCAGTACTTCGTTGAGTTCACCTTTAATACCCGACATGTTGCGAACATCTATACTGACAGCAACTTGGTCATATTCATCTGTAATTGTATTAACTAACGTGGGGAGTAAATTAATTGGGATATTGTCGACACAATAATATCCCAGGTCTTCAAGGGCTCTCAAGCCTACAGATTTACCAGAACCGGATTGACCACTGATGATAAGTAGCTTCATAAAAACATCCATTTACTGTGTATAGAGAGTGTCAGGCGAGTGCTGCTACGATTTGATTTTTATTCTCCGCGTTTCTGATTGCTTTTACAATGTCTTTGTTACTTAGTTTTCTTGCGATCGCTGACAATGATTCCAGATGAGTACTTGCAGCGTTGTCAGGGACCAATAGTGCAAAAAATATATCAACTTGTTGATTGTCAATGGCATCAAAATCAATGCCGTGTTCACTGGTGAGAATAACCGCCATGATGTTCTCTATTCCGTTTATTCTTCCATGTGGGATTGCAATTCCGTTACCGATCCCTGTGCTTCCCATTTTTTCTCTATTAACGAGTGCATTTAGCACTTCGACCTGATCTAAGTCAGGATTTTGTTTGACGGCTATTTCCGATATTATTTCTAAAATACGTTTCTTGCTATGGCATTCGACCGCACACTGTGTGCGATCGAGTGATATGATATCCGTTATTATCATCTCATTTTCAATAATTAGTGGCGTTTAAGTTTCTCTTTATGCTTAATGACTTGCCGGTCGAGTTTATCAATTAGCGAATCTATTGCCGCATACATGTCGGTGTGTTCTGAATCTGCGAAAATCTGACCACCGTTTAAATGCAAGGTCGCTTCCGCCTTTTGATTCAACTTCTCAACGTTTAGTATTACGTGTACGTTGTTGATGTGATCAAAATGTCGCTCAAGTTTTTCAAACTTTGTGTCTACATAGTTTCTTAAAGAATCGGTGATTTCTACATGATGACCGGTTAGGTTAATTTGCATATATTTTGGTCCTCTTTGATAAGAGCCTAAATGAGACTCTTGCGTTGGTTTGATGGTGGGATGTTTAATGATTCCCTGTATTTTGCGATGGTTCGCCGAGCTACTTGTATGCCCTGGTCGGCGAGCATTTGCGCAATCTTACTATCACTCAACGGCTTGGCAGGGGGCTCGTCAGCAACGAGTTTTTTGAT
>DDLV01000137.1 GCA_002340325.1 Glaciecola sp. UBA2563 | reverse complement strand
TTAAGAAAACAGCCTTAAAAGCATGAAGTTATATCATCTTCTGTTTGATGCTTATTTTTAATCTTTACTCAACATTGAAGACAAGCGGCGGCACCTCTTTTACACACGATATATCCAGTTTTGTACCCGGATTATTGATAAACGCTTCCACCAGTTGCCAACTGCAATTTGTACCATCTTGTAATTCAGAGTAGTTGGGAGTCCCGTGGCCTGCATCTTTGAATAATACAGTATGTTGATTATCACCGTTTAGTTGCGATGTGAGCTCTTCAAACCACGAGACATGCGCCTGCATATCCAGGCCTCCGTGCAGAGTCAAAACCGGCAATTCTGTCTGCAGTGAATCAGGTAATTTCATAGGGGGTTGATGTGTTGGCCAGTCACTTTTGTTTTTCAGATAAGGGGAAATACTGTCGCCCAACAACGTGTTTTTCGGTAATTCAAATGCATCCAAATACTCAAGATCTGCTGACAGCATCTCCGTAAATATTTGATGATGCAGCGCGATAGGATTAAATTGAAAAAGCTGCTCATACTGCTGCTTGATCAATTTCCCTATTTTATTGGTCGTTTGCGTCAGATGTTTTACATCGGCTTCATTGCATCTTGTTAGCCGTTTAATGGTCAGCGGTAAGTCTTCTCTCAGTGCATGGCTACTCGCCATATAGCCAATAATTTGAGAAGCGATCATTGGATTAGCCTGAGTCGTTTCGCATTGCTGCCTGCCGTTATCTAAAATCAAGTTACTTGCATATCCATATGCAGAACTACTGAACATATCGGCGCATTCCACCTGCTGATCACACATTTTCAGCAAGCGTTTTAATGTATCCTCTTGATGTGTGACCACATTTTCAAATCGTGGATTAATATGCGTGCCACTTACCAACACCGCAGCATTGATTGACCTGTCAAATTGTTGTAGAAACCTTTGTGTGACTAATGTGCCATACGAAGTGCCCATTATGACAACGGGTAAATCTTGTTGGTTATTGTTTTTTATAAGATGATTTAAATCGTAGGCTGCGCCGATAGAACTGAACCAATTGAGATTGTCGCCATATTTACGCGCTAGGCCACGAGAGCAATTCTCCACAAACACTTCATCTAGTGTTTTGAATGTTATGCCACAATCAAGCTCAGTCGAGAACCCTACCCCTCTATGTGTCGGAATATATAAATCCCAGCCCATTGAATGTATCAATTCAACAAATTTTGGATCTGAAAACGTTGCCCCGCTTGCACCGGGACCTCCATCAATAACCCAAATTTGGCCTTTTGAATGAATATTTTCTGCTGATGGTCTTTTAAATACTCGCAGAAATACATTGATCGAACCCTCGTCTGGATGTTGCCAGTCCAACGGCACTTCATAAAGTTTACAGGTATCGATACCCCTATTAGGCAGACTATCAGGACACTCATCATCCACATGTTGGATGGTACCAAATTTAACGGGTGTTAATGGTAATGTGGATGTGCATCCGGTGATAAGAAACAAACTGTAGCACCCCATCAAAAAGAGAAAGTTCATTATTCGTTTATTTGTCATGCTTATTTACCACGTCCATTTGCAATGTATATTTACCAAGTAGATATATCATGTATAATTACAATATATTAATGTTTTACATTAATTAAATAGTATTTAAAGATAATTATTAAGAGTTTGATATGTCCGTGCAACATCTGAGTAAAACACTATATTGGCTAGTACTCATTGCCATACTAATCCCCACAGTTACGTGGTTATACTTCTTAATTGATATCCACAGTTTTCTCGATGTCGCAATACAACGAGTGAATTATCCCATTCAATGGAGCAATATTGAGACGTGGCAGCTTTATCTAACTTGTCTGATAAACGCCTTACCAACGGTGATAATGGTGTGGGGCTTACTTTGCCTTAGAAAGATGTTATGGAATTTCTCAACTGATATTGTTTTTGATATACAAAACGTGCGATATGTAAAACGCTTTGCCCTTTCGCTTATACTCGCACCTTGCATGGGCACATTGGTAAGAGCAATTTCAAGCGTTATCCTTTCGCTCCATCATCCACCTGGTCAAAAGACATTATCAATCGACCTGATGAGTGTAGATTTTTACGTTGTACTGGTCGGTCTGTTGTTTTGGTTGATTGGGAAAATTCTTATTAGTGCCTATGATATCTCGCAAGAAAACAAAGCATTTGTATAGCGAATTTTTGCATGAAAATTATCGTAAACCTTGATGTGATGATGGCGAAAAGAAAAATGCGCTCAAAGGAACTTGCCGAAAAAATTGGTATATCTGAACAGAATTTGTCGCTGCTCAAATCAGGTAAAGTTAAAGGCGTGAGGTTTAATACGCTGGCTAAGATTTGCGATGCATTAGATTGCCAGCCTGGAGATTTGTTGGAGTTTTCCAAAAATTAGTCTTGTTGAAGTTTTCAACAACTATGGATTTTTAACCTGCAGCACTTCTGAAATAGCGTTTGCGTTTACGGTTTTTTCTCACTTATCAAGATCATCTTCTATACTTTTCACTAAGTGTTTAAAGATCGGAACCGTTTTAAAAAACGAAGGACCAAAAACCGCGTACAAAATAAACAGAGGAGCGATAATACCCATTGAAACCAGACTGAACCATTCGCCCGAAGAATACTCATTAGTCACTAGGAAAAATAGCCCCAATCCACCTATTATTAACGCTAAAATTCGATAAATGATTTTAGACAACGTTATGTTCCTCATATATAAACCATTATGAAAATATCGGCCACTTAGTACGATTTTATTAACTAGCTCTTTAATCAAGAATGGAATCACGAACATGAATACTAAAACCTATATATTTAAGAATATGATTTAGCCCCAATCTCTTGTTTGTTATGAAGTCAATTAATCACTTCTTGAGGATTATATGCAATAGACATCATATATGATGTGATATATTATTAGACATCATGAAAAGAATGGTTCTTGATACCGATGTAATTATTGCTGGTATGCGAAGCCCAACTGGAGCTTCCGCTGCATTATTATTGATGGTATTGGAAAAGCAGTTTGAAATGCTGGCTAGCGTTCCTTTGTTTTTCGAATATGAGGCAAAATGTACTTCACCAATTCATTGGACGGAAGCAGGATTAACCAAAGAACAAGCAACTGTTTTCGTAGATGGTTTAGCCGCATTGGCTAAACCGGTAAAAACTCACTACTTATGGCGTCCAGTTTTACGAGATCCAAATGATGAAATGGTATTGGAGGTTGCTGTTAATGGCGGGGCAGATGCAATTGTAACGTTTAACTTTCGAGATT
>DDLV01000099.1 GCA_002340325.1 Glaciecola sp. UBA2563 | reverse complement strand
GGCTCGCGGGGTGTATACCTTTATGTCGCATCTTAAATGGACGCCTGTAATCGCGCTTGGCTATATTGCAAGTATCGGCGTACATTTATTATTGAATGGTTCGGGCTATTGATGATTAGCTAGTGCTAAATTTTAAAAGTGAAAAAGGCTCACGCATAAATGTGAGCCTTTTTTCGTTGTAACTACACAGTATATTTTAGCGGTTTTATTTAAGCCGCATTAAATAAGCACTTTTTACAAAGAATCTGTCCATACCTTAAAGATAGCGTTAATATAGGGGCCACTTTCTACACATCTTACTGAGCCTGACGACTCTTTTGAGGGTCGAGTTAAGATAATCCCACAGGTATCACAGAAAGGTGCTTGTAGATGCTCGCTTTAAAGCGAAAAAATAACAAAAATGATAATTAATGAAAAAAGGGACTCGCTTTGTTTGATTTTGACAACACGCCGGATCGAAAAAACACATTTGCATTTAAGTGGGAAAGGTACAAAGGGAAGGACATCATCCCTGCGTGGGTTGCAGATACTGAGTTTTCCTGTGCACCTGCTATCACGTCAGCATTGATTGAGCGAACGCAGCACGGCATTTTTGGGTACACACATCCGAATGAATATTCACCCGCCACTGATGCAATTGTTAGGTGGTGCCAAAAGCAATACAGTTGGGATATTCAACCAGACTGGATCGTATGGACGCCTGGTGTTGTACCGGCCTTTAATATGGCAATTAATGCTTATACCCATCCAGGTGACGCCGTTATCGTGCAAACTCCCAATTACCCTCCACTGTTAGCTGCACCATTGATAAACAATAGAAAACGTTATTTTGTGAATACGGTGCGCAATGAAAATAAGTGGTCAATCAACTTTGACGAACTGGAAGCGATGGCAGCAAAGAAAGAGAGCAAGTTGTTTATCCTGTGTAATCCAATGAACCCTAATGGAGGTGTGCTCGATTCGGAAGCATTAGCAAGGGTTGTCCAAATATGTGATAAGCACAATGTCATTGTATGTAGCGACGAGATCCATTGTGACCTGATCTTAGATGGCATGCAGCACACACCAATCAGTAAAGTTCATGATAAAACAGTCACGTTGATGGCCGCCAGTAAGACGTTTAATGTTGCAGGACTGGGGACGTCATTTGCCATTGTTCCCGATGAAAAAATGCGAAGTAAATTGGCCAAAGCCGGTGCAGGCATCACGCCTTGGGTCAATATTATGGGATTGATCGCAACCGAAGTTGCGTTTACAGAGTGTGATGATTGGCATCAGGCTGAACTTGCCTATCTGCGCAAGAATAGAGACTTTTTGGTAGATAGTGTCAATTCAATACCAGGATTGTCCTGTTCATCTCCTCAGGCAACGTATTTACTGTGGGTTGATGCTACTGACTTAAATGTCGAAGATACTCAGGACTGGGCAGAAAGACGAGGCGTTGGACCTTCGCCAGGCAGAGACTTTGGTTCGCCAAATTGTTTTCGGCTCAATTATGGTTGTAGTTTTGAGATGCTGAACCGGATAGCGAATCGATTAGACGTCTAGCGATTGCATTATCTAAATGAAAATAACAAGTAGGGCTGAAAGAATAACATCAGATACTTTTGGGCTATACCTCAAGGAAGTTTGTTATGTGCGGATTTGTAAGTTATGACGAACGTACCATTACCGAAAATGATAGCTGGCTTAATAGGTTAACGTTCATTGCCAAGCGCCTGCAACATATAAATGACTACACTGCTTACCCTGCATTTGGAGGCGATACCAGTAGGCGAATTCCGCTGGTAGTATATGAGAATGGTGACGTTAAACAAGTTGACGCTATCTGGTGGTTTGATGCACATGTTACTGAAGAAGGTGTGACTGAAATTGATAAAAGAACGACGTTTAACGCACGTAACTTAGAAAGTTCTTATTGGAAGTCCTCACTTAAACGCAACCGAGGATTAGTGATCGCATCCAAAATTGGCGAGTCAAAACTGGTCGGTAAAACCAAACACCAATACTTGATGCAAAGTCAGCAACCTTTTATGTTGGGAGCGCTGTATCGAAAGTTACAAAACGGTGATTATACTTGCGCAATAATAACAAGAGATGCACACCCAAAAATGGAAGCATATCACGACAAAGCATTTCCACTCTTCCTTCCAAATGATGACGAATTCATCCGAGCATGGTTGATAGAAAAAGATACCATACCCGCAAAAGTTGACCACCTATTGAATGAGCCAAAACTGTATCCCAATTTACATGTACAACGCGTTAAATCATATAAATCTGCTACACCCATGGGAAACATAAACGAGCACTTGGATTCTGATCAGCCTGATTTACTGATATAGTTTATATCGGCTCTCGGTTTTTACTGGTTTGGTTTTTGCTGAGAGCAGCCAAGGAACGCAATATAACACGTAGTAAGCAATGGAAATAAAACGATTTCTTCACATTTTGGCGTCATGGTTATTAGCAGTGATAATGGCTTCTACACTGCATATTGGCCATGTAAATGCGAGTCAAGAAGCAAAACCTGCAAAGATTGCCATTATTTTGGATGATATTGGGGGCAAACCTTCTGATATTAATGCCTTTGGGCTTCCAACGTTAGTGACATTTTCAATTTTGCCAAATACGGATTATTCGACAAGATATTCCTACCTAGCGGCAAATCAAGACCGCGAAGTAATGCTGCATATGCCGATGGAAAGCCTTCATGGTGAGAAACTGGGCCCATACCCCTTAATGTCGACGATGTATCCACAAGAGCAAATTAGAAATTTGACATGGGCATTAAATAACGTGCCTCATGCCGTTGGAATAAACAACCATATGGGAAGTAAGCTCACGCAGATTACACTGTCGATGCGCACTGTAATGGAAGTACTCGCGCAAAAAAATTTATTTTTCATCGACAGCTTAACAACCAAGTTTTCCAGAGCTCACTATATTGCTGAAGATTTCGGAGTGAAATATGCAACTCGGCATATATTCTTGGATCATGAAAAGTCTGAGGCATTTGTTACACAACAATTTGAACGGTTAATTAGCATAGCGAGAGAACAAGGCGTTGCCATAGGTATTGCGCATCCTTATCGCCTGACACTAGATATTTTACCCAAGCTGATTGAGAGATTGCCAAAAGATGTTGAGATGGTTACGGTCAATTCACTGATGAGTAACAATACAAATCTTATCGCCCGCGATGCAGTTAGTGAACCACAATTACAATCGCTTAAATTCGCGCCAAAATGACGTACTTTAAGGCTGGATAAGCAAATTCATAATGGAACTCAATATCAACAGTCGCAGTTGAGATCCGTCTCAAGCAGCGACATTGCGGTCATTGACCGATCACCATGAAAAGATCATTTCACACCTTTTGAGAAGTATTTTTGATAAGTATTCTTCAGGCAAAATAACGTAACCCAAAACACCACTCGGCAAGTGAGCCAAGAGTTTGAAGCCTTCCTCGAATGTGGTCGACTAGAAAACGGATTCCTGCGAGTCATATGCGATGACCGCAAGCATGAGAAACTGGTCGCGTTTAGTTGCAAGAAACGCGGTTTCTGCCCAAGCTGCGGCGCTAGACGGATGGCAGAAAGTGCTAAATTACTGGTTGATGATGTATTACACCAGTAAATGGCGCGGGAACTACCCAGTTCGTCAGTGGATATTGAGTTTACCTATTCCTCTTCGCTTGCTCCTGGCGCGCTACCCAAAGCAACTTAGCAAAGTAATGCAAGTTGTGCATCGAGCTATTTCAACCGATATCATTCGTCGCGCTGGACATCTGAAAAAGCCAGCTAAGACAGGCGCGGTGACTTACATTCAAAGATTCGGTATCTCACTGAATTTAAATATCCACTTTCACATGCTGTTTGTGGAAGGCGTTATCACTGAGGTATGTGGACAGACCAAATTCAAGCGGGTTAAAGCGCCAAACCACAATGATGTAGTGTAATGTTTTTATTACCGATATCTATGTGGAAAATGAATGAAGTTCATTGTATATTCGATAATACTAATATATTTTTAGGCTTCTAAATTTTCAAATTTTTAGATTTATAGGGATTTATAGTGAACAATCCGAGAAGCGCACAGCCAATTTTCGATTTTGCGAATCTGTTAGACAGTAAATCAATGCTGCGCTGGTTACATCCGGACCCATTTGAAAAATTATTAGAAGATATTCAGTCACAGTTCACACAGTGGAAGCCGCCTTGCACGCTTCAGTCTTTTTCAGTGATAGGCTTTCCAGAATGGTTGACATCGCTCTCTCCTGAATCCGAAAAGGGACAGCGAGAATTTCAATCAAAAGTAGGCTTGGTGTTTAAGTTTAATGCCATAATTACACTTAGTGATAACACGTCTCATGCGGTAAATGGTGTTTATACTTGGATAGGGTGCAATATATTGGAAACTGGTGATGTGATTGACAGAACTTGGATTGATGAGGAAGGCTCACTTGCACAATTTGGCATGAGTGGGTTATTGAGTGCGCGTTTGCATTCATTTAAATAGTGAATTATTCGTTTTTTTGTCGGTAACTAAGAAGGAACGCTTAAAAACGCCGCACAGACCAATTTATCGAAACAGAGCCCGTAATTAGATTCAATTATATGGATAACAAAGTATTTAATTGATACATGATTTACCTGCACGCCATTTTACGCGAGGTCTGTCTAATATTCTTTGGAAACCATCTATGCTCTATGTTAAGTCGGCATCCATGGTTACGTTGTCATCAATTTTTGAGATTAAAAAATTAGTTAGGTTATGAAAAGTATCGTCTATATAAGCAAGTCTAGTGTAAATGATTCTCAAGAACTTTTTGATAAGTTGGTGACGAATGCATCATTAAAAAATAAATCTGCGAATATTACGGGTTTTTTGAGTTATGTTGACGGTCGATTCCTTCAGTGTATAGAGGGTGATGATAAGTATGTATCTGCGCTTATGGAAAAGATAAAGGTTGATGCGAGGCATTGTATTTTATATGAGACTTCATTAACTTCTATTGGGCATCGAAACTTTGAGCATTGTTCAATGAAGCCGGTTACCGTTAATGACCATGCTAGCTTTGGGCTTAGGACGATATTTCAGCAAACGTTAACCTTCATTAATATACATTATGCTGACAGGAGGCGCTGCGATATGTATATGTGGCAGCAAGTGAAAAATATCTCTCTCCTATAAAGAAGAGCTGGCGCATAATAGCTGCATTACTTTGCGTTCAACATGTGCGCAGTTGCTCCCCATTCAAGAAGCTATCTTTCAAGGAAGATATCAAACTTACCTAGTGAAAAGGATCTTTACACCCCCGGTTGAAATTAATTAACTACACGTCCTAATTGTTTTGAGATTTACGTTAACGCTCATAAGAGAAATACAATCGACCTTCAATCCAGAAACTGCTTAATTTTCTGGTGTTTTTTAAAAACAGAATAGAAGCATACTCTAAAAAGCCTTTTTGGTTTCAAGATGTGCCGTAGATGTTATCGTATGAAGAAATTGTTCCATTTGAGTTTGAGACACAGCTAAATTCTGGCGATTAAAGTCATTATTTACGTTAAAAATAATTTATGAATTGATCCATGAGTTATGGATGAGGTATCAATGAATGATATTCATTCAAATTCACTGGAGACAAACATGCTTTTACATATAAAGAAACGGGCTCTAATTGTAGCAAGTACTGCACTTATATCAGTGTCCGCTTGCAGTTCAACAGTACAATCGCAAAATCTAGAAAAGGCTGATGGTACAAATCAAGATTTCTCACACACCATGACCACATCTGCTTCGGCTGAGACAATTTTTTCACTGTGGACTTCACCTGAGACATGGAAAGACTGGGATAAAGGACTTAAATCTGCATCTCTAGATGGCAATTTCGCCCCAGGCGTTCAAGGTATTATTGAACCGCTCTCAGGACCGGATTCTACCTTCACTGTCGTTGAAGTCATCGATAACGAAAGGGCAGTATTCCAAACGGATTTACCGTTTGCGAAGTTGACCGTAAGTCGTTCTATTGAACAGGGAATTGACGTGCAAAATAACATAGCTATTACACATGACATAAAATTTGAAGGGGCTTTAGGATGGATGTGGGGGAGTATGTTAGGCGGTGATTTTAGAACGATGCTTATTCCAACCATGAAAAAACTTGTGGATATAGCAGAAGGAAATCAACAGCATTTGTCCGAGACGTCTTATCTTAATTTTAGCCATCCCACAGTGCAGATTGCCATAACAGATGCAACTAGAAATGCATCTTCACCGAAAGAAAAAGCAATCGCAATCCATGATTATGTTCGCGATGAAATTGTGTTTGGATTTTCTAGCGACTTTTATGACATGTCCGCAAGTGACGTGTTAGCAGAAGGTAGGGGATTTTGTAATAATCAATCCACGGTTTTCGCTGCGATGCTGCGAGGGGCCGGAATTCCAGCAAGGCATAGATTTTATTCGTTATCAGCGCAGGTTTTAGAAGGGATCATTAATCCAGGGACCGAGTACGTAGATCACGCAGTTGTTGAAGCGTTTATTGAAGATAACTGGGTACCTGTGGATAGTTATATTGTCGATAGCCAGCATGCTAGGGCTGTGCAACCTTTATTGGAATCGGGGTTAGGAATGGGAATGCGTGCTGACGCTTCATTGAAGTGGGATGGCTTAAGTGCAAGCTTTTCTCAATTCCATCCTGATTATATAGAAAAAGACTTCGGCATTTATGAAGATGTTGGTGAGTTCTATGATAGGGTAGAGGATGCTAACAATCGTTTTGGTACCGTCCAAAAATTAATGTTTCCACTGGCAATATCATCAGCCAATGATCGCGTGGCGCAGCTTCGTAGTGTCGATTTGTAGCGATAGATTCGTATAATAATTAGGATAGTTGAAAAATTAGTTAGCACGCGTGTATTGGTCTTATCATACAGATGAGTTGGTTTATGGGTTCATCATCCAACTAGTACACGCGTCGCACAGATGTCCAATTACAAGGCTAGGATCAGTATCAGGCTTGAGCATCATATGCATCATAGCACCATCGACCATACTATATGCAATGGATGCAGCGATACTCGCATCAATTCCAGATTTGAATACACCGTCATTTTTACCCTTCTCAATATTTACCTTTATTTCGGAACGGATCTTTGCACCTCTTATATGGCCATGTATATGAGAGTGCGATGAAAGGGCCATGATAGGACCAATGTGTTCTATATCTCGCGCCGTTTCCATTAAAGATCCAAACATTGCTTCGAAACGGTCTGGCCATTGTATTTTAGTTATTTGGTCCTTACTCATTGCGTTTACAAAAACGTCTTCGTAATGATCAAGAACACCAGTAAGCAAAGCTGATTTATTGGGATAGCGCAAGTAAATGGTACCAACCGCAACGTCAGCATCTTGCGCGACATTTGCCATTTTTGTGCCTTCAAAACCATGTGTGGCAAAATGCTTGGTTGCCGAACCAATAATCCGCTCATGCTTTTCTTGAATGTTTTGTTTTCTCTTTCCCATCACGTCGATTTTGTGCTTTAATAATGAACCTTGTTCATTTTAGCATCTTCTTGACGTTTTTTCATTCTGTTGAATGATTAATATTTCGACTTTATGGTGACTGTATTGTCAATCACCTAGAAAAGAGACATGGCTCGAGTACCAGCGATTCTCTGTGATAGGGATTATTGTGTCGTTGATTGCCATTGAATTTCGATTGTTATCAACGCTGTTATATTTGCATTAGTTTTGAAGGCATGGCGTTTGGGAGTTGCTAAATTATGAAACAAAATAACTATTCAAACCAAATCATACCCAAAACGACTATGTTTTAAGTTACCGGTCATGTAGTATTTAGGTTGCAAGATGAAACCTTTTATTGATTGTAGATTCAACATTAAGACTTTATCAATTCAAGGATTAAGGGTGTCCACCCTGCTTGTGGGAAGCTGAACAGTCGGTAATTGGTGGAGTTCAGAACGAAAGCTGAACCACGCCTTTTACACTTTTCAGTACAACGCTTCAACCTATGATGTCGATAGACAGCTTATCAATGCTTGATATTTAGCCGTCTGTTTCGAGGTATCTTTTATGCAAGTTATCCAGCGCTCCGCAGTTTTCAACGCACCTATAACTCTTTATTCGAAATTTATTTATATTCTCTTTATTGCAACATTCGTCGTATCCAACGTGTCGCTCGCCCAGACAGAATCAGGGTTTCTAAATTTACCGCAAAATGCTCTTCCCGGCACTTTACTGAGTCACCCAGATGATAATGATTCATTTAATACTGGACGAACAACGACCCTTAATTATTTGAATGGCTGGCTAATTGTGGGTGCTGAGAGTCCAGGGTCGGCCAGTGGTAGTGATAAGCAAACTCGTGTTTATGATTTAACTGACCCCTCAATGCCCATTCGATTGTTCCCATCGGATTTTGGGCGTAACTATTCTTCATGGCACCGCGGAAATACTGGTTACAATGCTCATGCGCAGGCAATGGTTGGCAATTCACTATGGCCTGAAGGAATATATGTTAATAGTTGGCGAGGTCCAATCGAAAATGACGAAGATGGAAACCCTAGGCCATGGCATGACCTTCAAGCATCAGGTTTCAATCGTTCTTCATTAATGTCACCTTGGTATGCCTCGATGACATGGTATGGTGGAGGACAAGGTGAATTTGTTATAAGCAAAAAATTTCGTGAAGGGAATGATTATGAACTTCGTGAGTTGGCGCGGTATAACCATACAGGACGCTTTGGGGGGAAAGGATGGCACCCAATTTTCTTTGGTGATTTGCTGATATATGCACGTTCTGCTCAAGGCAGCGGAAATGGAGTGGTGGTCTATCGGCTAAATTACAATAACTTCGAAAATCCTGCCCAAGCGTCCGTAGATTTGGAGCTTGTTGCGTCCTCTAGTGAGGCTCTTTTTGGCTACTGGCCAAACTTATATGGTAATAATCGTGATAAGTTGTATATGTTTGGTACCCAACGTAATCATATTCAAGTCATGGACTTAACTGCAGCAGTAGACCCTTCAGTTGATGGAAATGATATCGTAACGATTAGACAAGATAATGATTTTCCTGGTTGGCCCAACACTATAAGTAATGCAACTTACCCCGCTTACCAAGATCAATACAGTTTTGTTCATCGCTATAAATTTGACATGGATAAGTTTATTGCTGGTGAACCAGCTTCAGAGTATAGAGTTTTGGAGCTAAATGAGCGTGAGCACAATGTCGATACGTCTCAAATGTCGCTACCATTAGGCAATCTATGGATAACAGGAGGTAAAGGGACTTCATCGGGGCAAACGAGAAATGGCCCTGGGCGTCAAGGAATGGCCATTTGGGTCCAAGACAGTGAGCCTGATAGGCAAGCGCCAAGAGTTGGCTACCACATTCCTCAAGCTGGAAGAGTGAACTATCCGCGCTGGGCGCCACTTAGTTTTATCATTAATGAAACACCTTACGCTCGCGCACCGGAAGTGGGACGAGAGTTTACAGTGCGTAAAGTCAATGAAGATGGCTCTCTTTCTGATTCAATCACTGGCTTTACCATACGCTCGTTTAGCAGCGAGATAACTTTTACACCTCATGAGCCGCTTGACGAAAATGCAACTTATGAAGTCGAATGGATATCAGACCCTGCTTCTGGACGGGGGTTTCGAGATGCTGGAGGCAACTATATAGAACCCTACAGTTTTCGATTTTCGACAGGCGGTTCCATCGATGATCAAATACCTGGAAGCATCGCGCCACGTATTGTTGATTTTACCCCTAACGAATATCAAATTGAACCGGGCGAGCGTGCGTATTTTGATGTTAATGCAATTGGGTCAGATTTAGAATACAGATTTAGAATAAACGGGAACTGGAGTGCTTGGTCTACAGCATCTTCTTATAGCTATGAGTTCATTGAGGCGGGTCGCTACACCGTTGCGCTTGAAGTGAGAAATGAAATAGGGACGGCAGCGGACACGCTTCAATTAATCGCTATCGGCGATGTGAATGAAATCGCGCCTACACGCAGTACCACATTGACTAGTGCAAGCATTAGTGGAGAGCAAGTCGTTTGGTCTGTCAATCCAGATAATGACAGTGTTATGGTTGTAAATGCGTTGTCGGGTGAGTTAATGGATGAATATACTACGTGTAAACACCCCCGTAATCTTGCCACTGATAATAGGGAAAATATTTGGGTAACATGTCAGGATTCAGATGAGGTAGCGCTGTATAGCGCAGACGGAAGTCAGATCCATAGCATCGATACTGGATACGGGTCAGCACCTTTTGGTATAGCGAGAAGCCCCGATGGTTCGTTTATGTATGTAACGCTGTATTCTGCTGGAAAGGTGCTTCGAATCAGTACAAATGACTATACGATTGACGAGGCATCAAGCTTCCCAACACCTAGGGCAATTGCGGTTGATTCAAGCGGTCAGCGCGTATTTATTACACGATTTATATCCGACAGTTCTCATGCAGAAGTGGCTGAGTTTACCTCAAATGAGCGAGGCTTTTCTCTCGCAAGAACGATACCTCTGTCTCCAGCGAATTTGATTGATGACCCATTACAAGCCTCAGGAACGCCCAACTACCTAGCGGGTATTGCTATTTCTCCGCAGAATGACTACGCCGTTATAACCTCTAAACAAGATAACACGTTAAGGGGGCATGCCTTTGGTCGTGATGACTTTACCCATGATACAAGGATCCGGCCAATTTATTCAGTCATAGATCTTAACTCTAACAAAGAACTGTTCGAGGCGCGCCGTGATTTCGACAATCATGAAGGCGTGTATGATGTCGCGTTTTCGCCTAGGGGTGATTTACTCTTCTTTACGCTTCAAGGTAGCAATACCGTTGTCGTATCCGACGCTATTCAATTGAAGCAGGCGTCTGGACACAATGTTGATGAAATTATCAATGAACTAACCGGATTAGCTCCTCAAGGGATACTCATTGATAATGTTTCAAAAAGTGTTTTCACACAAAACTTCACCGAACGGAGCGTGACTAAATTTGATGCAAGTCAGCTACTAGAGCAAAACTCGACTTCAATTCAGAAAGTGACGTCAGCCACTGCTGGTATCACCGAAACATTATCAAGCGAAGAATTAACGGGGCTTCAGGTCTTTTATAATGCAGCTGATCCAAGAATGAGTGCAGAAGGATATATCAGTTGTGCCAGTTGTCACATTGAGGGAGGCCATGATGGACGGGTCTGGGATGTTACCGGTATGGGTGAAGGATTCAGACGCACCATCGATCTGCGAGGCAAAGGGGGATTGGCACATGGGAATGTTCATTGGAGTGGTAACTTTGATGAAATACAAGATTTCGAGCACGATATCCGCGATGCATTTGGCGGTACAGGCTTTATTTCGATAAGTCAAGAAGCGTTCTCCAACCAGCATGCAACTCCTGCTTCATTTAAAACCGGTCTAAGTACAGAGTTAGATGCATTGGCGGCGTACGTAGCGACGTTTACCAAAGATTCAATTCCAAGAAGTCCGTGGCGAAAATCCGACGGTGCATTAACCGATACTGCAAGTGCTGGTAAAGCACTGTTTGAATCGCTCAATTGTGCAAGCTGTCATAGCGGAGACAACTTCACCGATAGTGTTATCACCTCCGTCTATGCCCCATCATTACAAGATGTGGGAACAACAACCAGTTTTTCGGGACTTCGCCTGGGTGAAGATGCGCTTTCTGGAGTTGATACTCCATCATTATTGGGATTACACGCAAGTCGTTTGTATTTGCATCATGGTCAAGTAAATGACTTTGCTGATGCAATGACATTTGGTGGCGGTGAATTCATAGACGTTCAGGAGGCAAGTGGCGCGTTAGCATTTGGGAAACAAAACGGCGGTGGCGGTGATGCTAGAGGCATGTTAAATGACACTTATATGACATTAGAGCCAAATGCACCGGTCACATGGTGGACCGCGATTGGTAGTGAGGTTGATGGAGAAGCAGCAAAAGTTGCTATTCGATATGCTGCCGCACAACAAACACAAGTTGTGTTGAGAGTTAACGACGCTGAACATACTGTTTTACTTAAAAATACCATTAACTCACCCAATGACGCGCCCAATAGTTGGCAGTGGGCAGTTATTGATACCGCGTTGAATTCGGGTGAGAACAATACGATTGAAATCATGATGCAAGGTAACCAAAAGGTGTGGCTTGATGGCATTATGGTATCTAATGGTAGCGTGCTGCGAAGAACTGAGCCACATAGCGTGTTTGCGAGTTTAGACGGTGATGAAAAAGACGCAATAAGAGCATTTGTATTAAGCTTGGATGGTTCATCTGATGAACTTAGTGGCGACCAAAGTGATAACTCTGGACCGTCAGATCCAACACCCATAGAAGAACCAATCGACAAGCCTACACCTCTGGAGCTAGATGCATCCTTTTCTCTTTATGACGCAAGTACGGGTGAGCTAGTGTCTATACTGACTGAAGGTATGGAGATCGATAATACGTTTGCAGAAATCCCGTTAACCTTTAAAGTGACACCCAATTTAGATATTGGCAGTGTCGAAATAACCGTAAATGGATTACCTTCCCGCACAGAAAACGGTGCTCCATATTTTGCGTTTGGTGATCGCGGGAGTGATATAACTGATAGAGGTGTAGTTCTGGGGTCCGGTGTTCACATTGTAAAAGCATCATTTTACTCACAGAGAAACCTTGGTGGCGAATTGTTGGGAGAGCTTGTCCGCTCTATAAGAATAGAGGATGAGGTTATCGTTCAACCAGAGCCTTCCCCGATTGAAGGATTTAACCCTTCAGATGTGGCGTTCACCCTCTTTGATGCAAATGATGCGTCAATAATCGCGGAACTTGCAAGTGGGCAAGTAATCGATAATACGTATGCCGAAATCCCAGTCACCATAAGAGTGACGCCCAAAACGCCGATTGGTAGCGTTGAATTAACGGTAAATGGACTGCCTTCGCGTATCGAGAATGGTGCGCCCTATTTTATGTTTGGTGATCGCGGTGGCGATATCTTAGATAGAGGACTTGTGTTAGGTACTGGTACTCATACAGCTACAGCATCTTTTTATTCACAAAGAAATCTTGGCGGCGAATTCTTAGGGGAGGTGATATATACGTTCTTAATCGAAGAAGCCGTTATCGTTGAACCTGAACCAGAACCGGTTGAAGGTCTTGAAACATCAGATGTGTCATTCACCCTTTATAATGCTGATGATGCTAGCGTGATTACTGAACTTTCGCATGGACAAGTACTTGATAATACGTTTGCCGAACTGCCTGTGAATATCAATGTCCAGGTAGACTCGCCTGTCGGTAGTGTTGAAATAACTGTCAACGATAATTCAAGTCGAATTGAAAATGGCGCGCCTTATTTTGCCTTTGGTGATAAAAGGGGTGATTTATCCCAGAATAGCGAAGTTCTAGGGAGCGGCACACATAGGGTTACCGCCAGATTTTATGCAGACAGAAATGCGACAGGGGCATTCCTTGGCGAATTTACACGTAGCTTTGAGTTCCACGATGGGGTTGTTCAGGAACCAGAACCCGAGCCAGCCCATATTAATCTACTTCTCATTGCTTTTAATGCAGAAAGTGGCCAGATAATAACCGAGCTATCAGATAATTCGCAGCTTACTCACGATCTGCATAACGTCGCATTAAACTTTAGTGTTCAATCTGATAAGCCCGTCGGTAGTTTTGAAATAATCGTAAATGATTTACCTTCAAGGATTGAAAACGGTGCACCATATTTTGCATTTGGTGATGGCGGTGGCGATATTATCGGGCGTGGTGAAGTGCTAGGTGTTGGTGCCCATACAATAACTGCTCGAGCTTACGAACAGCGTGGGCTCGAAGGAGAATTATTGGGTGAGACGGAGGTTACTTTTGAAATTATGCAGGCACCTGATGATATCCCATTAGAACCCCAACCTATTGCTATTGATGCGAATATCAATGCCTATCGCGGAGATAATGGCAGTATAATCGGTGCGTTATCGGGGGGCGATGTGCTTTTGACAGAATTTGATGCAATCCCATTGAACTTTGAGATTGCACCAAACCAGCCAATCGGTAGTGTTCAAATTACAGTGAATGATTTGCCTGCTAGGGTGGAAAATGGCGCCCCTTACTTTGCTTTTGGTGATAGGCGCGGAGATATTCTGGGCAGAGGAGAAGCTTTGGGAATCGGTAAACACTATTTGGTTGCACAATTCTATGCGGAGCGTGCATTAGGAGGGGATTACTTGGGAGAAGTTACATTATCATTTGAGATTGGCCAGGATCCTAACAAGGCATCTCTTGAATTCTTTGATGCTGACACTGGCGAACTTCTATCTAGTATTCAAAACGGGGGTTCACTATCGCCAGGTATATTTGAAAAACGAAAAGTGGCAATACTTTTAGTGCCACCATTGGCGATAAATGAGTCTGAGATAGGGAGTGTCGAGCTTAGTCTTGGTGAGATCAGCAGGCTAGAAAATGCAGCACCATACGCTCTTTTTGGAGATAGACGAGGAAATTTAGATGGAAGAGGCAGTGAGTTTGGTGCTGGGATGTACTCATTAAATTTTGTGTTGTACAGTCAACGACAAGCTAAGGGTGAATTGCTCATTCAAGACACAATTGAGTTTCACGTCCAACCCTAAAATACTTATGTTTGAAAAAGCGGAAACTAGTTTTCCGCCTTTTTTATGTTGTTATTACGCGTTATACAAGAGCAGTTAAGCTTTAAAAAGCTCTCGTAAATAGTAGGTATTGAGATATTGACTATACTCTTTTTAAATCTCGCCAAGACTTTAGCACATGAAAAGGAATACTTCGGTTTGTCCAATCACTAATACTCTGAATATATTCGGAGATAAATGGTCTCTGATTATTGTCAGAGACTGTTTTGCAGGTAAGCACACATTTAACCAATTTAGGAACTCACCAGAAGGGATTGCAAGTAATATTTTATCAGCACGGCTCTCTCATTTGGAAAACCAAGGCATTATAAAATCTATAACGTCCAATGAAACATCACGGCGCAAGCATTACCGACTTACATCTTCTGGTCTAGCTTTATATCCAATACTTGATGCAATATCCGAGTGGGGGCTAAAACACATATCCGGCACTGAAAAACGCATAGAAGTCCCTAAAGCTTGATAAATCGCAAAAAATACACCAAATTTTTAAACAAATAAACGGTGTTTCGACACAAATTATCCAATTCGAAGGCTGCGGGATATCTAAGCTATGTTATTCATGATGATCCTTGTAGAAAAATCGTTTGCAAGTATCTTGGAATTTTTTCAATTTATGGACTTGGTTTGTCCGGTCCTTTGGACATAAACAATAAAATTTTTTGCCTTAAAAATGCACTCTTTAGTTCCACTTTTAGAGTGAATTGCGACTATTTCGAGATGCTATGGTGTGTAATTATTCATGGTATTTCTTCGATTTAACATTGAAATTCTCGATAGCTGTCGGAGTAGCTTCTCAGTACAGACTTCTGAGTTGAATTGATTAGAGTCAATAAAATGTAAAGATTGTTTTATGCAATCCTCCATATAGACCGACGCGAACTCATGTTTTGATAAGCTGCGCATGCACCAATTGGGAAACTTTCGGCTTTCAATGAATAATGGTCTGGTTTCGAAGATGATATTGTGACGAGGGTCTTTTCTAATGATGTCCATAAGCACGATAACATCAGTCTCAGGGCCTTCAATATACTGGAAGAATTTGTTTCTGAAAAAACATAAGTAACCGGTTATATGCCTTTGCTTATTGTTACACCCTGAAAGAATAGCTAAGTCGTTTTCATCGTCATCTGTGAATACATGACGGGCTTCACTCAAATATATAATGCTTATCACGTGAGCCCATCATTCAATGAAGATTTAAAGGACATGTGAGTGAAATTTTCCTGAACTACATAGAAGCCTTGAAAATCATTTAGTTCGTATTTTTCTGAATACCAGTCATAGTCTATTTTTATCAAATCAGTCATTCCTTAAAAAACAGAATTTACGTACAAGTTTTGTGCAGAGCCCATGAGATAATTCTCAAACTGCACTGAAAATGGTGTCAATCCATGTGATATTTAACTCATTATGATGATTGCTCCGCAGCTTCAAATAATTCCATTACGTCATTGGCAGGCAAGGGCTTGGCAAATAAATAACCTTGAAAGTAATCCACACCCAGCTCTTTTAAAAGCGTGAATTGATCCTCGTGTTCTATACCTTCTGCTACTGTTGAAAGCTTGAGGCTCTTTGCAAGCGTTATAATCATGTTGATTATTTCTTTATCTTCATTATCGTCTATAGCATCCATAACAAACGACCTGTCAATTTTTAATACATCCAGCGGTAATTTCTTCAAGTAGCTGAGAGAAGAATAACCGGTCCCGAAGTCATCTACAGAAATTCGGATGTTCTTATCTTTGAACGCACGTAATACTTCTATACATCTATCGATGTCTTCTAACATAACACTTTCAGTTATTTCAAACTCGACCGATGATGGATCTATTCGATGCGCTTCTATTTGACTAAATACATAATTAACTAGGTCTTTCTCCAACAGATTTCTTGCCGAGAGATTAATTGCAATAGGTACATTCAAGACGTCCAGGTCTTGCCATTGTGATATCTGGTGAAAGACGGTTGATATCGTATAATTCCCTAACGCCACAATCATTTCCGTTTTTTCGGCGATAGGAATAAAAATTGCGGGCGAAATCAGACCTTTGTCCGCGTGTTCCCACCTCAATAATGCTTCCATACCGACTATACGGCGATAACTATCAAACTTCGCTTGATAAACCACATGCAGGCCTTGTTCTGATTGAACAGCTTTTTTTAATGCCAGTTCAAAATCAAATTGTTCCTTAGCCTTTTCTGCCATTTCTGGAAGGAAAAACCGGTATTTGTTTCTGCCTTTCTTCTTCGCTTCATACATAGCGATATCAGCCTGTTGCACATATTCAATGCTAGATAGGCTTCTTGAATTAAGAAGGCAAGTTGCAATGCCGATTGACGTTTGCAAAGAAATCGTTTTGTTTTCAATTTGAACGGGCTCGCACATACAATCGAGTACTTCATTCGCTTTCTTCTCTAGTGTTTTTCGTGTGAAGTTACCTGTCATCATGAAAACGAATTCGTCACCTCCCCATCGGGCAATAATGTCTTTTTTTCTTGTTATACTGCGAAGTTTAATGGCCACTTCACACAGTAAAATATCGCCCGCTTTATGGCCAAGTGTATCGTTAATTGATTTAAACCGATCGAGATCGAGAAAATAAACAGCTAAATTTAAATCACTTGAAACACCTTTTTCTAAAGCTTTATCTAAACATTTGAGAAAATATGCTCGATTGTGCAATCCAGTTAATGCATCGCTAAACGCCATTTTGTGCAGTTTGTTCTGCATTTTTTGATGTTTGGATACATCGCGTATATGAAGTGTATACTCTAGTGCATAATCGCTCTTTTCATTCGATGTTAAGGTCACTTCAGCAGGAAACTCGGTACCATCAAGCCGTCTGAGCTTAATACTATTTCGACGATTCAAAACCATTAATCCTGAAGATGAAAAACGTGTGGCAAATGCGTCTTCTACTTTATCAACAATTGTCGCAGGAAATATCATTCGCTTGATATTTAAACCCACCGCTTGGCGCCTAGAGAGACTAAAAAGGCGCTCAGCGGCAGGGTTAAATTCTGTTATTTCACCTAATTTATTTATCGATATTATGCCGTCCATAGACGACTCTAGAATCGCTGATTTTCGACTTTCGCTCGCATTAAAGGCTGATAACGCCCTGTCTCGTGATATTATTTCATCTTTGACTCGTTGAATGACTCGGTTATATTGAGTAGCAATTTGCCCGATTTCAGTGAATGGTTCAACCTTTACGCGATGTTGAAATTCGCCGGCGATGGCTTGCATTTTCATTGCGCTGAGCAAGTCAAGTGTCTCTGTTGTTATCCCGTGCTCAGAAACATTCATTCCTATTCTCTCTGCTCGTTTTGATACTCGTAATGGGTAAACAAAGTTAACCGTTATCAGGAGGGTGTATGAGATGAAAAAACTGTATATACCAATCACGGTAATGCCTAATGTCTGAGCCCATAATTGCTCACCACGTGTTAAACCATTATCTAAGACTCCTAAATCTGCATAAATGGCTACCGCGAATGTGCCCCACATACCAGCGAGAAGATGGGCTGGAATAACGGATAGTGCGTCATCTAGTTTGAGTTTCTCAAGGAATTCCAAACCAAGACAAAAAAGAATGCCAGCTATACCTCCTGCCATCATTGCATCCAACGGGCTAAAGGCGTTCGCACCTGCAGTTACAGATACTAAGCCAGCAATAATACCATTTAGCATAATGGTGATATCTATACTCTTGGCTTTTACATAATTCATGGCGGTAGCGCTTAATGCACCAAAAACAGCGCCAATACAGGTGTTTAGAATAATTAATGGTACGGTATCATCAAATTTTAAGGTGCTGCCACCATTAAACCCAAACCATCCAAACCAGATTAAAAATACCCCTAGGGTTGCCAATGGGATATTCGAGCCTTGAGGCATTTGCCTTTTTTTGCTGAACCTGCCGAGCCTTGGACCGATAATGATAATAGCAGCGAGGGCTACCCATCCACCTACCGAATGCACTACCGTTGCACCGGCAAAATCGTAGAACCCAAGTTGTTTTAGCCAGCCATTTCCAAGTGGTGTTTCATACCAAACCCAATGTCCAACAAAGGGAAAGATAAAAAGACTCAAAACAACCGTTGAAACAATGTACCCAAAGAAAGACATTCTTTCAGCGACAGCGCCTGATAAGAGGGTAGAGGTAGTGCCACAGAACATTAGTTGGAATATAAAGAAACTTATAAAGGTGCCATCGACACCCGTTCCGAAGAAAAAATGTGTTTTTCCAAACAAGCCACTGACGGTATCACCAAACATAATTGCAAAACCTACCGACCAATAAATGGCCGAAGAAATTACAAAGTCGGCTACATTTTTAGTGGCAACGTTGACACTATTTTTGCTTCGTACTTTTCCACTCTCCAGACAGAGGAAACCCGCTTGCATGGTGAATACCAATGCCGCAGAAATAATCAACCACGTACTATCCATTTTAACTCGCTTTACTGCATAATATGAGCATGTTGTGCGTGCTTCAAATAAGTTTTCTCATAAGAGAATCATCACTTAGTCTAGGAATCACTTGTATACCCTTTTTGACGATGATGAGTTGATATTATCTACCAATACATCTTGTAATAGTGTGTAATACACTGGATCTTTTCCTAATGAAAACAACAACTCATCAACTTTTTGCATTTTATCTATCACGCCGCTATCAAGAAATTGTAATAAATCGTCTACTTTTACAGTGCCTTTACCGAACGTCAAGGTTTGAAGAGCAATCTCAGAATTTGCCTCTATAATTTGCGTTAATATCGGTAACAGCAATACTTGATTTTCGTGATTGCATTGATTGTTCATACTCGTATTTTACCTAATGAAGTTTTTAAAAATTGATGGAGATGGAGCGTATCTGAATCGGTTAGGCTGTTTGTTCTTTTCGCCGTCCGGTGAAAGTTATAAAAGCCATGTGTGATATGTAACTGCCCCATGGTTTAGCAAGGATCTTCTGGTAAGAAGATAAAACCCGTTTCTGCTATGGGTTGCATCACCGGTTTTGAAAAACCGCAATTAATTTTGCAAAAAACTCTTTTGAGCAGCTTTTCATCATTTAGCTGAATATTTTTTCTACAGGCGTATTTAATATAGTTTTCCACCATAGAATGCGTGATCAGTACGCCCTGATTTTTCATCAATAGTTCAAGTGCTCTTGCCTCTTGCACGCTAAATTGGATATTTGTGTTTTCCCTCATCGCAACGGAACTATTGAGGTCAAGAGATACGCCTTTAGCTTCTATCATCATTTTGATACCCCACTTGCTAAAGGGATATTAAAGTTTCCGAGGTGTTCAATGAGCTCATGGTCATAGAAGGGTTTTTGTAGGAAACTATCAGCGCCTTGTTTCAGTGCAATTTCTTTTTCATAAAGCCTATTTAGCCCCATCGCCACGATCGGTACAGCGAGCGGTTTAAGCCGAATTCGCTTAATAACCTCTAAACCATCAACAAGCCTAAGGTTGAGTGAGATTAAAATAATAGAATAATCCATGCAAAGTGCTGCATCCAAACCATCTGCACCGTTATCGCAATGGAAGCAGGTGATATTTTTATTCTGTAGCGATTGTTTAAGGGACCTAGCGAGTTCTCTATCGTTTTCAATAATCAAAACTGTCATAGCGTAAAACCTTATTTGAATAGAACTAAAAAAAAATGACAAAATACTTAGGCAAACTGCGAGTCTAGTTACCGCTAAATCCCCTACCCTCTGCCTTCTTACCCGTTCCGCCCTCCATGTTAGCTAATCAAGGATGTGGGTTGCACTTTGCAACTAAATTTCAATCATTACGTCGCCTGATGAATAAATCGGTCATTACAATTTGTTCATTTATCAACACAAATAACCGCTTTACGATGTAATATATTGAATGAATATCATTCATAATAATAAATCCATTATTAAATGGATCATTTTTTATATACATTTTTTTAGCGTCACCAAAACTGGTTACGATCGAGGTTTTTGGGATATCACATAACCACATTTGCATTACTATTTTTGTTTCATCGTCACCGCAATAGTTGGTTTTGATTATTCTCTGGGGGTAAATGCTGACTAGTCTTCTAATTAAGTAAATTTCTACATTCACTACTTTAAAGGTTCGATAATGGCAGGTACTAACGATAATTGTAAAAATTACTTTCGTATGCGTTTGGCAAAGCATTTCTTTAATCATTTAGATTTGTGCTTACCAATAGAGAATCCCCAATGGGATTGGACTTAACTGATGCTTGTGTTGGTCGTGCACGCGTCCGCGA
>DDLV01000118.1 GCA_002340325.1 Glaciecola sp. UBA2563 | reverse complement strand
CATGATTTTTAGGCTTTCAAATTTCTAGACCTTATAATTGACTGTATATTCAGCATACAATCAAAAGATACAGTTAACGCGAACAGAGCCAAAAAAACACTATGAACGGAGCCAATAAGACTACGCCACGAAAGAACTGAGGTACCAGTTAACGATGTCGTTTCCAAAAAGCACAGTAAGGTATCCAGCAGCTGCCAAATACGGGCCAAAAGGAATTGCCATACTGCCGTTTTCATTACGCTTGAGCATTAGCAGTATGCCTACAATTGCTCCAACGACTGACGATAATAGAATTATAACAACCAACTGTTGCCATCCAACCCAGACACCCAGTGCAGCTAGCAGCTTAAAGTCACCATATCCCATCCCTTCTTTACCTGTGAGTAATTTAAACCCCCAATACACTGAAAACAGACTCAAATAACCAAAAATTGCACCAAATACAGAATTTGTTAGGTTTTCAGGATAAAACACCGCATTTGTTAATAATCCAAGCCATAAAAGCCCTAATGTCATAGTGTCTGGTAACAGCATCTCATCAATGTCAATAAACGTCATCGCGACCAATAGCCAGGTGCCTATTATGAAAGCAATTGAGAACATTGAAAACCCAAGGTGCCAGGCAACGATAGCACTTAACGATGCTGTTAATAACTCAATAATTGGATAACGAATTGAAATCGGCGTTTTACAAGCGCTGCACTTTCCTCGCAAGAATAACCAACTGATAACGGGAATGTTTTCCCAAGGTTTTATTTTGTGCCCACAAGCTGGGCATGAAGAGGCGGGTGTAACGAGATTGAATGCTGCTTTTTGCTCAGGAGACTCACCGCGGTACTCCTTAATTTCAGCTTCCCAGTCATTTTTCATCATCTGAGGAACGCGATAGATGACAACATTCAAAAAACTGCCGACTAATAGACTTATAAAAAATGTAAAGGAAACAAATACAATTAATGATTCACTGAGTAGTTGCCACATTAGCGAAGGGCCTTATTAGTCATAATCTTTTTGTTTAAGAGTGCTTGGTGATGTCAAGTTCAAGCCAACTAGTGTTTTTGATTGGGGTAACCCCGATGCTGTTATAGTATCGGCTGATAAAGACAATGTTTAAAGAAAAACAGACCCTAAATACGTACAAAGATAAAAACCGGCCACTGAGATAACAATGGCCGGTTGGGTTTAAAAAGTTTATGGTTTATTAACTTAGGTAATTCGATTATGGTTTTCTGTGTTAGCTATTATTAAATAACAGCACCCATATTAAAGATTGGCAAATACATTGCGATGATCAATCCACCTATCACAACGCCTAGTACGGCCATGATTAGAGGCTCTAATAGCGACGTTAGGCCATCCACCATATCGTCGACTTCAGCTTCATAAATATTTGCTACCTTTTGCAGCATGTCATCAACTGATCCCGACTCCTCCCCAATTGATACCATTTGTACAACCATATCAGGGAATATATTTGTAGCGCGCATCGCGACATACATTTGTGTGCCTGCTGATACTTCTTTACCTATATATAAAATTGCATCTCTAAACACGGCATTGCCCGACGCACCTGCTGCTGATTTTAGTGCGTCTATTAACGGTACACCTGCAGCAAATGTTGTGGACAGCGTTCGGGCGTAGCGAGCGACAGCTGCTTTTTTCAATATTTCACCGATTACAGGTGTCTTAAGGATTTGCTTGTCGACATTGTCTCGCAACGATTGCGAGGCCTTCATCGATTTTAGGAATACAATGATGCCGGCGATTACTCCGGCCGCTATAAATAATCCAAAATCCTGCACAAAATTAGATATCCCCATAACAAACTGCGTGAATGCTGGTAATTCAGCGCCGAAACCAGAGAAAATTTCCTCAAACTGTGGCACGACGTAAATCAACAAAATAGTCGTAACGATGAATGCAACACCGACAACAGCGGCAGGATAAAACATGGCTTTTTTGATTTTTGATTTTAGTGCTTCTGATTTTTCCTTGTATATTGCAATTCTGTCATACATTGTCTCCAATGCACCGGATTGCTCCCCTGATTCGACTAGGTCGCAATATAAGTCGTCGAAATGGTCAGGGTATTGACGTAATGATTTTGATAATGGATTGCCTGCTTGAACGTCGAAAGTGATTTTTTCAAGCATGTCCCTTACGCCGGGGTTTGGACTCCCTTGACCGACCATCTGCAGACTTTGAATGAGCGTGACACCTGCACTAAGCATTGTTGCCAACTGCCTACTCAGTACGCAAATATCTGCGGAGGTTACTTTCTTTTTTTTACCTCCGCTAAAAAGCGGTTTTGGCTGTTTTTTTAGCTTTGAAGTTGATATGCCTTGACGGCGTAGCGTGTTTTTTGCGTCTTGGATACTGGATGCAGGAATTTCACCTTTGCGTTTTGTTCCTTCTCGATCTACGCCAGCCCAAACGTAAATTTCAGCGGTCTTGCTCATAAAATCCCCCGTTCGGAATGCAAAAACAACATGATGTTTAAAAGAAGCCCAGCACCGCTGGGCTAGCCTTGAAGATTTTGTTTATGAAAACAAATTTAAATTAACAAAGCGTTGTAGGTGTACAAACCGCAGTCCACGTTACCTGACCGTTGTTGAATACAGGTGTTAGCTGGTAAGTTTCAACTGCTGTAGCGTCACCAACGTCTAGGCCAGAAGTGATGATACTATTCTGAGTGAAGATACCGACAGCGCCTTGCGATGCAGCTGTGTCAGTTGGGATACCATCTGCGCCACCGTCACAATCGGCTAAAACGCCTTGGTTTAACTGTAAACAGACTTCAACGGCTGACTTAGCGGCCGCAGTAGCATTAATAGCTTCACTGAATTCTGCCTTTTGTACATAGCTGTTATAAGCTGGTAAAGCAATCGCTGCCAAGATGCCGATAATGGCGACAACGATCATAAGTTCGATTAACGTAAAACCTTTCTGGTTAGCTTTAGTCATAGTAAGTTTCCTCTCATTGCGCAATGCGCATCTAGTGTTTGGTAAAAATTGATTGCACAAAAGTCAATCAAGACAAGATAGACCGATGTCCAATCTTGCGAGCAGTATAAAATTGAAAGCGCTAAAGTGAAGTATGTGAACACATACGTGAGTCTTGATTTTAAAACATCTATCAAAAATACATCAAAATCAAGATGGCAGTTGACTACGTGGTAGTTAGTCTATTAGAAGCGAAAGATCCAAGGCGACAATATTTTTTGTAAGTGCGCCTGACGATATATAGTCCACTCCGATAGCCGCCAACTTTTCCAGCTTATCGTCTTTAATATTACCCGACACTTCGAGTTTACAACGGCCGTTATTTAATAAAACTGCCTCTTGTATCTGTTCTGTATCAAAGTTGTCGAGCATGACAATACTGGCGCCAGCGTCGATTGCTTGACCTAGCTCTTCAAGGGATTCTACTTCAACTTCTACTGGTAAACCCGGCCGCAACTGCTTTGCTTTGGATACAGCGTTGCCAATTCCGCCGCATGCCATTATATGATTCTCTTTGATTAAAAATGCATCGTATAAACCAAAGCGATGATTCTCTGCGCCACCACATTTAACCGCATATTTTTGAGCATTGCGAAATCCGGGGATTGTTTTTCGGGTGTCCAGCATAACGGTGCTTGTCGACGATAATTTGGAAGCATAAATGTTTGCCGATGTTGCAGTTCCACTGAGCATCTGCATAAAATTTAATGCCGTCCGTTCAGCAGTCAAAATGCTTCTCGCTGACCCGCTGATTTTCACCAATGTTTGGTTCTCAACAATGCTGTCGCCGTCCTCGACTAGCCAGTCCATGTGAAGGTCATCATCGACGATTTTGAAACTTAGTTCTGCCCACGCCTTCCCGCAGAAAACACCGGCTTCCCTCGCAATAATGCGTGCGTCACGTTTACTATTCTTGGGGATAAGTAGCGCAGTAATGTCCAGTTCAGGATTCAACTCCCCACCAAGATCTTCTTTCAGGGCGCGAATGACATCGCCTTCAATATCGATGTCTTTGTGGTTTACCATTTCTCTTTGTCTCTAGTTAGTGGGGTATTGCAGGTCAGTTAATGCAGATTATACTTTTGTAAGTCGAAGTAAAAAAGTGTCTCATGCAAATATTGAGTATTAAACGTGCTGTACATATAACAAATGATATTGGTGGGCTCTTTAAATAATGAACAAAAAAGGTCAATGAATAGCTATGACAATGTTTTCAATATTAATCATAATGGCGTTGGAGCGTGTGACAACGAAATCTCGACATTGGCATATCGCTACTTGGACCGAAAAGTATTTTGGATTTCTTGTCAAAAAAAAATGGGTGTCATCATTTTTATCAGTAAATATGTTGGCAGTCATATTAGTTGCCGCATTGCCCGCGATACTGTTGCATGTCGCATTGTCGATGGCGCCGCTTATCATAGCGTTTGTAATCAATCTAATTCTCCTATGGGTATGTTTGGGATGTCCAGTAACGAAGGCAACCTATAAGAAGTATTTGCAATCTGCCGAAAGAGAAGATTTTGTTGCTTGTGCGTTGCACAGTGAAGATTTCGGAAACTACGGAGGTAACCTTGATAATGTTGGAAAGCAGTTAGTTCTTGTAAATTATCGTCAATATGTTTCTGTGATTATCTTTTTTGTTTTTACAGGTATATCTGGTTTGCTTTTCTATGCGATTATCAAAGAATGTAGCCTTCAAACAAAGCGAAAAACCAAGCGCATTAAAGATGAAACCGATGTGGATAAACTCTTGTTTCTTCTGGACTGGCTCCCCGTTCGTTTGACGACATTTGGCTTTATGATCGTCGGACACTTCAGTAGCGCTTTGAATGCTTGGATGGGCATTCTAACTAATACATCAATTAACACTTATGATGCTTTGGGTACAGTCGCAAAAGCGGCAGAAGAAGTTGATAGCCGCGACCCAATCGTCGATGAACCTCTTCAACTTGTCAAATTAGTCAAGAGAAACGTTGTCTTTTTACTAATGATTACGGCGATTGGGACCATGGTTGGTCTTCTTTCTTAGTAGCTTAAGGGCTTATTTATCCATGCTCTTTATATGTGCTGCAGGTCATTTTTCAGTCAAACAATGAACGAATAGAAACGGGCCTTAGCCTTCACAAAATAAAATCTTTTTAGCACTTCTTCCCATTTAGGGGTTTACGTATCTTATTTTATCCTTTATTATAATTGGTAAATTGGTTATACCAATTGGCGTTGTGTTGCAGTTTTTCAAATCATAACAACGGGTAACAATCATTGTATCTGTTGTTGACTGCCTACAAATTTAAGAAAGGACAAAATGATCAAACAGCCAAAATTATCAGATGTAATAACTGAACGTCTAGAGAACATGATATTGGACGGTACACTTTCTGCGGGTGAAAAACTCTTGCCAGAGAGGATGTTGGCAGAAAAGTTCAAAGTATCGCGACCATCGCTAAGGGAAGCTATTCAGAATCTAACCGTAAAGGGACTTATTGAAAGGAAACAGGGTGGCGGCACATTTGTCTCAAGCAGTCTGAATCAGCGAATGACCGATCCGCTTATGGAACTTCTAAGTTCTAGACCCGAGTCGCAGTTTGACCTGTTGGAGTTTCGCCATTCTCTTGAGGGTATGGCTGCATTTTACGCAGCGTTGAGAGGCCAGCAGAAAGATTTTGATGCGTTATCACAAGCGTTAGACGACCTCCCGTATTCAATGGTTTCAACAGCTAAAGAAGCTAAAGCACTTTCGGAATTTTATATCGTAATGGCAAAAGCATCCTACAACGTGGTGCTGTTGCACGTTATGCGAACTATGCAGCCAATATTGGAAGAGAACATTCAAGCTAACTTGACCATGTTGCGACAGGGTGCTGATGTTGAAGAAACAATTGTTAAGCAGCGCAAAGCAGTCGTTGCGGCAATTATCAGTAAAGATCCGGTAGCGGCAAGGAATGCTAGTCATGAACATTTGGCGTTTATCGAAAAAACACTTTTAGAAATAAACAAAAATGACGTGGCTATTCAGCGCTCGTTACGCCGAATAACAAAAGACTAAAACAAAAGGAGAACTTGGCGAAATAAGAAAATCTACGTAGTATTGATGTTAATTAAATGTAATTTAAACGAAAAAATAAAATTAAAAAAATATTATAATAAAAATACTTTGTATCGCGCTAAACATAGACAGAATGCAATTTTTGAAGCGACTTTTAAATCATAAACAAAACGCAAGCAACTGAATATTTTATTAACAAACGGCAATGAATCAACACACGACTAGGTGATGTGATTTCACCTTGGTTATTTGAACAAGAGAACAGGAAAACAGTATGGCTCAGATGAAGCAAACCGATGTGGATCCTATCGAAACCTCCGAATGGTTGGATGCCATGGAAGCAGTACTCGAAGAGGATGGAATTGAGCGCGCTCATTATTTATTAGAATCATTGATTGAAAAAGCACGTTTGAACGGTGCGCATTTACCTTATGACGCAACAACGGCTTATATAAATACGATACCTACAGGGCAAGAGCCCACAATGCCCGGCGACCAGACGATTGAAACAAAAATACGAAATGCAATTCGTTGGAATGCATTGATGATGGTCTTGCGAGGGTCAAAGAAAGCCTTAGAGTTAGGCGGTCACATCTCTAGTTTTGCATCATCCGCTATGCTTTATGATGTTGGTTTTAATCACTTTTTTCGAGCGCCAACTGAACAAAGTGGCGGTGATTTCTTGTTTATTCAGGGACACGTTTCTCCTGGTATATACTCACGAGCCTTTATAGAAGGGCGCTTGAGCGAGAATCAATTAGATATGTTCCGCCAAGAGGTAGATGGCCAAGGGCTATCCTCTTATCCACATCCTAAGCTAATGCCTGAATTCTGGCAGTTTCCTACGGTGTCTATGGGGCTAGGGCCAATGCAGGCAATCTATTTAGCTAGGTTTTTAAAATACTTAACTAATCGAGGGTTAAAAGACTGTTCTAACCAACGCGTTTGGTGTTTCCTTGGCGACGGTGAATGTGATGAACCAGAGAGTTTAGGCGCGATAGGGCTGGCATCGCGTGAAAGCTTAGACAACTTAACGTTTGTTATTAACTGTAACTTGCAACGACTAGACGGTCCTGTTCGCGGCAACGGAAAAATTATTCAAGAATTAGAAGGCACGTTTCGCGGAGCCGGTTGGGAAGTATTTAAAGTCATATGGGGGCGGTATTGGGACCCACTTCTTGCACGCGACACATCCGGAAAGCTGCTGCAGTTAATGAATGAAACGGTTGATGGCGAATACCAAAACTGCAAAGAGAAGGGCGGCGCTTATACTAGGAAATACTTCTTCGGCAAGTACCCAGAGCTCAAAGAGATGGTGGCAAATATGTCAGACGATGACATATGGCGTCTTAATCGTGGCGGTCATGACCCTGTGAAAGTATACGCAGCTTACAAGCGCGCAACGGAAACGGTTGGCAGACCACAAGTCATTCTTGCCAAAACAGTAAAAGGCTATGGAATGGGCTCCGCGGGTGAAGGCAAAAATATTGCTCACCAAGTCAAAAAAATGGATTTAGATTCTGTCAAAGAATACCGAAATCGCTTCAATATGCCTTTAAGCGATGACGATTGTGCAGAACTCAAATATTTTAAATTTGAAGAAGACAGTCCGGAAATGAAATATTTGAAGGAGCGACGTGATTCACTGCATGGCTATATGCCAGTGCGAAGAGCGAATGCTTCAGATGAGATAGCAACCCCTCCTCTAAAAGCCTTTGATGCAATTACAAAAGGGTCTGGAGAAAGAGAGATATCCACAACTATGGCATTTGTCAGGGTATTGACAGTGCTGTTAAAAGACAAACAAATGGGCAATAGGGTAGTACCTATAATTCCTGATGAAGCAAGAACCTTTGGTATGGAAGGTTTGTTTAGACAGGTGGGTATCTATTCAAATGAAGGGCAAAAATACGTTCCGCAAGACAAAGATCAAGTCGCCTATTATCGCGAAGATAAAAAAGGTCAAGTGCTACAGGAGGGCATAAATGAACTAGGCGCGATGTCATCGTGGCTTGCCGCCGGCACATCCTACTCTACAAATAATTATCCGATGCTACCGATTTACATTTACTACTCAATGTTTGGTTTTCAACGCGTGGGTGATATGGCTTGGGCAGCGGGTGACTCTCAAGCACGTGGTTTTCTGGTTGGCGGTACTGCAGGTCGAACAACGTTAAATGGTGAAGGCTTGCAGCATCAGGATGGGCACAGCCATACTCAGGCAGCATTGATCCCTAACTGTATAAGCTATGACCCGACGTATGGTTATGAAGTAGCTGTGATTGTCCAAGACGGTGTCCAGCGAATGTTTGAAAAACAAGAGAATGTTTTTTATTACCTTACTGTCATGAATGAGAATTATGTACAACCTGCCATGCCAAAAGGTGTAGAAGAGGGCATTCTCAAGGGCATTTATAAATTAGAAACTGTTGGCACCTCACGTTCCAAGAAGAAAGTGAAACTATTGGGTTGCGGTACAATCTTGCAACAAGTGCGCTCTGCCGCTGAATTACTTCAAGAAAAGTATAAAGTAGCAAGTGAGGTGTACAGCGTAACGTCATTTAACGAATTGACAAGAGAAGCGCTAGATACAGATCGATTCAATATGCTTAATCCAGATGCGAAACAAAAGGTGCCATGGGTCACTGAAGTGTTAGCAGAGGGCTTTGATGGACCTACTATTGCGGCGACTGACTATATCAAGAATTTCGCTGATCAAGTGCGAAATTATGTTCCTAGCAGCTACCGTGTGCTTGGCACAGATGGTTTCGGGCGATCGGACAGCCGCGAAAATCTCAGACGTCATTTTGAAGTAGATGCCAATTATGTTGCTTACGCTGCACTTTATGAGCTTTATGCTTCAGGTGATCTTACCGAGAAAGAGCTTGTCAAAGCTCGAGATGAGCTTGGTATTGACGCAACCAAATTAAATCCGCTTTACGCGTAAGGAGCATACACATGGCAAATGCAAAAGACATAATTGTTCCTGACGTTGGTGGAGAAGAAGTTGAGATAATCGAGGTACTGGTTTCTGTGGGAGACGAGCTTAATGCTGAAGACTCTTTGGTAACGGTAGAGAGCGATAAAGCCAGCATGGACATTCCCATCCCGTTTGCGGGTACGGTGACTAGCTTATCCGTGGGCGTTGGAGACAAAATAAAAGAAGGTGATGTTATTGGTCAAGCTACCGAACAAGGTGCTTCATCAAATGATAGTACTGAAAGTGCGGCGTCAGCACAGCCTGCAAATGAAGCAGCAAAAGCTTCAGAGACAAGCGAAGAAAAGACATCGGGTTCTATCATAGAAGTTACAGTACCTGATATTGGTGATGCCGAAGATGTCGACATAATTGATGTGTTGGTAAGCGTAGGTGATAGTGTCGCTGAAGAAGATGGACTCATCACCCTTGAAACCGACAAAGCAACGATGGATGTACCAGCGCCGCAAGCTGGGACAATCGTTGAACTTAAGGTGGCTGTGGGAGATAAGGTATCGGAAGGTTCACTAGTCCTGTTACTTGAAACAACTTCATCGAGTAGCCAACCATCTGAAATCGAAACAGTGCAACCTGCTTCTGTAGCGCAAGCTTCAGCAGCCCCGACATCTGCAGGGGCCGAAATCATTGATGTAACAGTCCCTGACATTGGTGATGCTGAAGGTGTTGATATTATTGATGTACTTGTCAGCGCGGGTGACACCGTTGCAGAAGAAGATGGATTGATTACGCTTGAAACGGACAAGGCAACGATGGATGTGCCGGCGCCTACAGCAGGTGAAGTTGTTGAAGTTAAAGTGGCCGTTGGTGATAAAGTATCGGAAGGTTCCCTTGTTTTAACGCTAAAAGTTGCAGGCGCTAAAACGGCGAGCGTGACAGAATCACTTACAGCTTCAAATAGTGCTTCAAGTTCATCAACTACGCACCCAATGCTTGGCACTGAGACATCGAGAGAAGCGCTAAAAGCTCCTCCGGTTCCTCATCATCCTTCAGCCGGTGAGAAGACTAAATCGGGTAAAATTCACGCATCACCGTCGGTACGCCGATTGGCAAGAGAATTCGGCGTCGATTTGCATGAGGTGAAAGGTAGTGGTCGCAAGAACAGGATCCTTAAAGAGGATGTCCAGTCATATGTGAAGTATGAGCTCTCCAGACCTAAAGTTACTGCAACGTCTTCCGTTGGAAATGGCGCAGGTGGTTTACAAGTATTGCCGCCGCCAAAAGTCGACTTTAGCAAGTTTGGTGAAGTTGAAGAAATTCCACTATCTCGTATACAAAAACTATCGGGTCCAAATTTACACAGAAACTGGGTAACCATTCCGCATGTTACGCAATTTGAAGAAGCTGACATCACAGATTTGGAAGCTTTTCGCAAAGAGCAAAATGCAATTGCTGAAAAGCGCAATTTGGGTGTAAAAATAACGCCGTTAGTATTTATGATGAAAGCAGTGGCAGATGCATTAAAAGCCTACCCTGCTTTTAACTCCAGTCTTTCAGAGTCTGGCGAATCATTGATTCAGAAAAAGTACCATCACATCGGCATCGCCGTTGATACACCGGGGGGACTAGTAGTGCCTGTTATCCGTGATGTAGACAAGAAAGGAATACTGGATATTTCAAGAGAATTGACAGATGTCAGTATCAAAGCACGTGATGGAAAACTAAAAGCTGCTGATATGCAAGGAAGTTGTTTTACCATTTCAAGTTTGGGAGGGATTGGAGGAACGGCATTTACACCTATCGTAAATGCGCCAGATGTCGCCATACTTGGGGTTTCAAAGAGCGAAATCAAACCAAAGTGGGATGGAAATGCGTTCCAGCCTCGTCTAATGTTGCCGCTATCATTATCTTACGACCATCGTGTCATTGATGGCGCATTAGCGGCGCGATTTGCTGCGCATTTAGGCGGAGCTCTCACTGATATAAGGCGTATTTTGCTGTAGTGAAAATTATTTGATGCTCACATGTTTCCACGAGCATCTTAAAAACATTGGAATAATAATATTTGTTGTCGTGCATATTCATATCAATATGCCGGCAACGTCCGTTGAAAGACGATTGATTGAGGTCATAATGAGTGAAATAAAAACGCAATTAGTAGTACTCGGTGCAGGCCCTGGTGGTTACTCCGCTGCTTTCAGAGCGGCAGATTTGGGGATTGAGACGGTGTTGGTTGATGCGAGAGATACGTTAGGTGGTGTATGTCTAAATATAGGATGTATTCCTTCAAAAGCTTTGCTTCATGTGGCTAAGGTTATACAAGAAGCAAAGCATCTTGCGGATCACGGCGTAAGTTTCGGTGAACCCACGTTTGACCTTGATAAAATTCGTGCTTGGAAAGACTCTGTCGTTGGTCAGCTGACTAAAGGGTTAGGTGGCATGTCAAAAATGCGCAAGGTTCAACATGTGCAGGGATATGGCAAGTTTACTGGCGCAAATACAATCGAGGTCGAAGGTAAAGACGGTAAAACGACTATCATATTTGATAATGCGATTATTGCAGCAGGTTCAGAACCGGTAACGTTGCCGTTTATTCCGCATGATGATGAGCGTGTGATTGATTCTACTGGCGCGCTTGAAATGAAAGATATACCAGAAAAAATGCTGGTACTCGGCGGTGGCATCATTGGCCTAGAAATGGGCACTGTTTATAATGCATTAGGCGCACAAATTGACGTAGTAGAGTTTTTAGATCAACTTATCCCTGCTGCGGATAAAGATGTTGTAAAGGTATACACCAAAACCCTTAAGAACAAGTTTAATCTAATGCTTGAAACTAAAGTAACCGCCATTGAAGCAAAAGATGATGGCCTTTACGTGAGTTTTGAAGGTAAAGCGGCACCCGCTGAGCCGGTGAAATATGACAAAGTGCTTGTCGCCGTAGGTAGACGACCAAATGGTAGTTTAATAGCGGCAGAACAAGCAGGCGTGGCTGTTGATGAGCGTGGATTTATTAACGTTGATAAGCAAATGCGCACAAATGTTAGCAATATCTTCGCAATCGGAGACTTGGTAGGCCAACCAATGCTTGCGCACAAAGCCGTCCATGAAGGGCATGTCGCAGCTGAGGTTATAGCAGGTAAGAAACACTACTTTGATCCGCGTTGTATCCCTTCTGTCGCCTATACTGAACCTGAGGTTGCTTGGGTTGGTTTAACAGAAAAAGAAGCAAAAGACCAAGGCGTTAACTATGAATCAGCTACCTTCCCGTGGAGTGCTTCAGGTCGTGCGATAGCATCTGCAGCAACCGATGGAATGACAAAGATGATCTTTGATAAAGATTCTGGTCGTGTTATCGGTGGCGCCATCGTCGGCACAAATGCTGGTGAAATGCTAGGCGAAATTGGTTTGGCAATCGAAATGGGCGCTGACGCAGAAGATGTTGCATTAAGCATTCACGCGCACCCAACGTTGAATGAGTCTGTTGGCTTGGCTGCGGAGATTTTTGAAGGCAGTATCACTGATATGCCAAACCCGAAAGCAAGGAAAAAATAATTCGTTTTCACCCTCTTAGAAAAGCTTTCAAAAGGACATGTTTACATGTCCTTTTGTGTTTTGTGGGTATTGCTAAATGCGCCTTCAAGATTCCTTATCCAACCGTCGCGAAACTGTTTCTTATTACTGTATAAAAAACCAGATCATGTTGTTCAAGATCAGCGTTTATACTAAAACCTGTTAAGTGCCGCCAGGCTATGACGCGTTAGCCGCATCAGAAGCAGTCTTTTGATGTGAGCTGCGCGCTTTAGATATTTCGCGATGATTTATTTTTATTACATTATGGCTAGATGTAAGAGGGCGATTGGTTTTGCAGCAGCTTGAGTTTTTCGAGATACCAAGCCCTTGCATAGGCGTCTGTGAGTCGGGTCCCAAAGGATATTGTCTGGGCTGCTTTCGCTCGAGAGAAGAGCGCCAGCATTGGCATTCGATAGACGATAGAACAAAACGCATTATTGTCACAGCCTGTAATCGCCGACGCCGAGCCTTCATGCTTAAGAAGCAAAATTCACCAGAAATGCCTCCTCACTTCCAACAAGGTGAATTGTTTTAATCCTTGTAATTAACGAATCGCAATCCTGTTTTTCAACTAATAATGTCTATTTAAGATAAGCTATCTGGCTGCGGCATGTCGATATTTAAAAGACGCTTAAACCATCCCTGGACGCTCTAGCTCGCACATCCTTGTGCTCGCACGCTTTTAAATAACAACATCCCTCCGCCAAGCGCTTTATAGCCTAAAAACCAGCATTAGTTGAAAAACATGCTGACGTTTTTACGTGTCTAAATTATTGCTCCGTCATGATAGTGCAAACACAGTCTTGTCTATCAACTGGAAGATGATTGTTTGTCCGCATTCTTGCGTAGGGTATTGAAAAAAACAGCCGAGTATAAACGCTGGCATCTATAAAATATCGAATTGCATTACTATGAACGCCAATAATTAGTGAGAGAGTAGTGTTATGTCCACTGAATTAATCGTTAGATATGCAGCCTTGTCATTCACGTTACCTGATACCTGCGTGAGGATCCGTAGTCTTTTAGACGATCCCTGCGCGAGCAGTGACGATATTGCAAAGGTCATGTCCGTTGACCCGTCATTAAGCGCAAAAGTATTAAAGCTTGCCAACAGTGCCTTATTCCGGTTCCAATCCGAGGTTGGAACAGTGAAAAAAGCGCTTCAAGTAATTGGTGGTGAAGCTGCGTATAATATTTCAATAGCGGAAACGGCTAATCTGGCGTTCAAATCGTTTTCCTCTGAACAACTCAATTTTGAGGAGTTCTGGCAACGCGCTGTCTTGACAGGTGTAGTGGCAAAATCAATAGCGCAACAGAGACAAGTGCGAGGCAGCGATCGTTATTTTGTTATTGGGATACTGCACAGTCTCAGCGAGCTTATTTGTGCAACTCAACTACCACAGCAGTATTCGGACTATAAAGACGACAGTGAAAGCTGCCTTCCATTTTCTGTTCAGCAAGAAGTGTTTGGGTTTACATTTGCCGAATGTAGCGGCGATATCTTGCAAACGTGGAAACTTCCGGAAACGGTTTATCAACCGCTAGCATCTTTTAAGCTGACAGCGCATAGCTTGTCATATTTCGAACAAGCGGTAATTTTTCTTACGACAGCAATGGTGCATCTTGATGCACCGGAATCGATAGTTGATCATGAAGAAATCCCGTCAATAATTTTTGACACTATTGGCTTGAAACCGGACGAGTATGTTATTATTTATGAGTATGCGCGATCCGAGGCGGAAAAGATTGCAAAGGCGTTGAATTAGATTTTTACTTAAATTTTCACGCTGAAAACCAATCTAGTATTACCTGCTAAAAATAAAAAACGCGCAACGTTATAATAAGAGTGTGCGCTAATGAAAATAATTATAGTCACAGCCTTCATGATTTTTTCGTTAAATTCAATGGCTGCAAAAGTGGGTGTGCCCGATGAAGAAAAAGCATCATCGTTTTTTAAGCGCACTTTTGAAGAACAAAACGCTGTCATAAACGCCTTTCAGGAAGAAAACGCAGACCAAAATTCACGTAACATCACTTTGGAAGGTGAGTTTGGGATCCTAAATACCACCGGCAATACCGATACGAGCCTGAATAAGTTTGTTATCGATGCTGAGCATGACCTACCTCGCTGGTTCAATCAATATTCAATTCAAGCACTACGACAGGTGACAGAAGTAGATGATGAAAAACTTGAAACCAGTCGGTTGCAACTATTACTTGAGTTTGACTATAAGTTATCCAATATAAAAAACAGAATGTTTGTACTAACCGAGTATGATGACAATCAGTTTCTGGCACTTAGAGACCAAATAACTGCGGTCGCAGGTTGGCGACATTTGTGGCTACAATCAGACACGATCACTTTTATGTACAGTATTGGACCGGGCTATGCGCACTCTCGCCAACAGGATACAGGAGATTCTTTCGAAGGAGGCCTGTTGCGGTCGAGCGCCGATTTTACTTATACATTTGAAAATGAAGCGAAAATTCGACAAGCGATAATTGCTGAAGTCAATGAGAGTGCCACTACAGTGAATTCAATCACTTCGGCAACGGCTAAGATCTTTGATGATTTGGCGCTGAAATTTAGTTTTGAGATAACAAAAGATGAAAACGTTGCATCTGATATTGATGATGTTTCAACACAAACAAGTGTTTCACTTGTGTATCAGTTTTTTTGAGATGCGTATTACAATAAAGTGCTGATGTTTTTGCACAAAACAATCACTTTAGGACGGTAAGTCCTTATTTAATTTGGGGAATGCGAAATGAATATTATGAGAAAAACATCTTTAAAAAACGCAAGTGCTACGTTTGCAATTGCAGCGTTAGCAAGTGTATCGACAGGTGTAAGTGCACAGGATGTGAAACCTTTTTCAATGGATGGTGAATTCGGGTTCATCGTGACAACGGGTAACACTGAAACAACGTCAGTAAGTGCAGGATTGTCTGCTACGCAAGAGTTGGAACAATGGAGCAACACTTACAAAATCACGGGTTTATATAAAAGTGATACCGTAGTCAATGATGATGGAGAAGATGAAGAACGCACGACTGCGCAGAAGTACTTCGCTTCTGCACAAGGGAACTACAAGCTAACTAACCCTGATCATAGGTTGTTCGTCTTTGGTTCTTATGAAGATGATCGATTTAGTAATTTTAACTATCAAGGCACACTCGCGGTAGGTTGGAACGAAATCCTTTGGAATACAGAGGTGAGTTCCTTTGAATACAGTGTCGGTCCTGGTTATAGCTTTGCCGAAACACAGGAAGGCGAGAGTTTTAACAGCGCGATATTAAGAGGCGCGATTGCATACAACTGGAATATCTCAGAAACCGCAAAGTTCACACAAACCGTTGCTACTGAAATAGGATCAGACAATACTAAATCGCGCGCAGAGTCAGCGCTTACAGCTCAAATATACGGCGGACTTTCAATGAAGGTATCTTTCAAGCTCGATCACAATACAGATGTTGCAGATGGAGTTGACAAGCTAGATACCGAGACAGCAATGACGTTGGTTTATACGTTTTTCTAAACAATACTTGAATGTCTAGTCTCATCTCTGGAGCAATACAATATTGTGTTGCTCCACAAACAGTTAGTGCAATACCCGCGTTTTGATGGTTCCTTTGATCGCTTTTAGCTCAGCAAGTGCGTCTGCTGCGTGATCTTTTTCGACATCAATTACGACGTAACCAATTTCTTGAATAGTCTGTAGATACTGTGCGGCAATGTTAATGCCCTTATCTGCAAATGCTTGGTTAATTTGCGTTAACACTCCCGGCTGATTTGAATGAATATGCAGCAATCTTGAACGATCAGTATATTCTGGTAACGAGACTTCAGGAAAATTCACCGCTGATAACGTACTCCCATTATCAGAATATTTAATAATCTTACCCGCCACTTCAATCCCAATATTCTGTTGTGCTTCTTGCGTACTACCGCCGACATGAGGAGTGAGAATAACGTTGTCAAATTCCTTTAAGGGGGATTCAAATGTCTCGTTATTTGATTTGGGCTCGGTCGGAAATACATCGATAGCAGCGCCATTTAAATGATTATCCTCTAAGGCGTTGCATAATGCTGGAATATCGATAACGGTCCCTCTGGCTGCATTAATTAGAATGGCACCTTGCTTCATTTGCGAGAGCTCTTTGCGACTTATCATATTTTTAGTCTGAGGCGTCTCAGGTACATGAAGACTGACTACATCAGATGTTGCTAGTAGTTTCTTAAGAGTTTTAACTTGAACAGCGTTTCCTAACACTAGCTTATCTTCAATATCGAAAAACTGGACTCGCATGCCTAAATGTTCAGCGAGAATACCCAGTTGAGTGCCAATATGCCCGTATCCGATAATTCCCAGCGTCTTGCCGCGTGCTTCATAACTGCCAATTGCGGATTTTAACCACTCACCTCGATGTGCTTTGGCATTTTTTTCAGGTATTCCTCGAAGCAGCAATATAATCTGGCCCAACACTAATTCTGCTACTGAGCGCGTGTTGGAAAAGGGTGCGTTAAATACTGGAATACCGCGTACTTTGGTCGCTTGTAAGTCAACCTGATTAGTACCGATACAAAAACATCCAACCGCAACAAGTTTTTTAGCCGCACGAATGACATTTTCGGATAGCTGTGTCCTGGAACGAATGCCAACAAAGTGAGCATCTTTTATTTTTTCAATAAGTTCTTGCTCAGGTAATGAAGTTTTTAGCGATTCAATATTGGTATAGCCAGCGTTTTCAAAACTCTCCAACGCGCTTTTATGCAATCCTTCAAGCAAAAGAATGCGAATTTTATCTTTGGCTAGCGAGGGTTTATTCATTATTCTTCCTGTGTTCCTTGACGTAGTTTACTCAAGTGTTCAACCCGCTGCGTTCTGATATTCCTGTATGCAATCAAATAAAGCGTTACTTCGCGGTTGGCATTTAGCAGTTTGAACAAGCGAAATCAGAGTTTTTCTACCAGATTGAGTAAAAGGACATCTAGACGTCTAAATCGGGCAGCAAAGATAGCAGAAACAATAAAACATGCAAGACTATTTTGGTGGTACTCATCACATACTTCTGAGAGGGATTATTGTCTTTACGCGTTTGAAACTTGAGCATTTGTAATATGTTATAAGCCATAATAAAGTGTCAAAAAACAAGGATGTTTTTTGCCAAGCGCCACATGGAAGTGCCTGAGCGTCTTTATTATGGCTTATAACATGTTGCAAAGAGCGACGTTTCATTAGCGTAAAACTATATTCCGTCCATGTTCCGCGCTTACCAGCGATCTATGCCTTTATCAGAAGCGCTGATCACGACATCGGCGCCTCGCATGGCAAAGATACCGTTACACACCACACCCGTTATCTGGTTCAGCGTCTTTTCCATTTCAACAGGGTTGAGGATTTCCAAATTATGAATATCGAGAATGTGATTGCCATTATCGGTGACAACACCTTGCCTGTATTCCGGATCGCCGCCAAGTTTCACAATCTCTCTTGCAACATATGAACGCGCCATGGGAATAACTTCGATAGGCAATGGAAAACTCCCTAATACGTCGACCTTCTTGCTATCGTCAACGATGCAAACGAAGGTTTTAGCGACGGCAGCGACAATTTTTTCTCTCGTCAGTGCTGCTCCACCGCCTTTAATCATATGTTTGTGGATGGTGACTTCATCTGCTCCGTCTACATAAATATCGTAGTTCGAAACGGCATTTAAATCGAATACTTCAATGCCCAACTTCTGCAAGCGCTGAGTCGATGCCTCGGAGCTCGAGACAGCTCCTTCTAATTGATTGGCAACTGGTGCAAGTGCATCTATAAAATAATTGACGGTTGAACCGGTTCCAACCCCAACAACAGTCCCAGGCTTAACGTATTGTGCAGCGGCAACTGCTGCGGCTTTTTTCTTATCGTCTTGATTCATAGTTTTAAGAAAGGCATTTTAAATTTGACAAAAGGTTACTCGGATTCCGTGTTCTTGTACAGAGAATGACAAACTTGTACTCTAAAAGGAGTAGAGTTTAGAAGGTGTGGCAATTTGTGGTAATGGTATGTCCCAAGATGCAACCGGTAACTCGTCTAGACGCTGCATTTCGTAGGCGAGCCCAATCACTTTCGGATTATCTTTGTTCTTATTCAAAGCGGATAAAGTACGGTCGTAAAAACCACCTCCCATACCCAATCGATTTCCACTGATATCAAACGCAACTAACGGTGTAAAAATAACGTTCAGTCTGTTGGCGGGGCAAACAGCCGTTACGTCCAGCTTTGGTTCAAAAATCCCATATATGTTTTGCGTCATTGCGGTATCTTTTGTGTATTTTAAAAACAAAAGATGGCCTTGGGTAAAAGGATGTAAAACTGGTAAGTAAACGTCAATACCACTCTGCCAACAGTGCGATATTAGTGGTTCAGTCGATAGCTCCGCATCATGGGTTTTATACAATGCAATGCTGACACTAGAATTAGCACCAGAATCAAATATTCGATGCTCCTGTAGTACGTTCAACAGTGAGCGAGCAGCAGTTTCTCTCTGTGGTATCGATAATTTATTGCGGTGCTCACGAAACAGCCTTCGAATTTTGTTTCTTACATTAGCATGATTCGATTTAACTGCATCATCTTGCATAGGTATCAATAAACAACTGGGTTAATGCTGCGTGGTTAACGCCGGTGGCGACCTTTACCGGAGGTGTTTCTGTCCATAACTCACTAGTTGTGCTGCCTAATGGAGCAAAACTAGTTTGTCCTCGATGTAAGGGGTCGGTGCCGATGCGAATATTTCCGGTTATTAACGTAAATAAGTCAGGATTGACAATATACGCTAAAGGAAACGCGTCGTGGAAAAAGCAAACTTTCTTGTCTTCTCGTTTTGAATAAAAGTCAATGTAAAACTGTGATGCTCTTGCAACAAGTCCGCCTAATACTGGATTTTTAGCGGCCAAGATGTCAACAAAATCTGGATCAAAAGACGTTGCGTACGTCACATCTAACCCAAACATTTTCACATCCCATCCAGCAGAAAATACTATCTCGGCGGCATAGGCGTCGTTCCAAATATTGGCTTCTGCGACAGGTGTGACGTTGCCTGCAACATGTGCAGCCCCACCCATGATATTAACCGACTTAATAAGTTCAGGCAGCTTGGGCTCTAGTTTAAGTGCTAGGGCTATATTGCCTAGTGGGCCAATCGGGACAAGCGTGATTTCATTTGGGTATTTGTGCGCCATTTCTATTATGAATTCGGCTGCAGTTCGCTGATCAGCAGAGGTCTTTGGGGGGGGCAAGTGTAGATTCCCCAAGCCATCTTCACCATGTACAAATTTAGCATAGGTGGATTCAGGCCCGACATGCGGCATTGCAACGCCCTTACACACAGGCAAGTCAATGTTCGCATGTTCGAGTAATCGCAATGCATTTTGGGTTGCAAGCTCAACTTCGATATTGCCAAATACTGTAGTAAGGCCCAATAAATCTATTTGAGGCGCCTGAACCGCAAAATAGATTGCCATTGCGTCGTCTATACCCGGATCGGTATCTATTATTACTTTGTTTGTCATGCGTTTATTTGCCTGATCTGTGAACTGTCTATTGTTCTGATATATATTTAGTAAGAAAAGCCTCGACCTCTGCGAGTCTCGGAATCGAAGGAACAGCCCCCTCTTTGGTCACCGTAATCGCAGATGCTGCACTTGCAAGCTTCATAGCATCATTCAGTGATGTCCCGCGTTGTAATGATGCCATTAAATACCCAATAAAAGTATCACCTGCTGCGGTTGTATCTTTTGCTTCGACCGAAAACGCTTCAACACCCGTAAATTTACCCTTTTGCAAAGCGATAGCGCCAGATTTTCCAAGCGTTAAAATGATCTGTAGATTTGGAAAGTCTTTAGTTAATGAAGCCTTAGCATCGTCTATTGTCGTTGCATCGGTTAACTGCATTGCTTCAATCTCGTTAATAATCAGCATGGCGATTTTATTTAAAGGCAAAGCCCTCACAGCATCATTCATTGGCGCAGGATTGAACGCAACCTTAAGACCCGCATCAAATGCAATTGTTATAATATCTTCTATGCAATTTGTCTCGTTTTGTAGCAAAACCCAATCGTCTTTATTTGCTTTTTGTAACGTTTCTTTTATTTGAGCGGGAGTTAAACAGTGATTTGCTCCTGGGTGCAAAATGATTGCATTTTCACCATCATTGTTGACTTGAATAATAGCGTGGCCACTTGCTGTTGAAGGGTTCAGCACAACCCCATCTATGTTAACACCAGCATCTTTCATGATTTCTAATTGTTTAGCATCACTTTTTCCGATACCACCAACATGAAAAACTTCACAATCTGCGCGTGCACATGCAACAGATTGGTTCGCTCCTTTTCCGCCAAGCACCATTTTATAACCAGTTGATGCTAACGTTTCTCCGGGCGCGACGAAGTGATCGACGCTGTAAATATAGTCAATGTTAATAGAGCCAAAGTTATAAACCGCCATTACCAACGAGCCCATCTATGTTAATCACTCGGTTATGTTGGCACCTTATGTTCACTTGATCAAGCAAGGCTATAAGGAATAACGATATATATAATTTATCAACTAGCGGGTAACGCATCATTTGGTTGTCGCGATAGTCGACTATCCATGAGGCCAAGTTGGAAAAGAGATATGTTGGGAGCCCCCCAAAATGCCGCTGCGCACTTATCGTCCGTGCGCCGAAGTGGACACGGTGGAAATATCATCATCGCCGTAGGCTTCTCGATACGCGTCGAGCTTGCACAATAGAGATAGAGTCAAGATCCTAATTTTATAGCATCGGCCAGGAACATGCAGTGAACAAGCAAACATTCCAGGAAGCATTGGTGATGAAGAACTTCCGTGTTGCTAGACATTCGAGAGTCTATACCATAAATGTATCGGTTTAAAGTGCTTTTGTATTAGCCTTCTTTATAAGTTATCTATCGCAAAAAAAGCGCCTCTATGACGGCGAGTGTTAAATTACTGTTCGGGTAGGCAACTTTGTCGACAAGTGTTAATATTTGATGACTAGATCAAGAAAAAATACTGGGGAAGAGTCTATTTTGACGAAGCCAGAACTTAAGTACGAAGCATTATCTAATACACTTTCACACCATCAAGTTGGCGTAGACGTCGCAGAAATTCAAGGTGTGCTTTGTGGCATGCTTGCCGGTGGCATGAATGTCGACGATAGAGATTGGTTAAAAGAGCTGCCAGAATTAATAAACGGCGGTGAATCATTTCACAAAGAGTGTGTTGATGCGATCATTGCACTTTATGACCTTGCTTGCCAAGAGTTTATAGAGCCAGACTTTGCACTAACGCTGATGTTGCCAGACGATGCTAGCCCAATCAATGAAAGGGGGCTTGCATTGGTATCATGGGTACATGGATTTCTATTAGGATTTGGACTTCATCAAGCAGACCTAACCAAGTGCTCTGATGAAGTGAAAGAAGCATTGTATGATTTCAGCCAAATTGTGCGTATGGATGAAGAAATGCAAGAAGACGAAGAAACGGAAAAAGCGTTTTTTGAAGTTGTAGAGTACGTTCGAATCAGCGCTATGTTGTGCTTTAATGAATTGGGTAAATCATTACTTAATTCGCGCCATCAACAAGACTCAGTGGTACATTGACATTGATTCCGCACGTTCCCCAGTCAGAAATTCAACAAAGAAGAAAAGCGTTACTGTCAGCGTGCAAAGCGAATAGTGTCATTATCATTCCTGCAGCATCTGAGGTAACCCGAAGTCGCGATACAGAATATTTGTTTAGACAAGATAGTTATTTTTGGTACTTGACTGAATTTAATGAACCAGACGCGTTTTTGGTGATGAGTAATGCAGCAAATCGGGAGAAAAATTTGGCTATGTTTGTGCGGCCAAAAGACAAGCTCGCCGAGATTTGGGATGGCCGTCGGTTAGGAGAAACAAGCGCAGTTGACCGATTTGAGCTCGACATTGCATACAGCATTGACCAAATGAAAGAGAAATTACCCGAATGGCTTAACGAGCACGAGCATTTGTATTTTTCTCTTGGTCAAAATGAAAGAGCTGATAGTTTAGTGCATGCCGCATTATCCGCATGTAAAAATAGTCCAAAAAATGCAATGACACCACCAAGTTCAATTTTCGATGTCAACGAGATAATCGACGCGATGAGGTTAATCAAATCCGAAAATGAGCTTGAGGTAATGCAACAGGCGGCCAACATTAGCGCTGAAGCACATAAAAGAGCCATGAGATTTGCGCAAGCTGGAAAATTTGAATATCAGTTAGAAGCGGAAATCCTCCACGAATTTGCGATGAATGGAGCACGTGCACCGGCCTATGGTTCGATCGTTGGTAGCGGAAACAACGCCTGTATTCTTCACTATACAGAAAATAGTGATGCACTGTCTGAAAACGATCTCGTATTAATTGACGCAGGTTGTGAATTGTCAGGATACGCAGCTGATATTACCCGCACCTTTCCGGTATCAGGCCGGTTTTCGCAAGCTCAAAAAGCACTTTATCAAATCGTACTCGACGCTCAACTTGCGAGTCTTGATGTGCTTAAACCGGGTGCAACGCTTGGTGAGGCAATGCAAGCAGCGGTTTCAACGATTTGTAAAGGTCTTATCAAGCTCGGTATTTTGAAAGGTGAGCTGGATGAAGTTATTGAGAGTGAAAAATGGAAATCGTTTTTCATGCATGGCATTGGCCATTATTTAGGCTTGGATGTCCATGATGTGGGTGTATATAAAAAAGGCGGTGAAGACATACCGTTGGGCGTAGGCACTGTCATCACAATAGAACCAGGCATCTATATTTCTGAAGATGAAGACGTAGATGAGCAGTACAAAGGCATTGGTATACGCATTGAGGACAACATCGTCATTGTGGAAAATGGCTATAAAAACCTCACAAAAAATGCTCCTAAAACGATTGAAGAAATTGAATTGTTGATGTCAAATTGAGGCAGCCATGCTGCGTTAGACGCGTTGCAAAATCAGTATACTTCTTTACAAACGGCTGCGAAGTAAGACGATCAAGGGAACGTGATTTATTGGAGAAGATAGAGGGTGACGAAGGTATATAAACCTTTCGATATAGTGATAAGTGGCGGCGGTATTGCGGGCTGTGCACTGGCTTTAGCACTTCACAACAATACACAATACCGAATTGCTGTCATTGAGCCACATGTTCCTCGTTGGGACAATAAACACCCTAGTTTTGATGCTCGAGTCATAGCCCTGGCAGACGAATCATGGAAAATACTCAAGGCACTTGGTATAGAGCTACCCTCACTAAATTCCAGTCCAATTAAAAAGATCTGCGTTTCAGATCGCAGGCATTTCGGTCAAACAGTATTAGATGCCGAAACAATGGGGAAGTCCTGTTTTGGGAAAGTAGTTCATCTAAGTGAGCTTGGTAGAAATCTGCACGAACAATTAGAGAATACAGAGATTGAGTATCTAATGGGTTCTGCCATTGAAGAAGTCTCTCGAGAACGAGACTGCATAAATATCCAAACAAGTGGTCACAGTCTGATTTGCAGACTGCTGGTACTTGCAGAAGGCGCTCGGTCCCCCACGCGTACTCAGCTAGGGATGATAAGTAGTCAAGAAAATTATCAACAATCCGCCGTTATAGCAAATATTGAAACGCAGCTATCCCATAACGGAAGGGCTTTCGAGAGATTTAGTCAACACGGCCCAATTGCTCTATTGCCTCTGCCGCAAACAAACCGCGAAAAAAACGGTCGTCAAATGTCACTTGTATGGTGCGTAGACGAAGAAAAAGTGCCGATAATTATGGCGTATTCTCCAACTGAATTCAGCTCACATCTTCAAACGTTATTTGGCGACAAACTCGGGTGTTTTAAACTATTAAGTGAGCCTGAACATTATCCACTCTCAATTCAGATAGCCAAAGACAATGTTTCTCATCGCGTTGTGTGTATTGCCAATACTGCACAAACACTGCACCCAATAGCGGGACAAGGTTTCAATCTAGGACTGCGCGATATAAGAGACCTCTGTGAAACCGTCCGACAGCAGACGGATTTAGGTAGCTATAAACAAATAAGAGCCTACCAGAAACTCAGAGAAAGTGACCGCAATCAAACTATCGCTTTAACAGACGGTTTGGTACGCGTCTTTTCAAACCACAACGTACCATTAACGCCTCTAAGATCTATGGGTTTGTCGTTTCTCAACTTTTCTGGGACTGCTAAAACAGCGTTTGCTGAATTTTCAATGGGACAGCGATAATGCCATCGTCAGCACCACGCTTAATCAATGCGGATATTACCATCGTCGGCGCTGGTATCGTAGGGTTAACGTTTGCACTGCAGATGGCGCAAACAGGTGTAAGCATTGTCATAATTGATAGAGGTGAAATTTCCACCGTGCCAAATAATAATGGCATATCAGAAAATGTGTTTTCACCGCGCGTTAGCGCAATTAGCAGCGCCAGCGATGCCGCTTTTCGAAAGTTAGGTGTGTGGCAGAAGATAGCTCGCATGCAGTCATACGATCATATGCAAGTGTGGGATAAGGATAACTTTGGCGAGATATCCTTTTCAGCGAAAGACCTGCGCTTGGAATATCTTGGACATATTATCGAAAATAGCATGCTTGAATCAGCGCTTTATGCACAGATTCAGAATTACAATAACATTGAGCTTATACAAAACACGACGCTTAACGACATTCGACAAGAACAAGAACATAGTTATCTCACATGCAATGCCACACGCAGTGGCACTCTCGAAATAAAGAGCCAGTTAACTATTGGTGCTGATGGCGCACATTCAGCAGTGAAAACGCGATTAAAATTACCGGAAACATTTTGGGATTACGAGCACATTGCAATCGTAACAACGGTGGCAACCGAATTGCCTCATCAGAGTGTTGCCCGCCAAGTATTTACACCGTTTGGCCCATTAGCGTTTCTTCCACTACCGGATGCTCATCAAGTATCTATCGTATGGTCTCAGCAAAATACTAAAGCTGCACAATTGTTATCTCTGGGCGAAAATGCGTTTTGCAAAACGCTCTATGCTGAAATAGATGGTGCCTATGGCAAACTTGAACTCCGCGATCAACGTTATTCGTTTCCATTGAAAATGAGATATTCTCGTCAATGGGTGAACGGTAAAGTCGTTTTAGCGGGAGATGCGGCGCATACTATTCATCCTCTTGCAGGACAGGGCGCTAATCTGGGTATTGCAGATGTGTGTGCATTATCCAGTATTTTGATAGCAGCTCTGGATAAAGGCGAAAAAGTTAATTCAGCTAAACGCCTGCGTGAATACGAGCGTTGGCGAAAAGCTGAGGCAATTAAGACCATTGCGACGATGGAAGCGTTCAAGCGAGGATTCGAAGGAAACCGAGCGTTCAAGAAACTTGTCAGAGGGCTTGCTCTATTGACCGCTAATCGTGTGCAACCGATAAAAGCATTTTTCATCCATCAGGCGTCTGGCCAATAAATACCAACTGTATCGAAAACTTAACAAATAAATAACAATAATTGCTACTTCTACTGTTTCTTAGGTGATTTTTATCTTTAACATTTTGTAAAAACTAGCCGATATTTACAATTGTTACAGCAACGACATTAACAAATCATGGGCAAAGATTACAGATATTCAAAAGACGAAGAGTTCGATAACGAAGACAAAGGCGTACGACATGGTGGGTATAACACCCACAATCGTAACAAGCGCAATAAAAAACGCGCCGAGTCGGCAATGTCGAGAAAACAGCGTCAGCACAACGATTATTAAGGACGTTTAAGCCGCGCTTTTATAAATTTAGCCAAGGTTTGGCTGGTCTGGCGCTGCTGAGTATCCCGATTAATTAGACATATATTGATTCGGCCAAGTACTGGCAGTCGCGGATCTTTTATTTCCTTCAATACTGATGGTAAGCTGCTTTTTGCCAACGCGGTCACGCCTAAACCCTGTTGAATGGCGGCGACAAGCCCATACAAGTCAGCATTGGTAAACGTAATTTTCCACGCGTGGGTTTGGCGCTTTAGCTTTTCAATAATTCTACTTCGGTAAACACATCCGTTCGGTGCTACAACTAATTGAATAGCTTTGCTTGATAGTCGATGATTTGGATCTCCAACCCAGACTAACTCATCATTTAATACTACTTCTCCCAGTTGAGGCTGCTCAGAGGGCACCAGTGCAAGGATTAAATCAAACATATCTGCGTTAGTATCAGATAACAGTTCTCTACTTAGCGCGCTGGTTACTTCCAGTGTAATATCCGGATAACGTTGACTGAACTCGCCAATAATGCTTGGTAACAGTGCACTGGCGAACTCATTGGGTATTCCGAGTCTCAGTTTGCCCTGTAGTCTTTGTTGATCAAATTGCCGAAAAACATCGTCATTGATGGCCAACATCGCCTTTGCTTGCGTTAGTAACCACTTTCCATCATTGTTCAACTGATAACCTTGTCCGCGCTTTATAAACAACTTTCTTGAAAGCATTTGTTCAAGCTTTTTCATTTGCAAAGAAATTGCAGGTTGTGTTCTCCCCAACAAATCACCCGCTTTTTGAAACGAACCCACTTCAGCAATCATAACAAACGTGCGCAATACATCGAGAGGTAGCTGGTTCATTTAGCGTTGACCATTAGATAATAATAATTAATACTAAGGATTATATACATAAATAATACTTATGCATTCATTTGATTTTTTTATTTGTTCTTGCGACTTCATATTTTTATACTTTGGTTACTTAAGGCCCTTTGGATTTAGAGTGCACTTCTATCGCTGTTGAAGCCATTTAGGGAGCCTGTTCGAAAAATAAAGTTTCAAAAAACATGGATGTTTTTTGCGAAGCGACACATGGATGTGTTCAAGCGTCTTTATTTTTTGAACAGGCTCCCTAAATGGTTAAGTCAAAGCTATAAGGAAGCAATCCATCCTGTAGAATTAAAAAGAATACTATGAACAGAACATCTTTATTCGACGCGCACGTTGCGCTAAATGCCAAAATGGTGGATTTTTTTGGTTGGGAAATGCCGATTAATTATGGCTCTCAGATAGAAGAGCATCACGCTGTGCGCAAAGATGCAGGAATGTTTGATGTATCTCACATGACGATTGTTGATGTAGTGGGGAAAGATGCCAAGCCTTATCTTCGCTACCTTCTGGCAAATGACATCGCAAAACTTAAAGATACAGGCAAGGCACTATACAGTGGCATGATAAATCATGAGGGAGGCGTTGTTGATGACCTTATCGTTTATTTTTTTGACGACACAAACTACCGTCTTGTTGTTAACAGCGCAACGAAGCAAAAGGATTTGGACTGGTTACAGGTCATTGCTTCAGGATACTCTGTTGATATAGCTGAGCGTGATGATTTTGCGATGATTGCGGTGCAGGGACCCAATGCCAAAGTTAAATCCCACTCACTATTTAGCGATGCCCAAATTGAAGCAGTAAAAGATATGAAACCCTTTTTTGGAGTGCAGGCAGAAGACTTGTTTATTGCGACTACTGGTTACACCGGAGAGTCTGGTTACGAAATTATGGTGCCGATAGAGCGAGCAGAGAGTTTTTGGAATGCGCTTGTTGATAAAGGCGTTACGCCGTGTGGACTAGGTGCTCGTGATACGCTGCGGCTGGAAGCTGGCATGAATTTATACGGGCAAGACATGGACGAAACGGTGTCGCCTCTTGCTGCCAATATGGGCTGGACTATCACTTGGCAACCGGAAGACCGAGATTTTGTTGGACGGTCAGTATTGGCTGAACAAAAGGAAGAGGGTACGGATAAGCTCGTTGGGTTGGTGATGAAGGACAAAGGCGTTTTACGAGCCGGGTTGAAAGTATTCACGACCGCTGGCGAGGGTGTTATCACATCTGGAACGTTTTCTCCGACACTAGGATTTAGTATTGCGATGGCTCGGTTCCCCAAAGGTGCGGACACTGCGCCAGGTACTAAAGTTGATGTTGAAATGCGCAAAAAACGGGTTACTGTAAATGTAGTTAAGCCAAGCTTTGTAAGAAATGGAAAAAGCGTTTTACCTGAAGACGCTTAAGTTTAAATATTCGAAAATAGGATTATGTTATGAGTAATATACCTTCAGAATTGTATTACACGAACTCACATGAATGGATAAGATCCGAAGGAGAAGGCGTTTTTACGGTTGGCATCACCGAACATGCTCAGGAGTTACTTGGCGATATGGTGTTTTTAGACTTACCTGAAGAAGGCGACGCTGTTGCCACAGGTGACGATTGTGCTGTCGCTGAATCGGTAAAAGCTGCATCGGATATCTATGCTCCCATTACCGGAGAAATTGTGGGTATCAATGAAGACCTCGAAGCATCGCCTGAATTAGTCAACTCAGATCCCTATGGCGATGGTTGGTTATTTAAAATTAAAGCTGAAGATAGTGAGGAATATCTAGGGTTATTGAATGCCGAAGGTTATGCCGAATCTATCGAAGATGATGAATAACGTCACCCGAGTAAATTCGCAAAGCCAGAGCTTTTGCAACGATAAACAATCAATTTAGCAATGAGAAGAGCAGTCAGATGAGCAGTGTTAACCATTCAAACCCTTCGCAAGAGCAAGATTTAACCTCTCTAGAAGCGTCTAACGATTTTGTGCGTCGGCACATCGGTCCGAGTGACGACGAAATCTCAACGATGCTTCAAGAGATCGGCGCTGGCTCCCTTGAAGAGCTGATACAAAAAACAGTACCAAGCGGTATACGCAGTGACGGTTTAGATGTTGGCGACAGCGAGCGTGAGGAGGATGCATTAAACCAGTTAAAAGCTATTTCCTCAAAAAACAAAGTCCTCAAATCTTACATTGGAATGGGGTATTACGATACTCTGACGCCCAACGTGATTTTGCGCAATGTGCTGGAAAATCCGGGTTGGTATACCGCATATACGCCTTACCAACCAGAGATTGCACAAGGAAGGTTACAGGCAATATTGAATTTTCAACAGGTTACAATAGATCTAACTGGTTTACCGCTAGCATCAGCATCTTTGCTAGATGAGGCCACTGCTGCTGCTGAAGCAATGGGGCTTGCAAAGCGTGTCTCCAAGAATCGAAAAGCAAATGCATTTTTTGTCGCAAATCACGTGCACCCTCAAACGATTGATGTGCTAAAAACACGCGCCGATATGTTTGGATTCGAACTAATCATTGGCGATTATACTGATGCGGTGACGCATAATGTCTTTGGTGCTTTATTACAGTACCCCACAACAACTGGTGAATTACTCGATTTAAGAGATATCATTAAGGATCTCCAGCAGCAAAAAGCGATTGTTGCTGTTGCATCTGATTTACTCGCACTCACATTGCTTGAATCTCCGGGTGACTTAGGTGCCGATGTGGCGCTGGGCAGTGCTCAACGCTTTGGGGTGCCAATGGGGTATGGCGGACCACATGCCGCGTTTTTTGCAACACGCGAGCAATATAAACGAGCGTTGCCAGGTAGGATTATAGGTGTCAGTAAAGACACGCGTGGTCGACCAGCACTGCGCATGGCATTACAAACTAGAGAGCAACATATTCGCAGAGAAAAAGCGAATTCAAACATCTGCACAGCGCAGGTGCTACTCGCCAATATGGCAAGTTTTTATGCGGTATATCACGGGCCTGCAGGTCTTAAGCAAATAGCACAGCGCGTGCATCGCTTTGCCGATATCCTTGCGACTGCATTGCGAGCTAATGGTATTGAGCTGTTACATAATACGTGGTTCGATACCATAACCGTTAAGGTGGACAATAAGTCAGCCCTGCTAGCTGCAGCTCTTAGGCGCAATATCAATCTTCGAACGGATATTGAGAACGCCGTCGGAATTAGCCTTGATGAGACAACGACGCGACAAGACGTCATTGACCTCATTTCGATTTTTGTTGGTGACGACCATAATGTTGATATCGCAAACATCGATGAACAGGTTATCGCAAGCAAAACACCGTCAATACCAAATGAATTAGTTAGAAAATCTTCCTTCATGACACACGAGGTATTCAATAGCTATCATTCTGAAACCGAAATGCTTCGCTATATTAAATCACTTGAAAACAAAGACCTTGCACTAAATCACTCCATGATTTCATTGGGGTCATGTACCATGAAGCTCAATGCGACGGCAGAGATGATACCGGTTACCTGGCCTGAATTTGGTCAAATGCACCCGTTTGCGCCAATCGAGCAAGCAGAGGGCTATAAGCAAATGATTGATGAATTAAGCGACTGGTTAATTGATATCACAGGATATGATGCATTATCGATGCAACCGAATTCAGGTGCTCAAGGAGAATATGCAGGGTTACTTGCTATACAACGCTACCATCAAAGCCGTGGTGACGATCATCGCAATGTTTGTCTGATCCCATCATCAGCACATGGCACCAACCCAGCATCTGCGCAGATGGTGAGTTTAAAAGTCGTAGTTGTTAACTGCGATGCAAAAGGGAATGTCGACCTTGACGACTTAAGAACAAAAGCTGAACAGGTTAAAGATCAGTTAAGCTGTGCAATGATCACATACCCATCAACACACGGTGTGTATGAAGAGACAGTAAAGGAAATTTGCGACATTATTCATCAGTATGGTGGCCAGGTCTACATGGACGGTGCCAACATGAATGCGCAAGTAGGTATAACGTCACCGGGTTTAATTGGTTCTGACGTTTCGCATCTTAATCTGCATAAAACGTTCTGTATACCGCATGGTGGCGGTGGCCCCGGTATGGGACCAATTGGCGTTAAAGCCCATTTAGCACCGTTCTTATCTGGTCACAGTATGGTTGAGCTAACCGCTGCCGGCACGGGAGAGAGCTTATCAAACAATAGTGCGGTGTCTGCTGCACCTTGGGGCAGCGCGTCAATTTTGCCGATTAGCTATATGTATATCAAAATGATGGGCAGTGACGGACTCAAAAAAGCAACTGAAGTAGCAATGTTAAATGCTAATTACGTCGCCAAAAAATTAGAAGGTCACTACCCGGTGCTTTATAAGGGCACGAATGGTTACATTGCGCATGAATGTATCATTGATCTTCGGCCAATAAAGGAGTCGAGCGGTGTCACCGAAATGGATGTTGCAAAAAGACTTAACGACTATGGATTTCATGCGCCAACAATGAGTTTCCCTGTCGCAGGTACGCTCATGATTGAGCCGACTGAATCAGAAGCAAAAGTAGAACTCGACCGTTTTATCGAGGCGATGATTTGCATTAGAGAAGAGATCGCAAGAGTAGAAAGTGGCGAGTGGGATGCAATCGATAACCCGTTGCACAATGCGCCTCATACGCTTGCTGATGTAATTGATGATCATTGGGATAGAAGCTACAGCCGAGAATTGGCTGCTTTTCCTGTGCCTTCTGTGCATATCAATAAATTTTGGCCGACAGTTAATCGCATAGATGATGTCTACGGCGATAGAAATCTAGTTTGTTCATGCCCAGACCTCGATAGTTATCGAGAGTTACCAGAAGGTGTTATCACTAGCGAGTAGATTATCGCGGAGCATAGGCATACATGAGTGAGCATATTCCATGTGTTGTCATAGGCGCAGGCGTTGTAGGGCTTGCCATTGCGCGTGAGTTCGCGCGCAACGGCATAGAAACACTCGTCGTAGAAAAAGCGAATACCATTGGCACTGAGACCAGTTCAAGAAATAGCGAAGTCATTCACGCGGGGATCTACTACCCTCAAGGTTCTTTAAAAGCGAAACTGTGCGTCGAAGGAAAACACCTCTTATACGAGTACTGCAAGGCATTTTCTATTCCGCATAAGCGCATAGGAAAGATGATTGTTGCGACACATTCAGAACAGGTAAATGCCTTAAAAGCGTTGGAGGTGCGCGCAAAAAGAAATGGCGTTGGTGACTTGCAGTGGTTAGATCCTGGTCAACAAAGTGACTTTGCACCAGGTCTTCGTGCTGAACAAACATTATTCTCACCAAGCAGCGGCATCATTGATAGCCATCAATTTATGCTGAGTTTACAAGGTGAAATTGAACGGCATGGCAGCATGCTTGTGTTTAACACTCAATTTGTTAGTGCAAAACGAAAACAAGACAAATGGGAAATTGAGGTACAAGATACCAGTAAATACACATTTTCGTGTGATGCTTTAATAAACAGTGCGGGTTTGCATGCAGTCAATGTCGCCCATGCGATCAACGGCTTGCCATGCGAATACATACCGACTCAGTATTATGCGAAAGGCAACTATTTTTCTTGCCATACTCCCCATGATTTTAGGCATTTAATTTATCCTTTGCCAAGCGCGGATGGTCTTGGAATACATCTTACGTTGGATTTAGCGGGTAATATTCGATTTGGCCCTAATGTCGAATGGGTTGAAAATATTTCGTATGCTGTTAATGAAAAATGTGCTGACACTTTTTATAAAGCCATAAGAGAATACTGGCCATCACTGCCAGATGATACATTAACGCCAGACTATGCGGGTATACGCCCCAAAATACAGCCTGCGGGCACCAAAGATACCGATTTTCTTATTCAGGAAGGTAAGCATCTTGGGCTACCGGGGCTTGTTAATCTCTTTGGTATAGAGTCACCCGGTATTACTGCAAGCTTGGCCATTGCTCGATTCGTGTTTGGTCTTACGGATTGTCCTAAGTAACAAAAAAGTTTTTTCACCCGCAGAAGCGCATATCGATATTACGCGCATACACATCAGGTCTGTAAAGGGCTATACAAAAGTCACTTATTTATAGGTACTTTTTTCAAGTGTTAGGTATAGGAATTGATAATTAACAAAAGTTAACTTTGCAGTAAAGTTTAATCACCAACGCGATTCAATGTGCCCCAGTTAATTTTAGTAAAGGAGAAGCGATATGGTGTTGAGATGTATCTTGCTAACATGCCTAGTACTTCTTTTTGTTAAAATTCAGACGTGTAATGCTGGAGAGTTTGAGGATAGGGCGCTAGGATGGTTAGACGACCGATTGCTCACCTCTGAAGACGATGTTGATTTTGATAAGCTCAAAATCGAATCGAACACATTCGAATCAAAACGCTACGCACTTAATTATACACGCAACATCGCTTCAGCATTTTCGTTAGAAGCTAACGTTGACCTCAACAAATCAAAAGTCAGGTTAGGAACGCTAGAAGAAAGGCTCAGTTCGTCTACATTTGAGCTGGTATCGTGGTGGCATGCAGAAAACTACCGCGTCGGCGTCAGTCAGAAGGTCGTAACAGACAACAAACTAAGACTTCCAAATGCACAAGAGATAGAGCTGCCCGAAAACAAAACATTAAGCGTTCACATGGAATTTCCAGTGATGAAAGACAAGCACCGTTTTACCATGTCGCTTCAGCAGTCAGCATGGGACGTTTCATCCTCACACATGTCAACAGTTTCCGACTTAATAGACAATCAAGTCAAACTTAATTATTCAATGGATTTTTAGCGTATGAAGCGCTGATAATTCTACTAACAGGCTCCATCTATCCGACCTAGAGTATGTCTTCAGGGCCTTGCTAGTTAGCGTTTGCCGAATCTATACGTCTCAATCCTTGTGCCCTGCCTTTTTTCTTCTAAACCGACATCTCTTCAATAACATTGAGAGCATTGTTTGCAGCAGTGACGAAATTTCTTCCTTGTAAATTTTGTACTGCTATAAATTTAAACTTTTATCAGAAGGCTTGCGACATAACCTAACATCAGCTACTCAAATGCGGACTCTTATCATGCAGGTATTTGGTTATTCTTTTAATACAAAATCCGTTTTACAGACACTGTTCACAATGGCTTATACATGTGCCTTAGTATTGGCAGTTATCGTATATCCGGCGGCAGCATCGGTAGATGATCTTGAAGACCAATTTAAGCAGCTTTTTAAAGAAGCATATATACCAGGTGCCTCCGTTGCGATTTTGCGAGACGGCGAGATTGTGCATAGTCTGGCATATGGTGATGCCAATCGTGCGACGGGCAGCAAAGTTAATCCCGAAACATTGTTTGAGGCAGCGTCTCTAAGTAAGGCCTTGTTTGCGCCCATTGTATTGCAGCTAGTTGAAGAAGGTAAACTGCAGTTGGACAGGCCACTATATCGGTATTTTAAGCAGCCACTTCCAGATATTGAAGACTATAAAGCGTTTGCAGAAGATGAGCGCTATAAACAGCTAACCGCGAGAGTGGTGTTATCCCATACATCAGGGTTACCCAATTGGCGATCGCAAAATGATGGCAAGCTAGCCTTTACATCAGATCCGGGGGAAGCGTTTACATATTCGGGCGAGGGCTTTCAGTTATTGCAGCTTGCGGTTGAAAGAATCACCGATAAATCATTGGAAGAATTGGCAAAAGACAGGATCTTTCAGCCTCTTGATATGCGACATAGCAGCTATGTGCTTACCGAAGCACAAGCTGAAACAGCGGCACACGGCCATCGAATTTTAGGTATGGCAGCAGGTAAGTGGCCCGTTGAATCCGGCTATAGTGCGTTTTCTTTGCATTCAAACGCAAATGAATATGCGCGGTTCATTCAGGCTATTTTGCGCAACGAATTACTCAGTGAAGCAAGCCACCGCATCTTGCTGAGCCCCCAGAGTCAGCAGCTAAAAGATGACGAAAGACCATTTACAATGTATTGGGGCCTTGGATTAGCTGTGCATGTTGAGGAAGGAAAAACCTATTTCTGGCACGGAGGTTCCAACAGTAATTTCAAAGCCCTTGCGGTTGCGGAGCTGCAAAGCGGTGACGGTGTAGTGTTTTTTTCAAATACTGATTTAGGCGAGTACATCTTTCCTGAGTTGGTTGATATTGCATTACCTAATTTCGGTTTGTCACACGAGTTTATGCTTAGTGCATTCAGTAACGCGCGATTTACTGACGGGTTGAAATTGGGATTAGCATTAACAGAGATGCCGTTTGCTGAAGCGACAAAACCCTTTAGAAACGAGCGCGGAGAACTAACCATAAATGGAAAACAACTTTCGGATATTGCAATCGAGCTGTCCGAGACAGGAATGGACAATGTCGCATCATTGCTAATCAAAGAATCCGTCCTGCAATACAGTGACAATGAACATATAAACTACGCCGCTGGGATCCTAGCAATGCGAGCAGGAAACTACGATGCTGCCAGACGCAGTATGCAAAAGGCGCTGCAGCTAAATCCTGGTTTAACCCAGGCAAACAGAGTTTTGAAAGGGCTTGCACTTGCTGAGAACGGTGGCGATAGCACTTTTGTATTGAATGGATTTAACGATGCGTCTTTGGTAACACTGGCCGGTACATTTAACGATTGGCACCCCATGTCTATTCCATTGAAAAAAAATGCAGACGGCTGGCGAATCAATATTGCATTACCAAGTGGTGAGCATTACTACAAATTTATAGTCGATGGCGAATGGATGTTCGATCCCGATAACGTTAAGCGAGGCGAATTCGGTGGGATTATGAATTCTCTTTTGGTCATTGACTGACTCGACTTTGTAAGATTGGCTAGTTGCATCGCAATTCGCGGAGAATTGTCGAAAGTGTTTTATGATTAATTCCCATACCCAAATGCGAAACGTCGAGCTCGATGTAACGTGTCCTTTTATCATTTGGAACGAAACTAGCAGAATAACCAACGACCCCATCAGAAGGGCTTACAATTGACGTTGACTTGCATGTGAGAGGAAGCATGTTACGTTTGCTAACTTCATTTTCAATCCAATCTAAATTCAATCCCTTTTTAGTCAAGATGGATGCTGCCGCTGTGTACTTTGGGCCTCCAATCAACGGCGAGCCAAGCGTTATCACGTGTTCAACAATATTGGGCAAATCCCTCGCTACTTCTCGAGCAATCGTACCACCAAGACTCCATCCCACTAGAATCACTTTTTCATTTGTTAAAAGGTAGAATTTTTTAATCGTATTCACCATCGCGTCACATAAAAAAGCGACACCAGCCTCGCCTTTATAAGGCGTCGGTGGGGTAAGCCGCCATGAGATTGCATGTGGATCATGCTTTATATCCATGCCAGCTTTATTGATGCCAAGTCCCCACCCAAATGTTTTGAAGCCGTATTTTTCAAGATAATACCTTAATGGGTACATCGTTTTATCAGATGCACCAAACCCTGGAAGGACGAACACATTTCTTCCTTGGCCAATGTTCTCTAATCTCTTCAGCTTCAAAACGGACATACGAAGCGGGAGTGACAGTAAGTCAAAGGCAACCCGGTATTCCTTCAATCCATTTCTTGATGGCGGGGCTTTTAGTATGATTTCGTTATTCATTTCATTTACTCCTTCGCGGCAGCTGAGCTCTGTATATTTACCAATGCATCGTCAAAGCCCTTTGATTCAAGATGTCGACGCATCTTCTTCATCAATTCACCAACGAGCTGAACTTCCTCGTCTGAAAAGGGAGCTAGTTGAGCATCGATAAATGCTTTTGCTGCTTTTTTCGCGTTTTGAAGAACATTGTCGCCTTGCGGAGTTATCCGAAAAACTGCTGATCTAAGGTCCTCGGTATCTGATTGCTGGCTGATAATATTTCGCTCGATAAGTCTTTTTGTCACACTCGTGATGTTTCCCTTTGTCACTAGGAGCCCTTCAGCAATTAACTTTGGCCTTGCTTGATCTCCTAATAACTCAATCTGAATCAAAACGTCTAGTTGCGAAGGCGTCAGACCAAAATTGAATAAAAGTTTTGCGTACTTTTGAGTGCATACCTGATAAGCCTCAACCAAGTATTTCCACGAGGTACCTCGTTTGATAAAAGAGTTAATCATTGAATCAATTCTGCATGGTTCTGAATATATAGTTTAATATTAAACTATCTAAAAATTAGATCACAAAGGTAAGAATTCTTTTAAACTGATAATAGAGAAATGGCGCGGCGTGAGAGATTCGAACTCCCGACCTACTGGTTCGAAGCCAGTTGCTCTATCCAGCTGAGCTAACGCCGCAATTGTTATGATGAACCGCTTGTTTTTCGAAAGGTGATAGTACACTAAAATGAAGAAAGGTAAGCGATGACCGAGATTTACTCGATTTCCGTGTATGATAGAACAAGTAACTGTTGTTCTACAAGTAAACAGTAAAAAAATAATCCATCGGACAACCTCATTCTGTTTAGCTGACAATGCTGTCCTTTTAGTAACGAATTAAAAAGTAAAAATCTCCTTTATAACTGTTTATTCGTTTACAATATTTGTAAGGTTTATCGTTTATAAACAATTAAAGAAGGAAACCGTGTCGGTATTGTTATGGGAAGTTGTTTTTACGGGTGCCTTGCTGTTTGCGGTTGCCTTTGTAATGCATGCGATATTGATAAAAAAGGGCTACAAAATAAGCGGGGGAACAACCAAAACCATTGAGCACCAACCTATAAGCAAGCCAACTAGTCTAAGGACGAATACAACGAACTTAGCCAGCACGAAAGTCATGGATAAATGGTTTAGTTTGGGAGGTGGATATTATGGCAGTATGGCTTTAGTAAAATTGATATTAATCGAATTTGACCAACTTACAGAGTTTATTTTGAGTACCAAAACTGTGGTGACAGAGCAGGGTTTTATGCCACTTTTAGAATTTCTAACGATTGGGTCTTTAATTTCGTTTTTCGTCGGTCAAATAATGAACTTTGTTGCTGCAGTTATTTGGCCGGTCAGGTATTTAGCTTTATTTGATATTTGGTCATTTGCCATTTTTGTAGTGTTGACATACTTTATTTATGAAGCTGCGAGGCAACTTGCACAAAGGCACATTAGCACCTAATTAGTGTCGCTATTTATTTGACAAATCCTCATTTAGTTTGAAAATACACATGTTGTTTATCAATACGAAAGCGCGCGTGAGAGAAATAGGATTCTTGGGAGTTTCAATTGTTGCCAACAGTTTACTTGATTAATCTGGATAAAAGTAAAGACAGGCTTGAGAAAAGCCAGCAACGACTAGGTGAGCAATCAGTTACATTTGAGCGCATCTCCGGTGTTTTAGGCAGTGCGTTGACGCAGGAACAACTGCGACAACACTACGACAGTGAATTGAATTCCAGAAACTATCATTATCAACTTACCCGCAATCAAATAGGCTGTTATCTTAGCCATAGGAAAGCGTGGCAAAAGATTGCTGACGGAGATGCGCCTTTTGGCGTTGTGCTTGAAGATGATTTTTACTTGTCTGGAGACTTGCACGCAGCATTTGACCAGATTGGGAAGATTGCATTTCCTTGGGATCTTATTAAGCTTGCTGCTTATCAGAACAGAGACAGAAAAATCAAATTTGAACACTCACTGTCCAATGGCTTGAAACTGGTTGTTCATAGCAAGCCGATGAGCGGTGGCGCGGCTACTGCGATAACAAAAGAGGGTGCAAACAAACTACTCAAAAGCACTCAAAAGTTTGGGCGACCGGTTGACACTGACATTCAGTATTTTTGGGAAAAAGGGATTACTGTTATGTCTTTAATGCCTTACCCCGTCACTCAGGATTTAGCATTTGAAAGTACCATTGCCGCTAGCAGTGAAACGCACAAAAAGCACTTTTGGCGACGCAAAATCCAGCAATTTGAAGCCAGTCTCTTAAACTACAAATATACTAATCAACACGTCAAACGCCTGCGAAAGCAGCTCTCACTAGCATAATCTCGAAAAATCAAAAATAAAAAACCCTTTTGCATTTTTGCTTCGTCAATAGAGGTGAAGATTAAATAATTAAGGGTTTTTATTATGAAATTAACCACGCAGCGATTCACTCAAGAAGTCACACAATTACGAGATAAGAAAGGGTCTCCTTATTTTGCATTGAGCGCTATCGCTCTGGCAACCGCTCTCACGTTTTCATGCGCGCAGAATTCAGGCGATAAGACATCACAATCAAAAAACAATGAAGGTCAACCAGCGAAGGCAGAACCTGCACAACTCAATGAATCGCATGAAACAGTTACGGCTGACCAAACTATACAGCCTGCTGTCGCTGAATTAATGGTTATACACGATGATAATGCTAAGTTAATGGGGCAGGCGAGCAGACAAATGGCAATCACACAAACAGATCACGCAGCGCCGCCACCAGTGTCGCATCTTTCACATAATCGAGAAATGTATGAACTGGAAAATCACTTTCACCATCATCAGAATACTGAGAATTATCAGGGGCTAGATGAAAATAGTGTCAAATTAGTCTCACAGTTTCCAGTATCAACCTTCTCTGTAGATGTCGACACTGGCAGTTACACCAACGCCAGACGAATGCTCAATCAAGGGTATATGCCGCCTAAAGACGCCATTAGAGTAGAAGAGTTTATTAATTATTTTGACTACCAATACGAGCGTCCCTCTGAACTTGAACATCCGTTTAGTATAAGCACTGATGTTGCAACATCACCGTGGAATAATGAAAGACATCTGATCAGAATCGGCCTGCAAGGCTATGAATATGATCTTGTCGAAAAAGACAAAAATCTTGTTTTCTTAGTTGATGTATCAGGCTCGATGAATCAGTCAAATAAACTCCCATTACTAAAACGGTCGCTGGTGATGTTAAGTCAACAATTAAGCTCAAGTGATAAGGTGTCCATTGTCATTTATGCTGGTGCATCAGGCGTTGTGCTTGAGCCAACAACGGGGAACAACACTGCAAAAATTACGGCAGCACTGGAACAATTAAGCGCAGGCGGTTCAACTAATGGTGCATCAGGCATTGAGCTAGCTTATCAAATGGCAGAGCAAGCGTTTGTAGAAGATGGTGTTAACCGGGTCGTGCTTGCAACAGATGGTGACTTCAACGTTGGCATGGTTGACCACGATGCCCTTATTGGACTTATTGAAAAAAAACGTAAAAAAGGAATTGCGTTGACGACACTTGGTTTTGGTACTGGCAATTACAATGACCATTTAATGGAACAATTGGCAGATGCAGGGAATGGCAATTATGCATATATCGATACGATTAATGAAGCCAGAAAAGTGCTCGTGGATGAGATGTCGTCAACAATGCAAATTATTGCTAAAGACGTAAAAGTACAGATTGAGTTCAACCCTAATCAAGTTGCTGAATATAGGCTCATTGGTTATGAAAATCGAGTGTTAAACAGTGAAGATTTCAACAACGATAAGGTAGATGCTGGCGATATCGGCGCTGGGCATTCCGTGACAGCACTATATGAAGTGACATTAGTTGATAGCAAAGAAAAGTTTAATGATGATTTGCGATATGATTATCTACGAAATGATGATCTGCAGGATAGCGGACAAGAAGGTGGGGGACGAGAGCAATCGTTGAAAACATCCAAAGACATTTCCGAAGAGTTGGCGCATGTAAAGTTGCGCTACAAACAACCTCAAGGCGAAAGTAGTCTACTCATTGAAAACATCATCAACAAAACTGATATTATTGACTTCCAAAAACAATCATCTGATTTTCAATTTGCGACAGCGGTAGCTGCCTTTGCTCAACTTGTAAAAGACAGTAGATATACCAGCGAAATTAGTTATGATTGGGTGATAAAAACGGCCAACAACAATAAAGGGGACGACGCGTTTGGTTATCGTAGCGAATTTATTCAGTTGGCACGAAATGCAAGCAGCTTGGACTTTTCACCAACAGCATCCAACAATTAAAGGATAATGGGTGGACGATAATATTTTGATAAAAGCCTATATATCAGGTGATTATTCTGCCTTTGTGACGCTTTACAAACGTCACAAAGGCGGCGTTTATCGTTATGTTAAAAGACAGCTGAATGATCCATCAAAAGTCGATGACGTGTTTCAAGAAATATGGGCAAAAGTTGTCAATCGCATCGACACATTTAATCACACGTCATCCTTTACTACTTGGCTATACGCTATAGCAAGAAATAACTTGATTGATGAAGTGCGGCACATGCGCGTTGTCGAAAAAGCTATCGATACTGAAGCATCGACAGAACAAACAGCGTCGGTAAGCAGTATTCACACACCAAACATGCTTTTGAGCACTGAAAATAAAAAAAAAGCAATAGAGCACTGCATAAATCAGCTGCCGTTGCATCAAAAAGACTGTTTCCTATTAAAAGAAGAAAGTGGTCTAACTGCGCCTGAAATATCCAAAATTGTGAATGCTGGTGTAGAGGCGACTAAGAGCCGGTTGCGCAGCGCATACAAAAATTTACGGCAATGTTTGCAAGTCAAATTGGAGATTGATGATGGTGCCAGCGATTTGGAGCAGGGCGCATGAGTGATAAAAAGAGTGGTGGGAATGGCAATGTCACTTCATTGAATGATGATGGTGACATCTCGGCACTCTATCAATCCGTCTCATCAGAACAACCTCCGCAGAGCGTTGATACCGCCATTTTGCAAATGGCCAAACGCACCGCAGATTCGCATCTCAACAGCAACGACACCTCTAAACCTAATAGCGATATTAAAGAAAAGAGTATTAAGCGAAAAACATGGTTTTTCCCTTCCTCAATAGCTGCATCGTTGATGGTAGTTGCATTGTTTTACTTTTCACTTGAACAACGACAGGACGTGGAACCGGTTGCAGATGTGCGTTCTTCGGCACCAAGTTCTGTTAGTTCTGCAACAGCAGAATTTGCATCGGCAGAGTCCTCTGTTGAAATTTCAGCAGATTACCGCGATAGCGAAGAAACTCAAACACTACAGGAACCCGTTTTAGCCGCACAAGAATTAGCCGCGCAAAGAATAGAAAGAGCTGATGAAGCTAATGCTTATAATAGCGCCGATCTTGGCGCCGACAATCGGGTTAAGAAAATGTCGCGTGAAGCGCCAACAAGTGTCCAGGACGTTATGCCTGCTCCAGCGAGTATTGATACACTTAAGAGCAGCCAAGTTCAATTGGAACGGACACCCAATCAACTGCGAGAGGCACTCTTAGATATTCAAAAACAGTCGGGTAAATCTCACCAAGCACTAATGGCAGCGATAGAAATGCACAAAAGTTCGGCAACGGGACAGGAAGCTGAAGAGAACATAAGCTATTTATCAGCTGAACCAACTAAAAGTGAATACGTTACGAACTATCAAAAATTGCAGAAGCAATTACATGTAGCATTGCTTATTCAAAAGCAAAATACTAACAACTTTGAATTATTAGAAAAATACCGTCTCCTACTAACGGAAGAACAACGCAAATCCTATTTACAAAATCATTAAAACTCAGCTGCACACTTCAAAGCCAAACTGTTCATTTTGGTGCAACATATAACTACGTTGGTGCTAGCACCTTAAAAAAATTGTTTAATGGATTCATAAGTAGTTGAATTAAAACAATTATAATTGTTGGCACCATGAATGCTATAGGGTGTAAATAGAAGGTTTAAATGAAAATAAATTGTTAAAGATATGAAAATTTAGTCTTTGACGACCAGCAATAGGGTTTCAGCATGCAAGCAAAGGAAAACACGCAAAAACAACGCATCGTTGTCGTTGGCAATGGAATGGTTGGTCACCACTTTGTCGACCAGATGATAAAAGCTGCAAACGCAGATTATCAGGTTACGGTATTATCCGGAGAACCAAGGTTGGCATATGACCGTGTTCATTTGTCAGAATTTTTCACTGGAAAGACAGCCGAAGACCTTGCGTTAACGACCACAGATTATTACGTCGAAAACGGCATTGAGTTTTACACTGAAGCAATGGTGTCAGCGATTGACCGAGATGCTAAAAACGTAAAAACGCAAGACGGTCGTACATTTGAATACGATAAGCTCGTGTTAGCCACCGGTTCCTACCCATTTGTGCCTCCCATTCCTGGTAACGATCAAGACCACTGTTTAGTCTATCGCACAATCGAAGACTTAAATGACATTGAAGCCTCGTCAAAATGCAGCAAAATTGGTGTAGTTGTAGGTGGCGGCCTGTTAGGTCTAGAGGCAGCAAATGCGCTAAAACAAGCTGGTTTAGAAACGCATGTGGTTGAGTTTGCCCCACAATTAATGGGAGTGCAGTTAGACTCGGCAGGCGGAAGAGTATTGCGTCACAAAATTGAGTCACTTGGTGTGCATGTTCATACGGGCAAAGCGACAACTGAAATTGTTGCAGGTGAAACGTCGCGATTTCGAATGAATTTTAAAGATGGTGAGCATCTTGAAACCGATATGATATTGTTCTCTGCCGGCATTCGACCGCACGATAGTCTTGCCAAACTAGCGGACCTTGACATGGGACCGCGTGGGGGCATTGTAATTAATAATCAGTGTCAAACGTCTGATGACAACATATATGCTATCGGTGAGTGCGCGCTTTGGAATAATTTCATCTTTGGACTTGTCGCACCTGGTTATACGATGGCGAAAGTCGTCGCCAACCATGTGATGGATAGCAACACAGATGAAAGCTTCACTGGTGCAGACATGAGCACCAAATTAAAACTGATGGGAGTGGATGTTGGCTCAATCGGTGATGCGCATGGTAAATCAGCCGGTGCGTTGTCATTCGTGTATGAAAACCAGCTTTCTGGCGTTTACAAGAAAATCGTCATCGATGAAGCTCAGAATAAACTGTTAGGTGCAGTGTTGGTCGGTGACACTAGTGACTATGACACGTTGTTGCAATACATGCTAAATGGCATTGATTTACCTGAAACACCTGAATCATTAATCCTTCCTTCGTTGTCAGACAAGCCGTTATTAGGTGTCGATGCATTGCCAGATACTGCAACGATTTGTTCATGTCACAACGTCACAAAAGCAGACATCGTGCAGAGCATAGATGACGGCAATCAAACGTTTGCTGACGTTAAATCTTGCACAAAGGCAAGTACGGGCTGTGGTGGATGTACTGCTTTACTTAAAAACGTGGTAGACAAAACACTCAGTGAACGCGGCGTTGAAGTAAACAATCATATTTGTGAACACTTTGAATACAGCCGCCAAGAATTATTTGACCTGATAAAAATCAATGACATCCGTGATTTTGATACGCTGCTTAAAAAACACGGAAAAGGCCTTGGCTGTGATGTATGTAAACCAGCGGCCGCTTCAATACTAGCGTCTGTGTACAATGAATACGTGCTCAAAAATGAGCATGTGAGTCTACAAGACACAAACGATACCTATTTGGCCAATATGCAAAAAGACGGCACCTATTCGATAGTACCTCGAATTGCAGCTGGCGAAATAACGCCAGATAAGCTGATTGTGCTTGGTGAAGTGGCGAAAAAATATGACTTGTACACCAAAATTACAGGTGGACAGCGCATTGATTTATTTGGTGCTCGCGTCGAACAATTACCATTGATTTGGGAAGAGCTCGTATCTGCAGGCTTTGAAACGGGGCATGCATACGGGAAGTCTGTGAGAACAGTCAAATCGTGCGTAGGTAGCACTTGGTGTCGCTATGGCGTTCAAGACAGCGTTGGACAAGCCATTGATATTGAAAATCGTTACAAGGGTCTGCGCTCACCGCACAAGCTGAAATTCGCAGTTTCAGGTTGTACAAGAGAATGTGCCGAGGCACAAAGTAAAGACATAGGCGTTATCGCAACGGAAAATGGCTGGAACCTTTATGTTTGCGGTAACGGAGGGATGAAACCTCGACACGCTGACTTGTTTGCAACCGATTTAGACGACGTCACCTTGATAAAGTATATCGACCGCATACTTATGTTTTATGTGAAAACAGCTGACCGACTTCAGCGCACATCTGTTTGGATGGACAACATGGAGGGTGGCTTGGAATATCTACAAAAAGTCGTTATTGATGATCATTTAGGGTTGTGTGACGAACTTGAGAGACAAATGGAAACAGTCGTTGGTACTTATCAATGTGAATGGAAAACGACTATCGAAAACCCAGTTGCTCTTAAGCGTTTCCGCCAATTTGTAAACAGTGATGAAAAAGACAGCAACATCACATTTGTGCGCGAAAGAGAGCAGATTAAACCTGCTGACAAAATCAAAATTGTGGAAGTGGAGTGATAAAATGCAAATGCTAGAACAAGATTGGACAACGATTTGTAGGACGGATGACCTTATTACTAACTCCGGCGTATGTGCGCTGCACAATGGTGAACAGATTGCTATTTTCTGTATTGGAGAAGATATTCAAAATATAAAAGCAATCGGCAATTATGATCCCAAAGGAAAAGCAAATGTCCTATATCGCGGCATCATAGGCAGCATCGCTGATGAATTGGTTGTTGCGTCTCCCCTATATAAAGACCACTACAGCCTTGAAACCGGCGTGTGTGTAGAAGACGAGAGTCTCAGCGTGCCGGTTTATGAGATTAGAGTCGTGCATGGTGAAGTGCAGGTACTGTCTTAATAGAATTTGAGTTTAATTTATCAGCGATGAGCAAAGTAATGACTGAAAATTCCGATACCAATGTGAATACCACAAACACGACGTGTGCGTATTGTGGTGTTGGGTGCGGGATCTCAATTACTCAAGGTACTGAGACGACACTCTCAGGCTTAAAAGAACACCCTGCCAACAGCGGTAAACTTTGTATTAAAGGAACGCATCTTCTTGATACGCTTGACCTGACTGGCCGGCTTGCAAGACCCGAAGTCAATGCCATACCCGTCACTTGGGATGAAGCAACATCACATATTGCAGACAAGCTAAAAGGTATCATTGCAGAACACGGCTCTGATGCTGTGGCATTTTATGTCTCAGGGCAACTCCTGACAGAAGACTACTATGTCGCCAATAAGTTGATGAAAGGTTACATTGGCAGCGCTAACATTGATACGAATAGTCGTTTATGTATGTCTTCTGCAGTTGCGGCATACAATGGAGCGTTTGGCGAAGATGTGGTGCCATGCGATTACAGCGATTTGGATTGCACAGAATACATGGTGCTAGTCGGTTCCAACGCGGCTTGGACGCACCCTGTGTTGTTTCAGCGTATGCAAGAAGCAAAACGCAAATACCCTAAAATGAAGATCGTGGTGATAGATCCGCGCCGGTCAGATACTGCAGACCAGGCTGATGTGCATATACCACTTGCACCGGGTTCTGATGCAGCTTTGTTTAATGGACTTCTACACTATCTGAATCAACACGACTTTCTCGATAAACCTTTTATCGACTCACATACCGACGGATTTGAAATAGCCTTACTAGAGGCAGAGAAATGGACGGTGGCTACAGTTGCTGAATATTGTGCGCTGCCCGAAGCGCTAGTCTTGGAATTTTATGCGGGATTTGCCAATGCAAAATCCGCAATTACTTTTTATTCCATGGGTATTAATCAATCGTCAAGTGGCGTTGATAAATGCCGCGCAATAATCAATGCGCATCTGGCCAGTGGGAAAATACTCGAGCCTGGCTCAGGACCGTTCTCTATAACGGGACAACCGAACGCAATGGGCGGAAGAGAAGTCGGCGGGTTGGCAAACCAACTTACTGCGCATCTTGATATTGAAAACTCCGAGCATCGACAAATCGTTCAGCATTATTGGCAATCGCCTACTATCGCAACAAAATCAGGCAAGAAAGCCGTGGATATGTTCGATGATGTTGCTAACGGCCGTATAAAAGCAATTTGGATAATGGCGACTAACCCTGCTGTTAGCCTTCCTCAAAGCAAAAAAATAAGAGAAGCATTAAGTAAATGTGAGCTGGTTATCGTTTCAGATTGCATTTCAGCTAACGATACGCTTGCATACGCTGATGTAAAACTACCTGCTACAGGCTGGAGTGAGCGAGACGGAACAGTTACCAACTCTGAACGTTGTATTTCAAGGCAGCGGCCTTTTAAACCAGCTTATAAAGAAGCAAAGCACGATTGGCAAATTATGTGTGCTGTTGCTGAAAAGATGGGATTTGACGGATTTAGCTTTTCATCTGCACATGAAGTGTTTAACGAATACACTCAACTTACAGCAATAGCCAACAAAAACAAACGACAGTTAGACTTAGATGCACTCAGTGGCCTGAGTAAATCCGAATATGATAATTTGCAACCGATACAATGGCCGCTTGCACGAAGAGATGGCGAATGGGTAAGTGTGCCGCCGTTTGAAAATCGTAAGTTTAGTACAGATAATGGGCGCGCAAAGTTTAAGGCTGTAGACCCAATTCCACCACAAGCTATCCCAACTAAACAGTACCCTATTCGCATGAATTCTGGTCGAATACGGGATCAGTGGCACACTATGACGCGCTCAGGCTTGACCCAGAAGCTCTTCGCGCATATCGATAAGCCATTTATCCAATTACACCCGTCACTGGCGAAAAAGCACAACATTCGAAACAAGCAGCTGGTAAAAGCCAGCAATCATCAGGGCGAGTATATCGCGCACGCACTAATAAATAAGTCCGTTGAAGAGGAACAATGTTTTGTGCCTATTCATTGGAATAACACTTTCTCGTCCGCGTCAACGGCAAATGTTTTGTTTGAATCTGTGTTTGATCCACTGTCAGGTCAGCCGGAAAGTAAGCATACTATCGTCAATGTAGAGCCGGTTAATGTCGCACAATACGGTGAAATTTACGCTATTAGTGATGTACAACTGAATACGGATTATTGGGTTAAGCGCCAACTCGATGGATGCGTGAATTATGCATTTGAAAGCATTGAAGAAGTAAAAGATCCGATAACGTGGGCACAAACGTGTCTTTTTCAAGACGGTGAATGGTTGGCAATGCAAAAGGGTAGTCGAGTGCAGCTGATTTGTTTGTTAGATAACAAGCTTGCGTTTGTTGCATTTATCGACACACAACCCATCACGATCCCAAGCGATTGGGTGGCTCAACTCTTTAATCAAGATAAACTGCCGCCTGACAGCATACGAGCGTTACTCCACGCTACACCAGATCCCGCGTATCTGCTTGGCCCGCTTGTCTGCGTTTGCCATCAAGTGCATGAAAAACAGATTGTAGAGTCAATTGAAAAGGGCGCGCAATCCGTCGACGAACTAGGCGAAAAACTTAAGTGTGGAACAAATTGCGGCTCTTGCCGGTCTGTTATTTCGGGTTTGCTAGACAAGCACGGCTGCAAATCCGTAGAAATTGAAATTTAAGAGGTTATTGTGAGCACTTTTGCCATTCATCATTTTTTCCAACGGCTTGGATTGTTAAACAGGTTCAATTCGTCAGAAACGCCCGCAGAAAACACTAAAGTGTTACTTGCGCACGGGGTTTATTTGATGGGCGGTGGTTGTGGAGACCCTGATCTCATAACAGTTAAGGCTCAGCGAGTTATCGAGAACGCAGATGTTTTATTGGTTGATTGGCTGGTGAATCCAGAAATTTACCAGTCATGCAATAAAGACTGTAAGATTGTATTTGTTGGAAAAAAATGCGGCCGACATAGTGTCACACAAGCGGATATTGACCGATTACTCGTTGAGTATGCTAAGAAATATAACGTTGTAGGGCGATTGAAGGGCGGCGATCCAAGTATTTTTGGAAGACTATCCGAAGAAACCGAAATACTGACAAACAACGGCATTCCTTTTTGTGTAATTCCAGGCGTGACGGCAGCAAGTGGTTGTGCCGCGTATTCTGGCATACCACTGACGATGCGAGATGTAGCGCAATCGGTCAAATTTATTACCGCACACCACAAAAACCAAGAAGACGAACCTGAATGGGAGGATCTGGTACAAGATAATCAAACGCTAGTCTTTTACATGGGGCTGACGCGAATTAATCTAATAGCAAACCGACTGATAGCCGCAGGAATGGTTGCAGATATGCCAATTGCAGTTATCGAACAGGGCACCTTAAAAGGTCAACAGGTTTGGTCGGGTAATCTGCAAGAAGCAAGCGTGCTAACCCTAAATAATATACAAGGCCCAGCCTTGATTGTGATAGGTGAAGTAGTAAAGCATCGCCAGAACGTCAACCTAGAGATGCTTCGACTCAACACTACTTCTGAGTGTATAGATGGCTAATAATTTCAGTCAATATGTACAGTTGATTGGAAGAGGAAAGACCGCAGGTAAGTTTCTTACGCAACAACAAGCCTACGACGCAATGTCCATGGTATTGGATAATCAAGCAACGCCGGAACAGCTTGGGGCGTTTTTGATGCTGCTGCGAATGCGGGAAGAATCCGCCGAAGAGCTCGCCGGATTTTTACTTGCATGCCGGCAATATACCATCATAAAAGGACAACTCAATTGTTCTATTGACCTAGATATTGGCTGTTATGCGGGAAAGCGTCGCCATTTGCCGTGGTCATTATTAGCCGTAAAAGTGCTAGCGCAAAATGGATATAAAATTTTGTTACACGGACATGTTGAAGATAATTCCTCACGCTTGTACATGCAGCAAGTATGGGAGCATTTTGGTTGGCGGCATGCAAATGATACAAACGACATTGATCGGGAGCTCACATCAAGAGGGTTTGCCTATGCGCCTCTCTCTGCGATTAACCCCAAATTGCACTATTTAATTAATCTGCGTAAATTATTTGGTTTGCGTTCGTGTGCAAACACGCTGGCGCGGATGCTCAATCCAATGTCTGCAAAATATTCCTTGCATGGTATTTATCACAAAGCTTTCGAAGATAAACACATCAAAGTCGCTGAACTTCTACAAGAAAACGTCATTTGTATTAGAGGGGATGCTGGCGAGGCTGAGCCTAATCCAGAGCGAGATGTTGCTGTCCATCAATTGGATGATGGTTTGTATGTTGAGAAGATATTACCGATGCAACTCGAAAACTGGCAAATGAAACCAAAAGCACTTGATCCCGACATTGTTAAGCAAGTCTGGGAGGGTGATATGCAAGATGTTTACGGTGAAGCAGCAACAATTGCAACACTTGCTCTGTTTCTGATTCAAGTGCAAGGGCTTGATGTAAAATGCGCGATATCAAAGGCTAGGCGCTTGTGGGCTGACCGAAATAAAGTTTGGATATAGTGCTTCTAAATCGTTAATCAATAGTATATCTGTTCATATCTGCCTGCTTTATTCAACGTAGAAAAATATCTAAATGGTGAAAGATGTTTCAAAATGATGAATTTGCACTTCAGCGGTGCAGTAATACGCTTGAAATTGTTTTGAATAATCTACAAGATATTGATTTAAATAGATAAAATTATTTGGTTGAGATTTTGCATGCGATCAAAAGTGATCAATTCTTCAGACGTTTAAACGCTAATGCAGCAGGATGGCGCTACGACAAAAATAACGGTGTTATTGATAGACGATAATCAACAGCGCGTGCTGGCTTTACAGAATGCGCTAGACAAGTCGCGTTACGACATCGTCCATAGTTCTGCCCCACGGATAGGTTTGGTAAAGTTAGTCGATAAACTACAACCAGACCTTGTGATTATTGACGTGGAATCACCAAGCCGTGACATTTTATCGAGCTTGAGCACTGTTTCGAGATTTAACCCTAAACCGGTGGTGATGTTCTCAGATAATCATGACACCAACACCATTGATTCCAGCGTGCGAGCGGGCGTTACCGCCTATGTAGCCGGGCACACCGATTCGAACAAAATAAGACCAATTCTAGATGCTGCCGTGGCGAGTTTTGGTCAAACGCAAGCGCTTCGCGAAGAATTAAATTCAACCAAACAAGCATTAGAAAAGCAGGACGTAATTTCAAAAGCAAAACTGCATCTAATGCAACAACAAAATCTGACAGAACCAGATGCATATGCGATGCTCAGAAAAATGGCTATGGATAGTAATCAAACCATAGAAAATCTGGCAAAGTCACTGGTAGTATTTTGGAAGCAACAGTCAGCAGGTGGTAACAATGGCTGATAAGCTCAAAATTGGCTACCTTGGACTCAATGATGCCGCGCCAATCATCATGGCTAAAGAGCTTGGGATCTATAGTAATTTCGATCTTGATGTCCATTTGGTTAGGCAAAATTCATGGTCGACACTTCGCGATAGATTGCATATGGGAGATATCCACGCTGCACACATGTTAGCGCCAATGCCGCTTGCTAGCAGTTTAGGGCTTGGCTGCGATTCAACTGATATCTTTACACCGCTGGTACTAAGCTTAAATGGCAACGCAATCACGCTCTCGACTACTTTGTTAGACGAGATAAAAATATGTAACGAATTAGATGAAGTATCGCTTCCACTTGATGCTAGTCTATTGAACAACGTGATTAGTCGGAGACAGAGCCAAAACAAGGACAAACTTCGCCTCGCCCATGTATTCCCATTTTCTTGCCATTATTATCAACTGTTAGACTGGTTGAAACGCGGCGGTATAAACCATCACGATATTGATTTCCACGTGCTTCCACCACGGGATATGCATTTCAATCTCAATAACCACATTATCGATGGCTATTGTGTGGGTGGTCCGTGGAATGCACAAGCTGTGCGTCAAGGAACCGGTGTTACAGTAGCGACGTCATGCGATATTTGGGGCGACGCTGCCGAAAAAGTTCTAGGGATCCACTATGATACATATTCATCACAACCAGATGTGTTTCAGAGACTTATTAATGCACTATTAGAAGCATGCGATTGGCTCGATACACCTGCGCATCGATTCGATGCAAGTGTCGTACTGGCCTCATCTGACTACCTCAACGCACCTTTAGACGCTGTTTGTCCCTCCCTAATGGGGATCTGTTTAACTCAGCTTGGCGCAACATCGCGTGATTTACCAAATTATAATATTTTTGGTAACCGCAACAACAAACTCAATATACCAAATGTGGTAGATGCGCATACCTTTGCAACCTACATGTATTCACAGCACTACATCGAGGCGCTACCGTCTGAACAATATTTAAGCCATATTTATCGCAGCGATTTGATTTCTAAAATTGCATTGGATTTGGACTAAAGAATCTTTACTTGCGATGAGCTGACTCTTTGCGTTTCGAAAAATGCCCAACACCTGTATCACACAAGCTTGGAATAACCCGCTATTTTTGCTTCTAATGTTGCGCGGCCACGCTCTCAAAATTAACAAATAAACAACATACCCTAAAAAGTCCAATTTAGTGCAAACCATTTGGGTGCACACATTGCACCATCGCATAGCATTAGGAAAAAAAGACTGCACGCAAAAATAATGCAAGTTATTGAAATATATAACAAAAGTACTTTGGCACAGTCGATGCAATACTCTATTTACAAAAGGACAAGCAGTAAGAGCTTCCAAGGATCGCGGTTAACATTGTTTTATCATTGAAGTTGTCAACAAGATAAAATTCACGATGATAAGCGCTGCACCAACGGCAAGTATCTCACTAAGTTACTTTATAGATTTTGGATGCAATGAAGCACCCGTTATTCATCGGCAAAGAAGCCCTCATGTCTTTATGATGTGATGGGCTTTTTTGGTAAAAGGTTTTCGTTTTATGCAACACACGAGGAGAGTATAAATGTTGATGTCAGGATTGCGAAAATTTATCAAAACGGCGGCAGTGATCGCTGTTGCAGGCGCGGTTTTTTCCACGTCCACGCAAGCGCGTGAGACCGGTTGGCCTGAAAAAGAAGAACTCAAGTTCGGTTTTATCAAATTGACCGACATGGCACCATTAGCAGTTGCTTATGAAAATGGTTATTTTGAAGATGAGGGACTGTATGTCACGCTAGAAGCGCAGGCAAACTGGAAAGTTCTTCTCGACAGAGTCATCGATGGTCAGCTAGATGGCGCGCACATGCTTGCTGGTCAGCCGCTTGGTGCGACTATCGGTTTTGGTACTCAAGCACACATCATCACTGCGTTTAGCATGGATTTGAATGGTAACGGCATCACAGTCTCCAATGATATTTGGAGCCAGATGAAAGAAAACATTCCTCATGACGAAGCGGGCAAACCAATCCACCCAATCAAAGCAGATTCACTAAAGCCTGTCGTTGAAAAATTTCAAGCGGAAGGTAAGCCGTTTAACATGGGAATGGTTTTCCCAGTATCAACGCACAACTATGAGCTTCGCTACTGGTTAGCGGCCGGTGGTATTCACCCTGGTTACTATGCACCACATAAAGGTGATACCAGTGGTCAAATACAAGCTGATGCGTTGTTATCTGTGACACCTCCCCCGCAAATGCCAGCAACGATGGAAGCGGGCACTATCTATGGTTACTGCGTAGGTGAACCTTGGAACCAGCAAGCAGTTTTCAAAGGCATTGGTGTTCCGGTTATTACTGACTACCAAATCTGGAAAAACAACCCAGAGAAAGTTTTCGGCGTGAGCAACGAATGGGCTGAGAAAAATCCAAATACACACATCCGTGTTGTTAAAGCGATGATCCGCGCAGCGATGTGGTTAGACGAAAATAACAATGCTAACCGTGAAGAAGCAGTAAAAATTCTTGCTAAACCACAGTATGTGGGTGCTGATGCTGAAGTTATTGCAAATAGCATGACGGGTACTTTTGAGTTCGAAAAAGGCGATAAGCGTGAAATTCCAGACTTTAATGTATTTTTCAGATACAACGCAACTTATCCGTTCTACAGCGATGCAATCTGGTATCTAACGCAAATGCGTCGTTGGGGACAAATTGCTGACCATAAAGAAGATGATTGGTACATGGAAACTGCGAAGAAAGTGTATCGTCCTGACATCTATGCTGTTGCTGCGAAAGACTTAATTGCTGAAGGAAAAGCTGCTGCTTCTGATTTCCCTGATTTTGAGACAGAAACTGGCTTCAAACCACCGCAAACTGAGTTTATTGACAATGTAACATTTGATGGTACTCAGCCTACTGCATATCTGGAAGCCTTTAATATCGGCCTCAAAGCAGACAGCGAACTTTAAAATAGAGATACTGGGGAGTTACTTCAATGAGTACAACAAGTATTAATTCACCATGGCTAAGCATTAAGAAAAAGCTATCTGGCAATACTACACAGGCGCTGACTTACGGTGTTGTCCTACCCGTGTTAGGTTTCATGTGCTTTATACTCATTTGGAGTATGCTCGCCAAAAATATCGATACGTCGCTAGGCCAATTCCCTGGCCCTAGCGAAGTCGTGGAGCAGGCCTCTACGCTATGGGATGAGCACCAAGCTCAAAAAGACAAAGCGGAAGCTTTCTATCAGCGACAGGAAGAGCGAAATGCGGCTCGTCTTGAAAAAGACCCTACGTATGTACCTAAAATACGGCCTTACACAGGTGCACCAACTTTT
>DDLV01000114.1 GCA_002340325.1 Glaciecola sp. UBA2563 | reverse complement strand
GTGGCACCCGCCGGTGCACTCCATCCTGCTGGTAATTGTGCATTCACTGGAAAAACCTCAACTCCACCGTTATTGACATTTATCCCCGATGTATCAACACCGGCGCAGTTGTCAGCTCCTACAGCCGTTAAACGAATATTGCCTTGATGAAAAAATTCATAAGAGAAAGTTGGGTTCATTTCTGTTGAATCGACCAAACCATCGTCATTAAAGTCCCATTCAAGAGCATAAGGGCCTGCACTACCGTCAACATTCGCGGCAAAGCTCAGTGACTGATTGAGTTGCGCGGTTGCAGGTGCAGTTGTTATCGACACAGTCGGTGCGCTACATCCGTCGACCCCATTCACTGTTGTAGTATTAGTATCATCAGGATCTAGCCATTGCTTTAACTCTGTCTGTGGCGTGCTGTTTCCGTCCCATTGAATATGGAATCTTCCATACCAGTCAGGTTCATTGGGTGCTGAACAAGAGGCGCGGCCACCCTCTAACGTGCCAACTAAGTGGCCATTAGCGTTCCAAATACCAGAACCGGAAGAGCCTGGCTCAGTTGTGCCGTCATCCCAAGCGCCTACTCTTAAATGTGTACCATTTGGGTCTACCGCATCTAAGGTATAATTTGTAATAGTAAGCGGATCATTTTCGAAGCTAATCCGTTTTTCATCACCTGCTGGGTGGTGAATAGCAACGGCAGAGTCAGGGGCAGCAGGACTGTTATCCCAGCCCGACCAATGCACATTAAAAGATGCGTCAGGTATTGAGTCTAAAATCACTAATGCTGAATCGGCTGGCGTATACCCTGCTCGGTAAGCAGCGCCACTTTGAAACTGCGCGAGGCTTCCGTCTGGTGTCCCTTGGCACGTAGATGTTTCGTAATTCCAATAAACAACCATGGTGCTAGCTGTGTTTTGATTGACACCGCAGTGATCCGCAGTTAAAAAATATGGACGTCTGTCCTGCGACACATTATTAATCAAAGTACCGGTGCATAGAAAGCTGCCGCTGAGTGTGTAACGTGCGACCGAACGTATCTGATCACGCCAAGCATCTGCTTCAGAACACACGACGTCATTATTGCAAGCGCCAGATTTATTTAGTTCGCCCTTTTCGATGCTTCTATAGCCCTGACTAACTTGTGCAAAATCAAATTTCAGCAAATGTTTTACGTCGGCCGGCACATTAAATTCTATGGTTAATTGTTTAGATTCTATTACCGGAGTCCATAATTGCTTGTGATTTTTATTGTCTTTGTGCGTGTAAGGTCCTAAGACGGTGCTCAAATCGTCGTTATAAACAAATAACTTGGCCCCCTTTGGCATAAACAGATTTTTAAACCCAATATTTAACGAAACAGCGTCTTGCGCAGACAATGACACTCGCCAAACCCAGACGTCTCCTGTTTTAGTCCAGGCGCCCATACCTTTGAGTTTGTCTGTATTACCGAAAGGAACGGCGAATCGCAGCGGCATGCCGCTGCGTTCCCTTTTTGAATCTTCGACTTGTAAATTTGATAAATCAAAGGGTATCGCCTTTGCAACGGGTACTTGTTGACCTGCTTTAGCAAGAAGGCTCTTGGGCTTATTCGCGTCATCCAGCAGTTCCAATTCAGTGAAAGAACTCGCAAGCGAATCCGTGCTTATTTGCATTATGAAAAAAGCAAAGCAAAGTGATGTTAATGGGGACGTTAATAACTTCAAGTTGAATACCATAAAGTAGTAGTTAATAACAACAGAGTAGCCGCACTCTCGGTGCATTTCAACAGTCTTGATAACTCTATCGTAGTAAGCCTATTAGATGATATGAGCGCATCACGTTTATGAATAAAATCTGCGCTTCAAGATTATGAGCGAACGCACTAATACGCCTGAATTAGGTGATTTTGCGGCGGCTACGGGTCAATCTAGGTATATTTTCGCAACCGCAACATTCATTAAATGAATAGCAGGAATGATTGATATATATTTCATTTATTTTTTGTGGTTGCGTACCCTGTAGCTCGTCGAGTTAACGCTTGTCATAACTCTTGAAAGAATTTTTAAAGTGAATTTTCTAAATGAATTATGGAGGACAGTCAAATGTCACAATATCAAGAAGACACTAAGCAGATAGCAGAGCTAAAAGAAACTTATGGTTCTCCATGGGACGCTATCGAACCAGAATCTGCTGCTCGTATGCGTGCACAGAACAAATTTAAAACTGGCTTGGACATCGCTAAGTACACTGCTGCTATTATGCGTCGTGACATGGCTGAGTTTGATAAAGACAAGACTAAGTACACACAATCACTTGGTTGCTGGCACGGTTTTGTTGGTCAACAGAAACTCATCTCTATTAAAAAGCACTTTGGTTCTACCGAACGTCGTTACCTTTACCTCTCTGGTTGGATGGTTGCTGCATTGCGTTCTGAATTTGGCCCTCTCCCTGACCAATCAATGCACGAAAAAACTTCAGTTGCTGGTCTTGTTAAAGAATTATATACATTTTTACGTCAAGCAGATGCGCGTGAATTAGGCGGTTTATTCCGTGAGCTAGACAAAGCACGTGAAGCCGGTGACGCAGCAAAAGAAGCTGACATCCAATCTCAAATCGACAATCATGAAACTCACGTTGTACCAATTGTGGCAGATATCGACGCCGGTTTTGGTAACGCAGAAGCGACATACTTGATGGCTAAGCAAATGATTGAAGCGGGTGCATGTTGTCTTCAAATCGAGAACCAAGTTGCTGATGAGAAGCAATGTGGTCACCAAGACGGCAAAGTTACTGTTCCTCACGCTGATTTCCACGCTAAACTACGCGCTCTTCGATATGCATTCTTGGAGCTTGGTGTAGATGACGGTCTAATCGTTGCGCGTACTGACTCTGAAGGCGCTGGCCTGACTAAAGAAATCGCAGTCGTTAAAGAGCCAGGCGACCAAGGTGACGTTTACAACTCATATTTAGATGTTGAAGAAGTCGCGCCAGAAGACACAGCTGAAGGTGATGTACTAATCAGCCGTAACGGTAAGCTAGTTCGTCCTAAGCGTTTACCTTCAGGTTTGTATCAATTCCGTTCTGGTACTGGTCATGAGCGTTGTGTATTTGACTGTATCGAAGCAATCAACGCAGGTGCTGATCTTCTTTGGATTGAAACTGCAGTGCCTACCGTACACGAAATCAAAGACATGATGGATGAAGTACGTAAAGTACATCCTGATGCGAAACTTGTTTATAACAACTCTCCATCTTTCAACTGGACGCTTAATTTCCGTCAACAGACTTACGATGCATGGGCTGCAGAAGGTAAAGATGTGTCTGCTTACGACCGTGACAACCTAATGTCAGCAGAGTATGACGATTCTGAGTTATCTGACGCTGCTGATGCTCGTGTACAAACATTCCAAGCGGATTGTTCACGTGAAGCAAACGTTTTCCATCACTTAATTACGCTTCCAACTTATCACACTACTGCATTGTCTGTTGATAACTTGGCAAAAGAGTACTTCGGCGATAAAGCAATGCTTGGTTATGTTGAAGGCGTACAGCGTAAAGAAATCCGTCAAGGTATCGCTTGTGTTAAACACCAAAACATGTCGGGTTCAGACATCGGTGACGACCACAAAGAATACTATGCGGGTGAGAATGCGCTTAAAGCTGGCGGTGCGAAGAACACTTCTAACCAGTTCAGCTAAGCTAAACCCTCAGCTCTAGACTGCGGTCTGTTTACGCAAAGCCCGCGCCATTGAGCTGCAAAAAATAGAGCTTCAAATAAAAGGCGACCTCTTTTTACAAGTGTCGCCTTTTTTATTGTTTTCGTTTTTTAATGTTTTAATATTACACATTGAAATTAAACAACAAACAATAGTATCTTCAATGTTGATTGCTGATTATCGATTAGGTGATTTTGAATATGAGTAATACCCCAGCATTTTTAAAAGACGCAAATACACTGTTAACTGAAGATGGCTTCAAAACGAGTAATGTTTGGTATCACGGTACATCATCTGCGCTTATAAACTCTATACAAACGGATGGCTTAAAACGCTCAGGTGATAAGGCAATAAAGGAAGCCGCCAAAAAAACCATGGCTACCATTGGCAATACGTATGAAGAAACGATAGAGCCTGTTTTCTTAACGCAGTGTAAAGAGCTCGCCTTTTACTGGGCCGAGCAAACCGTTAGAAATCGCAGTGTGAGAATTGAAGGCAATGAAGAACCAATTGTAATTTCAGTAACCTTGCCTGATGAACTCAATAGCAAAGTTAAACCTGATGTAGGCGCAGCCAGTTTGTTAATGGTCAAAGAGGGAGAAAACTTCATGATAAGGCTTGCGAGTATTTACGCAGAAAATGATGTCAACACCCCTCAAATTGATTTGATGCGTGCTGATAGGATGGATTATCTTCTGAAACTTGGAATGGCCTATTTTGACAATGATATTGATGCCCGTTACCTTGATGTAATCGAAGAGACCTAATTAAAAGATAAGTCAATTGTCTATGAACTGTTAAATAGAGATATCAAAATTCTATCGATAAACACAATTATGAACGAGCGATATTTGAGACGCACACATTTATTACAAGAATACACACCTCAAATTCCATTATTTTCGTTTATCAAACTAGCAAATTAACGCGTCTTTTGACCGTCATATTTACTCGTATTCACGCGGTATTAACGTAGATTTGCGCTGAAATCAAAATAATAAAACTAAGAAAATCAGAAATTTACACTAGAACAGCTCAATAATTACTGAAGGCCAGCTAATCGATATCTACAGCGTAAAAAGGCCTTAAAACCAAGCGGACTAAACTTGGTATTTCCGCTTAGCATGTTCTAAATAGGCAGTTTTTATCAACCCCATGATCTAGGTCAACGTCTCATGTTTTGTGGTGCATATTCCGCGTCAGTCTCCTGATATATTACAGTTATGTTTCAACACACAGAGGATAAATTGAAAATGACTGAACAAACGGTAATCGAGCCTAAAGTGAACGGCCTGAATAATGCAAAACATTTAAACAAAGACACGCTTGAAGAGCCTGCCAACCTGCAAAACCGCAGAGATCCTTTGTTTGTAGCTGAATCATTTAAAAATGGGGAGTATCCTTACAAAACAAAGATTTCTCGAAAAGCATATGAAACGAAAAAACAAGATTTACAAGTAGAGCTGCTTAAAGTTCAGCGCTGGGTCAAAGAGACAGGGCAGAAAATTGTAATTTTGTTCGAAGGACGAGACGCAGCAGGCAAAGGAGGGACAATAAAGCGATTTATGGAACATATGAACCCTCGTGGATGTCGTGTTGTTGCTTTAGAAAAACCCAGTGAAACTGAACGTGGACAATGGTATTTTCAGCGATACATCAAACACTTACCTACAGAAGGTGAGATCGTGTTGTTCGACCGTTCTTGGTACAACCGTGCGGGCGTTGAACGTGTAATGGACTTTTGCGAACCATCTGAATACCTTGAGTTTATGCGCCAAACACCTGATTTGGAAAGAATGTTGGTAAGAAGCGGTATCAAGCTTTTCAAATTCTGGTTCTCAGTAACGCCCGAAGAGCAACAAGCTCGGTTTTTAAAACGTGAGACAGATCCATTGAAACAGTGGAAACTCAGCCCAATAGACAAACAAGCCATGCAGTTATGGGATGACTAAACAGAAGCAAAAGAAGCCATGTTTTTCTATACTCACACGGCGGATGCTCCATGGATGGTCGTGAAATCCAATGACAAAAAACGCGCGCGACTAAACTGCATGCATCACTTCTTAGCAAGCCTACCCTATCCCAATAAAAACAACCATTTAGTCCGAGGTGCAGATCCGTTTATTGTCGGTAACGCAAGCAGTGTAATCAGTGAAGACAGACATATTTTGGGCAAGACCTTACATCCTAAACAGTCAGTTAGGTAAAAAGTTAAATCTTTTCGACTAGAGCGTGTTCAAAAACCGGTAATTGTTACCGGTTTTTTTATGTCATTGCTTTTTGCGGTTCAAAATAATTGACGAAGCGCATAAATATGCCTCTATTCATAAAGACTTATGCGCTGTAACCGATACAAACACAGACAGGAGAATTTAACGAAGACGAAAATTTAGATGTATGGGAAGTAAAAGACTCCAAAGCAAGATTACACAGCTTCTTGTAACAGCGATTGTAGCGATTACTGTCGTTGTGTCTATTTTTGTCTGGAATCATACTAGCGAGAGCATCCGCAGCCAACTCATCGACAGGCTTAACCTCTCATACAATATGGTTTTGGAGCAGCTCTATGGCGTGAAAGTGCGCTACCTTCAGAATGCTATTTCAGTGTCCCAAAATCAACGCCTCATTGATGCAATCAAAGCAAACAATTACGAAGAAATAGAACAATTACATTCAGATCTGATGCTGCGCACTAACGTTACTACGATCGAATTATTCTCATCAACCGGCGTAAAACTGTATAGCACTGAGGCAGGATATACTGCAGAATCACCTTCTATTGGTTACAAGTATCAGCTCGACGAAGCAACAACAAACGGCAACTTTCTCGAATTACGAACGCTTAATAATGAGAATTTTTTGACCGTTTATCTGCCGTATGTAGACGATGATAAAACGCAAATATTGGGATTAACTTATAACGCTGGCAGAACGTTTCTTACTGAACTTAAAATGAAGGCACTGGCCGACATAACGATTTTACCGCTACGAAAAGATGACGAATTGATGAGTACGCTACCGGACTCATTTATGAACAAAGAAAACGTCGAAGCAACTTTACTCAGCGAATCAACAAATTTCTTTTGGAAATTTGATGCGATCGTCGGTTCACAAGCATATTTTAGCCAGCGTTTTCCGTCCTTACTTAACAATTCAGATGAAACGCACGTTACCTTCATCACGATTAATTCCGATAGTGTAAAGTCAGCTTTTTTAAAGATGCAAATACCGCTTTTATTATTCGCTATGTTCGCTGCAGTTGCTGGGATACTATGGGGCAAATTCATAGCGAAGAATATCTCAAGACCACTGGAGGAGTTTTCAAGCTATTCAAGAAAAGTAGCCAATGGCGATTATACACAAACACTAAAACTCCAATCTGCTTTTGTAGAAATATTGAGCGTCGAAAAGGACTTTAATTCGATGCTGCAAAACATGAAGGAACGAGAACAGCAAATAATTGAATCTACTCGCATTGATCCGCTAACAGGCCTAAACACTAGAACCCACATTAAATCAATACTCCAATCAGAATACATCAACGTTAGAGAGTTCCAAGCAGTTGCCATCAATGTTTTCGGGTTCAGAGGAATTAATGATGTGTTTGGTTATGATTGTGGAGATGTCATTTTAACCACACTTGCCGACCGGGTGCGCAACCTCAAAGGAATTGCCGCTCGAATGTCAGGTGGTGAAATCCTATGGATCCCTGAGACAATAAAGTCAAAAACAAGCCTCGAATTAATAAAAGTCTCGTTAGAACAGAAACTTGAATGTCAAAACATCACCATTCCATTTTCCCTTACCATGGGATATATCAATTGTGATAACCGTATTTTGGATTCAGAAGACCTCTACAGACGTCTTAATACTGTGCTTGGCGAGGCAAGTTTGCAAAGACAAGGCCTAATTGAGTACGACGATAACGTCGAGGAAAAATATAAACGACATCATTCGATCGTTACGAACCTTAAAAAAGCACTGTTCGAAGATGCCGATGAGCTAACTCTGGTGTATCAGCCTAAAATTCACCTTGCGTCAAACACCGTCTGTCAAGCTGAAGCGCTAATTAGGTGGAATAACGCTGAACTTGGCTTTGTCGCACCAGACGAGTTTATTGGCATAGCGGAACAGGCAGGTTTCATTGGACTTGTGACGCGTTGGGTATTACGTCGCGCTGTAAGAGACGTAACATTATTTAAGTCGGAAGGATTGCTATTGAACATAGCGGTAAATATATCTCCAGAAGACCTAATGGATGATACCTTTATTCCATATGTTACTAACTTGCTCACTGAAAACCTCATTGATCATCGGGCATTGTCATTTGAAATAACAGAAAGTATCATTGTGGAGCAGCCAGACGAAGCGATAAAAAGGATTCAGAAACTCAAGGATGTCGGTTTTAAACTGGCGATAGATGATTTTGGGACAGGCTATAGTTCGCTCGCGTACCTGACCCAATTACCTGTAGACCTAATAAAGATAGACAGAAGTTTCGTTCAAAACCTTTCTTCGAATCACCAAAACCAAGCTATTTGTAAGACTGTGATTGAACTCGCAAATAAATTTAATTTAGACGTTGTCGCAGAAGGTATTGAAGATGAAGGCTCTATGGAGTTACTTCGCGATTGGGGCTGCCAATGGGGACAAGGGTACCATATTAATCGTCCGGTAAAATTCAGAGAGTTTTTAGACTGGCACTCTTCACTTAATAATAAAAACAAGGTCGTTTAACATCAGTATTACAGAAAAACAGCATAGGCTTTGCATAAGCGTTTGCTATACTTTTTTGCATTATCAAAACTAAGGAAAATCGATGATAAAACCAGTGGTATTAGCTGGCGGAAGTGGCAGTAGACTTTGGCCAAAATCAAGAGCGGCGCTGCCAAAACAGTTTTTAAAATTAACGTCTGACAAAACCATGCTGCAGGATACACTGCATCGATTACCATCTGGTGTAGGTGATTGCGTGGTTATTTGCAATGAAAATCACCGATTCCTGGCGGCAGAGCAACTGCGTCTAGCGCAAATTAAACACGAAGGCATTTTGCTTGAACCTGTCGGCAGAAATACTGCGCCGGCAATCGCAATAGCGGCAATGTTGGCCGCTGCCTCAAACCCTGATCAAGTATTACTCATTCTAGCAGCGGATCATTTGATAAAAGATCACGCGGCTTTTGAGCAAGCGATACAAAAAGCAAATACATTAGCGGAAGATGGAAAACTAGTGACCTTTGGCATTGTGCCAACGGAGCCGCACACAGGTTACGGCTACATTCAAGCTGGTAACGCTATAGGTGATGGTAACGAAGTCGACCGGTTCGTAGAGAAACCTGACATTTCAACAGCTGAGTCCTACCTACAGAGCGGTGGATATTTCTGGAACAGCGGCATGTTCATGTTCAAAGCAGGTATTTATTTGCAAGAATTAAAAATGTATCGACCTGACATTTATGAGGTGTGTGAAAAAGCCGTTGAAAATACAACATCAGATTTGGACTTTATCAGACTTGATACAGAGACATTTGCTGCATGTCCAGATGAATCAATCGATTATGCCGTTATGGAAAAAACTGAACACGCATGCATGATCCCTCTCGATGCAGGTTGGAGCGATGTAGGTAGCTGGAGCTCACTTTGGGAAACCGCCGAAAAGGCAGATGAAAATGGTAATGTTTGCGTTGGTGATACCATTTTAAAAGGCGTAAAAAACAGTTATGTCAATTCTGAGGAAAGGTTAATTAGTGTCATTGGGCTTGATGACGTCGTCGTCGTTGAAACTAAAGACGCTGTTATGGTCGCGAACAAAAATAAAGTTCAGGATATTAAAGCTGTTGTCAATCAGCTCAAAGCAGAGCACCGGCCTGAATTTGAGTTTCACCGCGAAGTGTTCAGGCCTTGGGGAAGCTACGACAGTATTGGCAACGGCACACGTTATCAGGTTAAGCGCATTACGGTAAAGCCTGGAGAGAAACTCTCAGTTCAAATGCACCATCACAGGGCTGAGCATTGGATTGTAGTCTCAGGTACAGCTAATGTGACTATCGATGATGAAACCACGCTTGTGGCTGAGAATGAATCCGTTTACATTCCCATCGGTGCGGTACACGCACTTGAGAATCCTGGCAAGATCCCGTTAGAGCTCATTGAAGTCCAGTCGGGAGCTTACCTAGGTGAAGATGATATTGTGCGTTTCTCAGACAGATATGGTCGAGTAAAATAACATTTACGCCCCTCAAGTTAATCAGTAAAGCGAAGTTGCTAGTTTTTATTGAGACATCAGCAGCTTCGCCCCTTCTTTTTCGTTAACCTTACGTCTACTGTATTTGTTCAATTACCATTAATTACTGCACACATGCTGCATATTAATGACAATCCGCCTTTGGGCGATACATCTATACCCCCAGAACATTTCTTTAATATGCAAAATGCGCTTTAGGCTACATTTAAAATCAAGCTTTTTTAGTCTATTGGCATTATCGTTTATTACATCATATGCTCACATTGAATTCACTGAAGAGTTATTTTTTAATGTGCAACAACGCTACGGCAACCAAGCTCAACAGAGAGTTAAAGACTGGCAGTCGCTTATTGATAAAAACAAAGACGAACGGGTAGAAGACCAGCTTTTTGAGGTTAATCGTTTTTTTAATCGAGTAGATTTCAAAAATGATATTTATCATTGGGATAAAAATGATTATTGGGCAACACCGGTAGAATTTTTGGGCACAAATGCGGGAGATTGTGAAGACTTCGCAATCGCTAAGTATTTTACGCTGCTCGCTATGGGTATACCGCAAGAAAAACTTAAATTAATGTATGTCACAGCTACCAGACCAACGCGACAAGCGCATATGGTACTGGTGTATTATGAATCAGTTAACAGCGTCCCGCTCGTATTAGATAATTTAAATAAACGAATACTGCCTGCAACCAAAAGACGTGATTTGATACCCGTATACAGCTTTAACGGGGAAGGGCTGTGGTTAGCCAAAACGCAAGGTGTTGGACAAAAAGTGAATGATGGAAGCAACATTAGTTTATGGGCGAATTTGAATCAACGCATGCTACTGGGCGAGTAGCATGAAATCATAAGTTATGCAGAGGATTGATTAATGTCAGTTAGTAAACAAATTGGCCTTGGTTTTTTCATTATTTTAACCACCGTTTTTATTAGTTTATTCTGGTTAAATCTTAAAAATACTGAAGCCTATATCGAAATACAGTTGGCGTCGCATGCTCAAGACACTGCAACATCGTTAGGTTTATCGCTTTCACCTCATGTCGGTGATGAAAACTCATTGCCGATCGTTGAAACAATGATACAAGCCATTTACGATCGGGGATATTACAAGAGCATTGTGCTGTTTGACAATCAAGATACTACAGTACTTACGTTTAACGAAAATCTGGGCCAACCTAGCGTGCCAGAGTGGTTTATTCGCTTAGTCAATCTTACTCCCCCAGTCGCAGAAACCGTCATCAACAACGGTTGGAACATTCAAGGTAAACTGGCAGTTAGCAGTAATCTCAATGTTGGGTATGAAAAACTCTATAGTGTTGCTGTTAAATCTATGGTGATCATGATGGTATCACTTATTGCCACCATCGCATTTTTGTGGATTTTGATGAATAAAATTGTAGTTCGCCCACTAAATGATATGTTTGTCCAAGCCAATGCAATCAGCAAGCAAAAGTTTGATATTATTGAACAAACGCCATCGACCCCTGAGTTTGCCCGAATTGTTGGTGCGATGAACACAATGTCACAAAAACTCGCCAAAATGTTCTCGTTTGTGACTAAGCAAAGCGAACAATACCGAGAATATGCCTACATTGATGATTTGACCCAGTTGGGCAATAGAAGAGCATTCCAGCTAGCATTTGCGAAACTGCTGGAAGATAAGCAATCAAAAACGAATGGACATATGCTGATCGTTAGAGCTATTAGTCTAGGAGTAATTAATCGAAAACAAGGTGCAAATTATGGAAATGATTATTTGGTAAAGATAAGCGAACTGATCAGTACGTTTATTACAGAAATAGATGATGAAATCGCAATATACAGGATAAATGGTGCAGACTTTGCCATTTTGCTCGAAGAGAGTGACTCGCAAAAAGTTAGCTTTATTGGAGATCAATTAATTCAAGCCAGCAAGCGAATAGATAAAAACGAATATGAAGATGGATGTGCATTAATTGGAGGGGCCGCTTTTTGCAATGGAGATGACGTTTCATTGGTTATGAGCAAGGCAGACTCCGCGTTAACAGCAGCATTGGAGACTCATGAACGACGAGTAATATTAACTAATGAAATGGTTGGGCTCAGCAATAATGAGTGGAGAGAAAGAATTCAAACTCTTATCGAACAGCAACATGCCGAATTTGTTGTTCAACCGATTATAGATGTGGAAAAAAACCAGACGCTATACTGCGAGTGGTACGCCCGGTTACCTGATAAATGTAACAGCGTGAACTCACCCATGAATCAGTTAATCCCCGCTTCAATAAAACTTGATTACATTATTGAAATTGACAAAATGATCATTACAAATTTACTTAAAACAGCGCTTGAAAGCGAACACGATATCGGCCTTAATGTTTCACGCATTAGTTTTCTAGATGGAGAATTTCAAGCTTGGTTGAAGGATTTACTCAGTAGAAATAAACAAGTTGCGAGTAAGCTGATTCTAGAGATTCCTGAACGAACACTATTTCACGACGTGGGCTATCTTTGTACTTTTTGTGAGGAGCTTAAAGTACTTGGCGTCAAAATATGTATAGAACATTTCGGTGCACAGCTTGCTGGTATAACTCATCTGCGCAAACTCATGCCGGAGTTTATCAAATTGGATGGCAGGTACATCAGAAAAATCGACTCAGAAAAAGACAATCAACTTTTTGTGACATCACTCTTAAATATCGCTGACAGTCTATCCATTCAAACCATCGCAGAAATGGTGGAAACCCAATCAGAATTTGACTGGCTTAAAGATACAGGTGTTCAAACTATGCAAGGTTATTTTATAAGCTCGCCAGAATAAAATTTCACAGTGACCAGAGCTTAGCTGAGTAGTGTTGCGCATTCAGCATGATAAGAGATTGCCCGTTTTAGGCTCGGCTTAATACCACGCCTTAGATTGTGTTATGTGTGCTGGTACGTTTTGGAAAAGCATTTGCGCTTTGGTTTGTCCTATCACTTCTTTGACTTTCTTATATGCTGTTCCCATATCATTGGGCCGCTTATGCAGGTTGTGCAAATCCGATGCGACGTATGTCACCAAATCATCTTCCAGCATTCGCCATGCGATATCTTCACTTTCCTTGCGAAATCTGCCTGTAACCGCTCCAGCGGTCATTTGAAATAAACACCCCAGATTCTTCAACCAACGAACCTTTTCATAGTTAGCCATTATTTCTCTATTTCTTTCTGGGTGAGGTATGACCGGCTGTATGCCTTGATTTGTTAACCAATTCACCAAATTATCAGTGCCTGCAGGTATATGACTATGCGGTAACTCTAATAACAAGACTTTTTTGTTATCCAAGCTGCCCAAAAACGGAATGCTTTTCGCCTGTATCCATTCAATTATCTCTATTGACAACCTTACTTCCGCCGCATACGCCATTTTGAGAGGGATATTGTGTTGATGAATTGCGTCAACCGCGGCTTCAAATGCCTCTTGAATGGTGCTTTCAGTATTGTCAAACACACTTGGATGAACATGCGGCGTGCAGACCATATGAGTAACGCCTTCTTGCACTGACTGTTTTGCCAACGCTATGGTTTCATCGATGGTACGGGCACCATCATCAAGGCCTGGCAAAATGTGACTGTGAAGGTCAACCAATCTTCAATCTCCAAATTTGTATGAGTGTAATAATACGCAAAGCGATACGCGATAGTTCGATTAGTTATTGTATCGGCCTATTGATTTCCTATTTTAGCGAGAAATCTCGATTTGATATGCGTTGATAGTTTTACAATTCAGATATTTACCATCTAACGTCCGCCTCATAAATCTTATCGCTTCATGTACCCGATTCATAATTACGTCGAGCAATTGCTTCTCCAAATCTCCTTCGTCTTTACTTTGCGACATAAACCTTATATGAATTAAATATGAACAAATTGCATAAGGTATAGAAACATATAGCTTTCTTGTCATAAATCAATATATACTTAGGTTTAAGTAAAGCTCTTATATTGCCGAAGGTATAATTAACTAAATTGCAAAGAGCTTGAAATATAAAAATAGCTTGAGTCCAGCATAAAGTCAGGATTCGAACGGTCAAAGGGAAATGATCGACACCTCTAACACAAACACACAGAATTAGGGTAGTAATGAAGGAACAAGTTAGCGGAGAAAATCGAAAAGGCATCATTCAGTCAAACAAGAGTAGCTTTGCTACACTGTATCGATTGACGGATGCCGTCGTGATGATATCGATCTTCTATTGGTGTGCAGTTTTTATAGACCTCCCTATCCAGCTCTCGAACTCGGTATTACTGTTTATTGGGCTGATACTGTACCTCTTATCGGCTGAAGCACTCGATCTTTATCGGTCTTGGCGAACGCATTCAACAACCTCAGTCGTCAAAATGACGGTCAATACTTGGGCCATGACCGTTGTCGCAACCTTACTTACCATTTATTTCTTTGAAGACCAAATAAACACCCCTCGTCAACTCGCACTAGTTTGGCTCGTTGCCATCCTTCCTCCTCTCATCGTTTGGCGGATTCTATTCCGTGAAGTACTGTTTATTGTGCGAAAGCAAGGGCGTAATACTCGCTCAGCGGCAATTATAGGGGCGACCACATCAGGATATAACCTTTCTAATCAAATTGTTAACAACGAGCAGTTAGGCATACAGCTGTATGGTGTATTCGATGATAGAGATGAAGAGCGGCTCTCACACGAGTTTCATACACTCGTGGCAGGGACAATAGATGATGCGGTGAAGGCGGCGCAGAGTGGCGAGATTGACTACATATACGTTGCCATGCCAATGAGCGCCGAGGCTCGCATCGTCGATATTTTAAGAAGGTGCAGTGATACGACGTGCAACGTGTATATCATACCTGACTTCTTTATGTATAACCTTCTTAACGCGCGTTGGCAAAGTGTTGGTGCGGTGCAGACGCTTTCTGTCTTTGACACACCTTTTCAGGGCGCGAATACTATTTTAAAGCGTATCGAAGATATCGTTTTTTCTTCCATTATATTATTACTGATTTCCCCAGTTTTGTTAGCTGTCGCATTAGGTGTTAAACTCTCTTCTCCAGGACCAATCATTTTCAAACAGTACCGATATGGATTGGATGGGAGAAAAATTAAAGTCTACAAATTCCGCAGCATGACGTCGCAAGACAACGGGTCACAAGTAAAACAAGCCACTAAGAACGATGCCAGGATAACAAAGTTCGGCAGCTTTATAAGACGCACATCGCTTGATGAACTGCCACAATTTTTTAATGTATTACAAGGGCGTATGTCTATTGTTGGACCTAGACCACATGCGGTTGCGCACAACGAAGAGTATAGACAGTTAATTGAAGGATACATGCTTCGACACAAAGTAAAGCCTGGCATAACCGGATGGGCGCAGATAAACGGTTTTCGCGGTGAGACTGAAACTATCAATAAGATGGTGAAACGCATCGAGTATGACTTAGACTACATTCATCGTTGGTCTGTGTGGTTAGACGTAAAAATTATCATTGCTACCGTATTTAAAGGGTTTGTTGACAAAAACGCGTATTGAGTTCTCTGTTAATAACGTGATTAAAACCAAATTGTGTAATTATCAGTATCATGGTTACATCGGTAAACTTGGACTAGCCCTCAATATTGAAGCTTGAAAAACCGCAGTTGGTGTTTCATCCAATCTATAGCCAGCTTGACCTTCCAATCAAGCACAGATTTCCTATTCAAAAATATCAAGGGATCAAAGACGCACTTATCGCGCAAGGTGTCAACGAAGATCTATTTTCAAAGCCAGAGCCCGCAGACGCAACTTTTCTAAAAGAGTGCTTTGATAGGCAGTACATACAAAATCTAATCGATGGAACGCTGACACCTCAACAAATGCGTCGAATTGGATTTCCATGGTCATACCAACTGGTCCAACGGACGTTACACGCAGCTGGCGGCACTGTTTTAACAGCGCAACTAGCCTTAGAATGCGGAAAAGCGATTAATCTCACCGGCGGATATCATCATGCATTTGCAGATTTTGGATCAGGTTTTTGCATGATTAATGACTTGTATTTAGCAGCGCTAGAGATGTTAGGGCACACTAATATTGATTCCGTTTTGATTTTTGACTGCGATGTCCATCAAGGCGATGGCACCGCAAAGCTAGCGCAGAATAATCAGCATATTTACACCGTTTCAATTCATGGTGAAAAGAACTTTCCTTATCGCAAACAAATATCGGACTTAGATTTCGCCTTGCCCAAGGGAACAGACGATGAAAAATTCTTAGAAACTGTTGAGCAAGCGTTTGAACTTGCGATAAATTGCTCAAAACCTGACGCTGTCATTTATGATGCTGGTGTAGATATTCACATAAATGATGATTTGGGACACTTAAACATCACGACCTCAGGAATATTTCAACGCGATTGTTATGTGTTTGAAAGATGCAAAACGCTTGGTCTTCCTATTGCTGCAGTTATTGGCGGAGGTTACCAACGCGATATTGAAGCCCTCGTTGACGTCCATCTGCAATTGTTTAGAGCTGCTGGTGCGGTGTCCTAAAGCAGCTTCTAATTAAAATTTGCGTTAATGCTAGTTGTTCCTTAATATATGTATATAAGAACAGTGTAATATATACAGTACTCCGTTTCATTATGAGCATCACAGCATCACATAGAAGCCTAGAGCACCGCTTAGCAACAGTATCTTCAACGCAACGAGAGCGTCTTGCGTTTATTGACTTTAATTTGCAGTTTTTTGGTAAAGTTAGTCGAGTAATGCTTGTTGAACGGTTTGAGACAGGACTCGCAGCAAGTACTCGAGACTTTGCAAGCTATAAAGAAATAGCCCCTGATAACCTCTTACTTGATCATTCAACCAAACACTACTTGCGCACACCTCGATTTTCGCCGGTGTTTAAGTTTTCTGCAGATGCTATTTTACAATCAGTAAGTCGCGGCTTTGTCGATGGGATTACATCACCTTCCAAACCGTCTACTCGGTGCTTCGAAGCGGTACAGCTCATTCACCCAAACACCGATATCATTGCAGCTTTGATGCGAGCAATAAGCAATGGCCATGCTTGCACCATAAATTATGTCTCAGTTAGCTCAGGAGAGACAAGGCGTCGGTTTGTTCCTCACGCACTCATCAACAATGGACATCGTTGGCATGTTAGAGGGTATGATGGCAAGTCAAAAAGCTTCAGAGACTTTGTCTGTACAAGGTTCATTGAAGTAAAACAGATTGCTCAACCGCGCGAGCCTCATGAAAAAGCCGCAAACGATGCACAGTTTAATAAAATTGTTGACCTTGTGCTTATCCCTCATCCAAGCCTCGAAAATAGTAGAGCAATTGAAATGGATTACGATATGAAAGAAGGTAAAAAAGTTATGCGCACTCGCGCTGCACTAGCTGCATACATTCTTAGACAGTGGCAAGTCGATTGTTCACAAGGACACCGAATTCTAAAGCAGGGTTGTCAACTTGCACTGCAAAATCATGACGTGTTAGCATCAATCGAAAATCCAATGCTTGCACCAGGAAATAGTTGTGTCAAAAAGTAAGCAACCGGTGCATTCTTCACTATACTGTAAATAGAATATGTTGTTCTTTTCGTTTTCGTAAATATTTACACAATCAAATGTAAATATGATCTACATCAGGTTATCTCTTAATTCGTTACATACATGTTGAACTTTTTATACTTTTGTTTAGTCTACGGGATGCATTTGGAGGGAAACCTATGTCAGCACAAGCATTAATAAATGAAGATTACGCAGAGTTGCAAAATTTTCATGAAGCCATGATCCGTATGATGATCCTCCTTTACCAAGTTGACGGCAAGGTGACACTTACAGAGTTAGAATTTTTCGACAAGACTATTAATGATTTTAATTGGCAAAGCGGCATTTCTTTGGCCGCGTTCGTGAATCAGGTTATATATGAAGTTAGACAAGCGATTGATGCAGCGCATGAAAGTCACTATTTAAAGTCGTTAGGCAGTGCGTTGAACTATGACTCGGGGAAAGCGTTTGACGTCGCGCTTAAACTGACTGCGGTAGATGGACGTCGGGGTGACCAAGAGAAAGAACTACTTGCACTGTTATCAAACAAGATTCTAGCCAAAGGTTTAATAGACGGGCTCCCTGGCATAAATTAATCCCAAATCATCCACGCTGCTTACTTAGAACGATGCATCAACTAATGTTGTAGTATCTAATTTGTTCTCAAGCGCTTTATCATAAAGCTCAAGCAACTGTTCAATACCTTCAAATTGGTTTTCACTCATGAAAGAACCCGCAATCCTTGCAAAGTTTTTCCACGCAGTGGCATACGCATGCATAAAGTCGGCTTGGCCCATAACACTTAGCCTCTGCTGAACCTCTGAGGGCGCAAAAAATACAGATGAATTGAGAGTTTTCATTGATGGTTTGTTTTCGGCAGACCAGTCCGTGGCGCCAATGAGGCTAGTTTTAATGAAGTTTGTAGACAAATGAGCGTGAAGTTGGTCGTGCAAATTTCCATTTGCTGCAAAATCCAATAACCAAGTTGTGCTATTGGCATCAAGCTCAGGCAATGCGTGATACGATAATACGTTATCGTAAAAGCCCGTATCTTCTACAAATGAGAGGTTGGATGGTGATGTTAAGCCTATCACCTTAAATTCGCGGTGTTTCAGTGAGCGCAGGTATGACGCTGCGCCAAGCGCGGTTTTACTGGCGGCACTGCTCATCAGTACTTGACCTTCATTACAGTTATCCCGCACATGCATACCCAATACGAAAGACGTCATAAACAGTGGTCGAAAGTTCATTTGCCAGACCTCTCGAGAAGCATCGTATGCCAAATCATTATCAACGAACAAATACTGGTCATACACTTTGTGGATACTTTTTCGAGATGGATTTACGTCAACGAATCCCGTTTTCTTAACTGAATCTGCAGTGACAATAACATGTGAGGCAAAAGGCAAGTAGCCATAGACTCTCTTGCCGATTTTTATATCACTGTGTTTGCTTGCGACCACTTCTGCAAACCCCCAAACAGGCAATATGCCAAATTGCTGATCATCCAGCACAACATCTGCAGCAAATTTAGCTGGGAAGAACCCCCAGTAACCCATTTTGTCACCCAATGCTGCATATGTAACGTTATTTGCCGAAAACCCAAACCTTACTACTCTTAGTAGAAGCTGGCCTGTTTCTAAATCAATGTCATTAAATGATTCTTGATAGATTTTCGTTTCATGCAAGTCTGATTTTTGTATGTGAATCTGGGTAACAGTGTGTAGTGCCATTGAAATAGTTCTTATTTGTATAAGTATCCAAAGGCTAGTACAAAAAGAGGTGTCTTTTCGAATTTCAAATTCAGATAGAAGATAATCAGCAATGTGAATGTTAGAAAAGAAAATGAAGTCAGCCTGTAAGCCGGGTTCTGTCGAGGACAATCATTCGTCTAGACTAATCATCACTGAATAGTTCAAGCAACCTACCCGTTTCCAATGCGGGCCGCATCATATGGAAACCTATTTGGTCTTGCTCCGAGTGGAGTTTACCTCGCCATGAACTGTTACCAGCCATGCGGTGCGCTCTTACCGCACCCTTTCACCCTTACCAGAAATGCCTATTAAAGCAATCTCTTGGCGGTCTTCTCTCTGCTGCACTTGTCGTCGGCTCACGCCGCCCAGATGTTATCTGGCACTCTGCCCAATGGAGCCCGGACTTTCCTCCCCTTTAATTTTCAAAAGCGAAAAACAAAGCGGCGATTGCCCGGCTGACTTCAACAGCAGTATATCGCGTCAAATATGAAACAACCACAGTAAAAGTATTTTTTGCTGGCTTTAAAATTCCCAGTTTTAAGGCAACACGGCGTTATGATAGATATTCTGCACATCGTCGCAGTCATTAAGCATATCCATGAATTTTTCAAACATAGGCAAATCTACGTCCGCTATCACTGTCTCTGTTTGCGGCACGAATGTGATCTCTTCAACATCGAACGATACGTTGTCAAAAGCATTGGTTAGTGAGGTTTTGGCCTTAAAAAATTCGGTGTGAGGCACAAGTACAGTTACTGCGCCGCCATCTATCTCAACATCGTGAATATCGATATCATCTTCCATTAGCGCCTCTAAGACGACTTCATCATCATCACCGGGGAATTGAAACACGGCTAAGTGGTCAAACATATGGGAAGCAGAGCCTTGTGCACCGAGTTTGCTATCGGTTTTGGTAAAACAATTGCGCACATCTGTAATCGTTCTATTCACATTATCAGTCAGACAATCAACGATAACCATGCAGCCACCGGGACCAAAACCCTCGTAGCGTGCAGGCGAAAAATCTTCACCTGCGCCTCCCACAGCTTTTTCGATTGCCTTGTCGATTACGTGAGCAGGTACTTGATCTTTTTTTGCTTTTTCGATGAGACGTTTGAGCGACAAATTTGCATCAGGATCAGCGCCGCCATTTTTTGCACAAACATAGATTTCTTTACCGTATTTTGAATAGACTTTTGTTTTTGCCGCGGCGGTTTTTGCCATTGCAACTTTTCGGACTTCAAAACTTCTTCCCATTGTGTCGCTCTTTTTCTTCTGTTCCTACTGTCTTGATTGATAGTGTAATTGAATCGTGTCGAAAGTTCGAGCTTGCAGTATGGTGCTTAACACGCTGAGTCTCAATTTTTGGCTAGCCTGAGATATGAGGAAGGGCCAAGTACTCTTTTGATTGCATCTCCTTGAGACGGCTTAGACATCGTTGAAATTCGAAACTCAATCGGCCTTTAGAATACAACTTTTCCAAGGGGACTTCGGACGACATAATGAGTTTTACTTTGCGTTCATAAAACTCATCAACCATCGCGATAAAACGTCTCGCGATATCGTCTGTACTCTCTCCCATTTGTTCGATGTTGGCCAATAGCACTGTGTTAAATTCGCGACTTAACGCAATGTAATCGGCTTGACTTCGTGGGCCGTCACAAAGCGCTCGAAAGGTCACCATAATGATGTCTTCACACCTTTTCATTATAGGAATAATCCTACCTTCAATCTCTATTTCCGTGGCCTGAAAACACGTTTCAGCTGCGAGTTGGTCATAATAAATATCGAGATTCTTTTGTGCTTCTTCATCTAGCGGATAATGGTAAATCTCTGCTCTTTCCAGGGTGCGTAATCGATAATCAATACCGCTATCAATATTGATAACACGTGTATTTTGATTGATTAAATCGATTGCTGGTAAAAATCGCGCTCGCTGCAGACCATTCTTATACAAATCGTCTGGAACGATATTGGATGTTGCTACTAATACAATACCATTTGCAAAAAGTTCCTGCATCAACGTGCCTAGGATCATTGCATCTGTTATATCCGATACAAAAAACTCATCAAAACATATTATTCGAGTTTCATTGGCAAGTTTTTTGGCAATCACTTTCAACGGGTCAGATTGATTATTTAAGCCTTTTAACTCCTGATGAATGCGATACATGAAACGATGAAAATGCACTCGCATCTTTTTTTCAAAAGGCAAACACTGATAGAAAGTGTCAACCAAGTAGGTTTTTCCGCGCCCTACCCCCCCGTAGAAATATATACCTTGGATGGAAGGTGCTGCTTTACTCTTGCCAAGCTTTTTTGCAATGCGAATACGCCAAGTTGCTTTTTTCTTTAGCTGGTTCAATTCATCATACAATCGTTGTAGTTCCTTGACCGCAGCTTCCTGAGCCGGATCATATTGAAACTCAATAAGTGTGAGATCTTCTTGGTACTTTTCCCAAGGTGTCATGCAAAAATCCTTAGTGTAATTTGGAATACTCAATCAAAATCGACGCGATTATAAACAGGCCGCTTAATTTTTTACATTAGACTTTTTTGTGTAATAAGGGCTTGCAACCTGTCATATTATCGACAATGATCACATTAGAAATTGGTCCAAAGGAGGACATATGGATTATTTATCACTATTAATTGGATTGTTGGTTGGCGCAATTATTGCTGGTTTCGTCGGCTGGAAAGCTGGTGCGTCAAAAGCTAAAGGCTATACAAGACAAATCACTTCGACAGAAGAGGAAATCAAACAATTGATAAGTCAACAAGCGCAACAGCACATCGAAACAACTAAAACAGCTGTTGAAACAATGCAGGAGCAATTGACAGCCATACAAGAACAGCTAACGGGGTTTGAATCCGGACTACAAACGGAGAATTGCCAATCAGAAGATACTTTTTATGGTGAACATGCAAGCTTGTTTCTGCGTAACAGTCAAGGGCTCAAAGTTAAAAAAGACAAAGAGTCCAGCAGTGACAATCCTCCGCGTGATTTCTCAGGAGACTCATCAGGTGTGTTCGTGGGAGAAACTGCCGAAAATACAGTCAGCATTGACACACATGAGATTGAAGAAAATAAAGAAAAAGGTAACGGTTAAAAAGTTGCAATGTTGAATAATGAACTATTCATCCATACTCTTTGTCATTACTGTGTTGTAAATTCTAGGGTAATAAATTATTGGAGTTCAAAAATTGATGAATAATGTCGCAAGTCGATTCGCGCTTATCGTGTTTATCGCGGTAGGGTTGATTGCAAGTAACAGTCACGCAGCCCTTCCATTTTTTGGTAAAGGCGAAGTTCCGTCATTGGCACCTATGCTCGAAGACGCGACACCTGCTGTGGTTAGTATCGCTGTAGAAGGTACTACGCAAACATCACAACAACAGGTACCAGAAATGTTTAGGTACTTTTTTGGCATGCCCAATGAACAGCAGAGAGAACGTCCCTTTAGAAGTTTGGGTTCTGGCGTAATAATAAATGCCAGTGAAGGGTATATCGTGACGAATCATCACGTTGTGGACAATGCTGATAAGATTATCGTTCAGCTAACTGACGGTAGAGAGCTCGAAGCGAAGAAGCTAGGTGCAGATGAACAAAGTGATGTAGCGCTTTTAAAAGTCGAAACTGAAGGGCTCACAGAGCTTCCCCTGGCTGATTCAGATAAAATCAGGGTGGGTGATTTCGTTGTTGCTATCGGTAATCCATTTGGCTTAAGTCAAACCGTTACATCTGGTATTGTTAGCGCACTTGGCCGAAGCGGCTTGAATATTGGCGGTTATGAAGACTTTATTCAGACAGATGCCGCTATTAACAGGGGTAACTCCGGTGGCGCGCTTGTTAATTTAAGCGGCCAATTAGTAGGCATCAATACCGCGATCTTCGGACCGAATGGCGGCAACGTTGGAATCGGCTTCGCAATACCAAGTAACATGATGAAAAGTCTTGTCGACCAGATAATCGAATTTGGTGAAGTGCGTCGCGGGTTGCTCGGCATTATTGGCCGAGATTTAGATTCAGGACTTGCTGAAGCCATGAATTCACCTGTAAAGAAAGGTGCATTTGTCAATGAAGTCACCGAAAATTCTGCCGCGAAGAGTGCGAATATTCAGTCCGGAGATATCATTGTCGCCATCAATGGAGTTGAAATAAGCAGCTTCTCTGAATTACGCGGAAAAATCGGAAGCATGGGTGCTGGTACTGAAGTAAACCTCACTATTTATCGCAACGATGAGAAAATGTCTGTGAACGTGGTCTTGGGTGCAGCGGAAGACTTGGTCGCTGAGGCAAGAGACATGCACCCCGCATTAGAAGGGGCTTCATTTGCTAATTATGAGGACAATAGAAGCAGGAAAAGCGTTCGAATTACCGAGGTTATTGAACGCTCACCGGCAGCGCAGTCTGGCCTAAGAGAGGGCGACCTAATTATTGGCGTAAATCGCCAACGCATTGAATCTGTAACAGAACTTGCTGACAGGATTGAGGAAACGGAAGGTGTAATCGCGTTGAATCTAAGACGTGGCTCTAACGACCTTTTCATTGTAATTAGATAGCTGTCAACATTGGCTCAACAAATTTGTTGGGCCAATGCTCTTCCCATTTCGTAATTTATTTTTTATATTGTTGGGGCTTTTTATCAATACGTGTTCGCGTTTTCATGTCTCTATTTAACCGCATTTTCATCACCATTTTAAAACCTATACTACTCGGGGTCGTGGTAGCAGCCATGCTGCTGATTTTTTTTCCAGAATTTAGAGTCGGTAATGGACTGTCATTGAATTTGCTAACAAAAAAGGAAAATCCGCCTCAGCGCGTGTCATATTATGATGCACTTGCGAGAAGTGCACCTGCTGTGACAAATATCTACAGTATAACGGTTGATAGTAGCAGCGGTGTTTTTAGAAATCGCTCCCAACGCAGGACATCGCTTGGCTCTGGTGTTGTGATGTCTGCCGATGGGTATTTAGTGACGTGTTACCATGTGATTGCAAATGCAACAAGCACATTCGTGCAACTACAGGACGAACGCTTTTTTCCAGCAACTCTGGTTGGTTTCGATATTGTCACAGACCTAGCGGTTTTAAAAATAGAGGCAACTGACTTAGTAGTAATTCCTCAAATTGAAAATACGGATCTTCGAATCGGTGACATTGTTATGGCAGTCGGTAACCCGCTTGATCTAGGCCAAACGATTACCTCTGGCATTGTTAGTCGAACCGGTAGGAATAGTCTTGCCACATATTTTGACTTTATCCAAACCGACGCTGCGCTAAACCAAGGCAATTCTGGCGGTGCATTAATAGACAGTAACGGTTATTTGGTGGGTATTACAAATGCACGGTTTAATACTATTGATGCGTTTCGCAGAGTGCAGACTGTTGAAGGTGTTAACTTCGCAGTGCCTTATGAACTTGCGAAAAAGGTAATGACCGAGATAATTGAAAGCGGTACCGTTACGCGCGGAGAGCTTGGGGTAACTGGCCACGACATTAGAAATGGTCAGGGAGCAAGGGTAACAGCCGTTTTGGAAGGAGGGCCTGCACACAAAGCAGGTATACGAGAAAATGATGTTCTGGTTTCAATTTCTAAAGACGCAGAATCATCATCTAATCTTCCAGAAATGCTTGATATGATTGCAGAGTCAAGACCGGGCACCAAAGTTATCGTACAAGTAAATCGCGACGGGCTTATTTTTGAAGTGGAAGCCGTGGTCGGAAAACATATACCTCAAGTGTTCGCTAGAAGCTAGGTTATCCAATTTTTACTAGGGCTTTGATTCAGCCACTCTGTCAATAATTGCGCCCAACCCTCTTAATTTATGTTCAATGCGCTCATAACCCCTATCTAAGTGATAGATTCGCGAGATATTTGTTTCTCCTTCTGCTACCAATGCTGCTATTACTAAACTTGCTGAAGCTCTCAAATCTGTCGCCATAACTGGCGCACCTTTAAGTATTGACCCGCCTTTGGTAATAGCAGTATTCCCCTCTAGCTCTATCTCAGCACCCATACGCTGAAGCTCGGGGACATGCATAAATCGGTTTTCGAAAATAGTTTCTGTAATGCTCCCTGCTCCTTCTGCAATAACATTTAACGTGAGAAACTGCGCTTGCATATCAGTCGGAAACCCAGGATGTGGGACTGTCTTAATCGAAACACCCGTGGGCCGTTTGCCACACATATCAAGCGTTATCCAGTCATCGCCCACTTCCATTTGAGCACCTGCTTGTTCTAGCTTACTAATTACAGCATCGAGTGTATGAGGTGCTGCGTGTTCGCAACGAACACGTCCACCAGTTGCTGCTGCCGCGACTAAAAACGAACCTGTTTCAATACGATCGGGTAAAATACTGTAATGACACCCATGGAGTTTTTCCACTCCTTCGATTGAAATTACATCAGTCCCCGCCCCGCTAACCTTTGCTCCCATTGCATTCAAGCAGTTAGCGAGATCTACGATTTCTGGCTCTCTCGCTGCGTTTTCAATTAACGTGGTACCATCTGCTAGTGATGCCGCCATCATTAAGTTTTCAGTGGCACCGACGCTGACAATATCCATGAAAATTCGAGTACCCTTTAGACGCCCGACAACAGAGGCACAAACATACCCCTCTTCTACATCGATTTTGGCCCCCATTTTCTCCAAACCATTTAAATGCAAGTTTACCGGTCTTGCACCTATCGCACAGCCTCCAGGAAGCGACACATTGGCTCGACCATGTTTTGCCAACAACGGGCCAAGGACTAAAATAGAGGCGCGCATCGTTCTAACGAGTTCGTAGGAGGCAGTTACGCTATCCAAGTGCGTTGTATTAATACACACTTTATTTGTATTGATGTTGTCGATTTGTGCACCGAGATCTTTCAACAACAATAGTGTCGTATTAATGTCTTTTAAATTTGGAACGTTGCTGAATAAACAATCATCATCTGATAACAAGCTAGAAATGAGTAGCGGTAATGCTGCATTTTTGGCACCAGAGATATTTACAACACCCTCAAGTGGAGGACTCTTTCTTATTACTAATTTATCCATTTGCTGCTCGCTATTGATTGAAAAGCTTCTCACGTTGCCATTGGTCCGGCGTAAATGTTTTTATTGACACAGCGTGGATAGTGCCATCCGAAATTTTCTCCGATAGGGGCGAATACACCAGTTGCTGACGTTTAACTCGACTCATTTGCGCGAATCGTTCATCAACCGCAATAATCTGATAGTGAGTGCCTTCACTCTTCACTTTTAACTCTTGCAATGACAATGCTGACTGCAATATTTCAATTACTTCTTCATTCGTCATTGCTATCACCCTCGATTAACATTGCGTCAGCACCACTTAGTTTAGCTAAATCAATTATTTTTTGTGGCACTCTGTTAAAGACACAGTGTTTATCAGCCAAATAAGCATCTCTTTTTAAATTGAGAAGCCAAGCCAAACCCG
>DDLV01000084.1 GCA_002340325.1 Glaciecola sp. UBA2563 | reverse complement strand
TTGTGGATAGTACCCGCCACTATCCTGATAATTTTTATTCTTTTGCAATTGACCTTTAAAAGCCTCGGCCAGGCAATGCTGGTGTTAGGAACACTGCCGATCGCGTTGGCAGGCTCTTTATGGCTAGTGTATTGGTTGGACTTTCAGCTCTCGGTCGCCATGATAGTAGGGATGCTGGCACTGGCTGGCGTTGCAGCAGAGTTTGGGGTTGTGATGCTGCTTTATCTCAATAACAGCTGGAAATCTCTACAAGGATCTGTAAATGAACGCATTGAGTATGGCGCACTGCAACGTGTAAGGCCAAAGGCTATGACAGTACTTACCATTGTCGCCGGTTTAATGCCTATCATGTTTGGCGATGGAAGTGGCAGTGAAATTATGCAACGAATAGCAGCACCTATGTTGGGCGGCATGATAGTTTGCCCACTAATTTCAATGTTGTTTATGCCGGCGGTTTTCAAATTGATGAAAAAGAATAAATGATAAGGCCTGCATGCAACAACGCTTAAATTTCTTCTAGCTATCACAAAAGCAGATTGAATTTCGAGATATGGTGTATTCGCCCGAGTCTTGGTGGATTATTCCACTATGGCTTGGGCAGCAATTCGGTAGTGGACTACATTCTATGTACATTAATATTCAATGTTTGAATGCGGTATGCAATCTGTCTGGGGGTCATGTTCAACAACCTCGCTGCCTTTGCCTGCACCCATCCTGCTCGCTCTAGCGCAGCGATGACTTTTTCTCGCTCACTTAAGCCGTCATCTGCCAAGTCTGGCGGCGATACTTCAATTTGAGACGGATGTGATGCCACTTGTTGATTCAATCCCGTCATCGAAATAGCGTCACTATCGATGCATCCATCTTCACTCATGATACTTGCTCTTTCTAAGCAGTTTTCTAGCTCTCTTACATTACCCGGCCAGCTGTGATTCATTAATACTCTAACCGCATTATTGGTCAGGCTAACATGCCTGCTTTGGCGCTTAGAAAGCTTGCTTAACAGAAAATTTGATAACTCTGGAATATCGGCTCTGCGATCTCGCAACGGTGGAATTTGAATCGTCATAACGTTTAGCCGGTAATACAAATCTTCCCGAAAGTTTCCTTGCTCGACAGCTTGTTCAAGGTTTCTGTGCGTCGCCGCTACGATACGAATGTTTACTTTTATGGTTTGGCTACCGCCGATGCGCTCAAACTCACCTTCTTGTAAAATACGCAGTAGTTTTGCCTGAAAGGTAGGTGAAATTTCCCCAATTTCGTCAAGGAATAGAGTACCACCATCCGCCTGCTCAAACCGTCCTTTGTGTTGTCGGATAGCGCCGGTGAAAGCCCCTTTCTCATGACCGAACAATTCCGATTCAAGTAACGTCTCTGGTAACGCCGCACAATTTAATCTGATATACGGCTGCTTTGCTCTGGGCGAATTATAATGAATAGCGTTTGAAATAAGCTCTTTACCGGTCCCTGATTCACCGAGGACCAATACCGTGCTATCCCACTTTGCGACTCTCCTAGCCTGATCGAAAACCCGGCGCATAGAGGCAGTATGACCTATGACCATGTTTTCAAAACCATACTTTTCGCGCACTGTCATGCGCAGTTCATCACGCTCTTGCGCGATTTCTTCACCTTTTTCTTTGTTTTGGATGAGGCGAACCGTTTGTGCGATGAGATGTGCGACAGTCTCCATACATCGAGTGAAGTCACTTAACAATTCAACTGCATTAAAGCTAGGTTGGGCCGCTAATACGCCAATGGGTTTTCCTTCGATATTTTCAATCGGTACACCTATGAATGGCAACTTGTAATCGTAGATTGAAAGCTTATCCTGAAAATTTGGATCAGCCGCGACTTTTGGAATAACGACTGAGCAGCCTTGCTCGAGCACTTTTCCTACGATACCTTCGCCGGATTTGTATTTGATGTTGCCCATTTTTGAGCCGCCTTCATCTTCTACATGAACAGCAGAAAGTGAAACACCAGACGACTCTGGATTAGATATCAAAATCATCCCATGCGAAAGGTTCACCTGGTGCATGATTTCGAGCACTTTTTCAAATGTGTTTGCAATACTTTCCGAATGGCAGAGAATTCGTGATATACGACTCAACGCGTATGCTTCACGCTCTAGCACTTCACCCCTAGATGGTACTCGAGGCGTTGTTTTTTCTACATAACTCATTTCCATGATATTCGCACTCACTCACCACACTAATTAAATGGCAACTCAACGACCATACAACAACCGCTGGTTGTCCCAACATCCACAAAAACTGCACCAGAGTGCTCCAGCACCGTTTCTTGAACCATTGAAAGACCCATACCCCTGCAATTAACCGTCGCTTTTTTTGTTGTAAAAAACGGTTCAAAAATCTTAAAGCGAAGATCTCTTGAAATACCAATGCCTCTATCAATCAGCTCGACTCTCACCAAGTGTTTGGTCGCCATCGTTCTTATAATTAACTCTCTGTTTTTTACAGAGCTATCATCCATTGCCTCTATTGCATTATCCATTAATGCCTTAAAGGCGCTGACAAGCTTGGACTCAATGCCCAATACAGTCGGGAGTTTTTTAGCTGGTTGCCAGTCAACAATAATGCCTTGCGCTAGTAACTTGTGAATAGAGAGGCTGATGACATTTTTCATAATCTCATTAATATTGACTGGGTGTTTGGCTTGAACAACAGATTCTGGCATGGATTGTTGAAGCTGCTCGAGCGCCTTTTCACCTTCTTCTTTTGCATCCTGCAGCGCTTTTATAATTGGGTCTTCAGGCGCTAAGAGCTTCTTTCGATTAAGCAGTCGTTTTAACGCAGCACCCACTAAATTTATCGGTCCTTGAAGTTGATAAATTGCACCACTATAAGTTTCTCTTGTGGCGTAGGTCATCTGTTCTTCTGCTATTGAGGCTTTAAGCGCATTTAATTGAGCGTCGTACTGGCGTCGTCTCAATTCAGTGATATCGTAAAAGGTTAATAACGCATGTTTTGATTCCGGAGGACTAAAAAAAGCACCGGGTTTTTCGTTCTCTAAATCTATCGATTTTCCATTGCAGTTATACCATTTTTGATTACCGCCACCTTCATTGATGCTAAGCTCAATTCCATTAAAACCTTTGCCATCTGAGACGAGATCTTTGTAGCTCTGACCCAACATAGACAGCATCGTTGACGTACTTTCTGTTTGTGACGCATCACGGCAGACATCTTTCAAAAGCTTTTTGAAGCTTGGATTCATTAACACAACTTCTTGCTGTGCATCTATTAATACAATTGCGATTTGCGAAGAGTTGATAACCGCCGATATCATTTGTGAGTAATTGTTTACTCGTTGTTCAAGTTGATGTAATTCGCTTGAATCCCGATGCATGCCAAGAAAATGGGATATTTCGCCGTCCTTATCCAAGACCGGCGCGACAGTTAATTCTGCAAGATAAGGTGTTTTATCTTTCTTCCTATTAACGAGTAAACCCGACCAAGGCTTTTTTTGCTTAATTCGTTCCCATAGCGCTCTGTAAGCAATTTTTGGCGTGGTTTTGTTTGATAAAACTGACTCGTTTTTACCAATTATCTCACTTTGTGAGTAACCGGTAACTTTACTAAAGGCTTTGTTTGCATAAATGATGTTGGCATTTAAATCGGTAATTGAAATGGCGACTGGCGCATGGTCAACGGCTTGCTTAAACAAAGATTCAGACAACTCTTCTCGCAATGTTTCGTCAACGTTTGTTGAATGCACCAAAGATTCATCTGCATACATCAAATCTTCATCGTGACATCTATCTTCAGTGCTTACTTCTTTCATTCTTACTTCCCATAAAAAACGACCTGCAACCCAATGTTGTTTGCACAAGGTCTCTACTGTTTCTAATTGTGTTATTTACTGGCGTTAGTCAGCGTTACAAGTCGCTAACTTGGACAGATTGATATTGCTGGCAGGCGTGTTGTTATTTATTGGTGCCTGCAGTTTGTTGTGTGTTGCTAATTGTCTGTTGCTATCCACGATTGACAGTTGTGACAGCAAACAAACATTGCAAATTGTTGTTGTTTTTTGTGATTACACTTCTGCAATTACGATACTTTATCTTATAAAGAATCTCGCAAATATCATTGCCATTTAAGTGCAATTTACGTTCCTCTAAAAATCATCAAATATGATGCTTTAAACCCGACAAATACGACGTTTTGTTATAACCACTACAAATTGATTTTTGCGATTTCTTGCTGAATTGTCACAAACCTTACATTGTGGATGTGCTCAAAAAAAGAGCAAATTGTGGGAAATGCACCTTTCATTTGATGTAAATCAAGGTTTTTTGGCGATGGCATATTGAATTGAATTTGATAAATGCTTCTGGCATACAACCTGCAATTTACCCCTTCAAACATAGCGGTTTTGTTACAAAAATACGCAAATACCATTGAATGGACGGAGGTAAAGCAATGGATTACTTCAGCATTATTATAAGTGCCGTACTTATTAATAACGTAGTGCTGGTGCGCTTCTTAGGCTTATGTCCATTCATGGGCGTTTCAAACAAACTATCAACATCAATTGGCATGAGCGCAGCCACCACATTTGTAATGGGACTTGCTTGTGGCTTAAGTTGGTTACTCGAATTTTATGTCTTGCAGCCTTTGGATATTGGATTTTTAAGGATCTTAGGATACATCCTAGTTGTTGCGAGTGTTGTCCAATTCACAGAAACCGTCATTAAAAAAACCAGTCCACCCCTTTATCGTTCACTGGGCATCTATTTACCCTTAATCACCACGAACTGCGCTGTCTTGGGTGTTCCCTTGATCAGTGTGCGCGAACAACACAGTTTTATCGAAGCGATGGTGTTTGGCATTGGTTCAGCCTTGGGTTTTTGCTTGATAATGGTGATGTTTGCTGGAATGCGAGAAAGACTGCAATTAGCAAATGTGCCAAACGCGTTTGCCGGAGCGCCTATAGCGCTTGTCACTGCTGGTCTATTGGCGCTGTCCTTTCTAGGTTTTAGCGGATTGGTGAAAGGAATTTAAGACATGCAAAATACTAAGGAAAAACAATGTTAGAAGCCATTTTCGTTTTTGCAGTTCTCGGTACATGTCTGGGTTGCGGCTTGGGTTTCGCTGCTAAGTTTTTTGCAGTTAAAGACGAAAACCCACTAGTCAAGGAAGTCGAGGATATGCTGCCGCAAAGTCAATGTGGACAGTGTGGCTTTCCTGGGTGCTCTCCTGCTGCAAAAGCGGTGGTTGATGGTGAAGTGGAGTTAAACTTCTGTCCTCCAGGCGGACGAACATTGGTCGAGAACCTTGCCAGCTTATTGAATATTGATCCCAGTAGCATCGGAGAGGTGGCAAAACCTGTACTCGCAAACATTGCAGAATCTCTCTGCGTCGGCTGCACTAAATGCCTGAAAGCATGCCCAACGGATGCTATTGTCGGCGCTAATGGACAAATTCATGTTGTCATTTCTGGTGCTTGTACGGGGTGTAAAAAGTGTTTGGACTCGTGTCCAGAAGACTGCATCACAATGCAAGAAGAAGTGGAAGACGTAAATACATGGCATTGGCCAAAACCATCGGCGTCACCCATACCTGCTTCAGCGGAGGGGTGCAATGTTTAAGAAATTCGCTAACTGGGCAAAATCCCGAGGTGGTGTTCATCCAATTGGACACAAAGAAAAATCCGCCGAATCTGCAATCAGACCAGCGTCTCTGCCAGACATGTTATATATCCCTCTGCGACAACATGCAGGAGCAAGCGCAATCCCCATCGTCAATATCGGCGACAAAGTTGCAAAAGGCCAGTTGATTGCTGTAGCTCCGACAGAGGTCTCTGCGCCTGTTCACGCGTCAAGTTCGGGTACTGTTAAAGAAATCACCGATATTGTTGCACCACATCCATCAGGCCATACGGCACCAGCAATTGTGATTAAAACAGACGGTGAAGATCGCTGGTTTGATGCTGGAAAAATTGAAGACCCTTTCAAAACACCACCACTTGAACTGGCTGATAAAGTTGCCCAAGCGGGTATTGTCGGTATGGGCGGAGCGATATTCCCAGCAGCCGTAAAACTCAAACAGGGTGCAAAACACGAGATTAAAACGGTATTGGTGAATGGCAGTGAATGCGAGCCATACCTAACATGCGATGATCGGTTGATGCGTGAAAAAGCAGAGCACATTATCACGGGTGCTCGTTTAGTAAGGTACATCCTGCAAGCCTACAGGGTTGTCATCGCAATCGAAGATAACAAACCTGAAGCCATCAAAGCTATTCAAGCAGCTGCTGCGCCTTTTGGTAGTATCGAAGTGCATATTGTGCCTGCTAAATATCCAATGGGCTCAGCAAAACAACTTATTCAATGGGTTACAGGTAGGGAAGTTCCCGCTGGCGCCAGAAGCACATCCGTTGGCACACTGGTGCATAACGTGGGCACTATTTTCGCCATTTATGAAGCGTTAATGTTAGGTCGCCCTCTTATCTCCAGAGTTGTTACCGTGGCCGGCGCTGCCATTAACGATCCTGGTAACGTAGAAGCACGCATTGGCACACCCATCAGTCATATCATCGACGAGTGTGGCGGCTACAGCAAACCACCTGAACAAATTATTATGGGCGGCCCAATGATGGGGATGCCCGTTATTTCTGACAATGCACCAATGATCAAAGGTGCAACAGGTATTCTCGCGTTTTCTGAAGAAGAAATGCCGAGTAAAAACCAATCCCCTTGTATCAGATGTACCTCCTGCGTAAAAGCTTGCCCAATGGGGTTATTGCCACTTGAAATGGCATCTCGCGTAAATGCTGAAGATTTTGATAGTGCCGACGATTATGGCCTTAAAGACTGCATACTATGTGGTGCTTGTGCCTACGTATGCCCTTCACACATTCCATTAGTACAGTATTTTCAATTCGCTAAAGGAAAACAAGCAATAGCAAAAGACGCGAAGAAAAAAATGGAATACACCGTTAATCTCAGCGTCGCAAAACAAAACAGAATCGAAGAAGAAAAAGCAGCTAAAGCGGCTGAAAAAGCGGCGAAGAAAGCGGCTAGACAAAAGGCTAGCCAAGCAAGGAAGGCCAAATCAAAGCCTGCCCCAACATCAGCGCCAGAGTCAACAAAGGAGGAATCTAATGAGCAGTAATATACTTCAGGCCTCCCCATACGCACACGTAGGCATCGGTGTTAATGGCATCATGTTGCAAGTATGTTTTGCATTGATACCTGCCACCGCATTTGGTTTTTATTTATACGGTTGGCCTTCCATCTTTCTATTCGCTGTCACTATCATTTCAGCCGTCGTAACTGAGCTATTAAGCCTGCATTGGTTAAAACAGCCTTGGTATCGAATACTAGATGGCTCGGCACTTCTTACTGCTTGGTTAATCGCGATGACGTTACCGCCGTGGGCACCTTGGTGGATAGGTGTATTAGGTGCGTTTTTCGCAATAGCGGTGGGTAAACAGCTGTATGGGGGAATTGGGCAAAACCTATTTAATCCTGCGATGTTAGCAAGAACCGCGTTACTGATTACCTTCCCATTACAGATGACGACCTGGGTATTACCTGCACCTTTTGGCACTGAAACCGCGCTCACCTTTCAACAAGGGTTGGCCATAACTTTTTTCAGTGCTGATATTCCCGACGCACTTTCAGGCGCTACGCCCTTGGGCGATCTCAAAACAAGTTTAACCTTGGGCGTCACTGCAAGTGAGTTTATCGCCACGGAATTTAGCTATATTCAAGCCATACTGGGATTTACGCCAGGAAGTCTTGCAGAAAGCTCGGAGATATTAATACTACTGGGCGCTGCATTTTTACTTTGGCGTAAAATCATTACGTGGGAAATTCCCGTTGCTTTATTGAGTACTGTCGTTGTCCTTAGCGGTGTTATGTACATTGTTGACAATACAAGTTACGCAGAACCCCTGTTTCATTTGAGTTCAGGTGGGATCATGCTCGTCGCATTTTTCATTGCTACAGACCCCGTTACTGCACCTATTAGCCGGCTTGGAAAAGTTGTTTTTGGTGCAGGTTGTGGATTGGTCATCTTCATTATACGAACTTGGGGAGGCTTCCCAGAAGCTGCAGCCTTTGCCGTGTTGTTTATGAATGGTTTTACGCCACTTCTCGATCGCTACTTCAGGCCAAGACCCTACGGCCGTTCAGCCAAAGGAGAGCCTTTACCTCTGCCTACTCAAATCGAACTTGCGCGCGAGGTTAATAATCTAAAATGAAACTTCTCGCAAACTTCAGTCTGAGTAAATTACGTGCCCACGTGGCTTATCAAAGCGCTGCCATGGGAGTGCTTTGCACGTTAGTGACTTTCCTATTAGTGATGGGACAACGCTTAACAGAAGCTGATATCAAATTAAGATTAGAGGAAGACAGGCTCGAATTATTATCTCAAGTGTTACCTGCGTCATACTACGACAACGTTCCGCTTGAAGACGCAGTCATCATTCCTGACACGTTGTTTTCCAATGAGCCTGTTGAGGTATTCATCGGCAGAAAAAAAGGCGATGTCTCATCTATTGTCTTTGAAATGGAGACAGAGGGTTATGGTGGCACCATGAAATTATTGCTGTCATTGAACACCTCGGGTGAAATCATCGGTTTACGCGTGCTCAGCCACAAAGAAACACCCGGCTTAGCAGATAAACTCGAAATTAGCAAAAGTGATTGGATCACGGTCTTTAATGGTTTATCCCTGCAAAACTTACCTCGAGAAAAATGGGCAGTAAAAAAAGACGGTGGCGATTTCGACCAATTTACTGGCGCCACAATAACACCGCGCGCCGTCGTTGGAAGAGTGCTCAATGGATTAGATTTTTACGAACGCAACAAACATCATTTTACACATTCAATTAAGGAAGAGGAGACAGTCGATGAGTGAGGGTTGCAACAGCTGTCCAACCAGTAATGGTGAGGCTGTCACGAGCTATAAGGACTATTTTTCATTCGGTATTTGGGAAAACAATATCGCGCTTGTTCAGCTTTTAGGACTTTGTCCTGTTATGGCGGTAACAACTTCTGCCACAAATGGGTTGGGCATGGGTATCGCGACAACGGTCGTCATGATCATCTCGTGTGTATTGGTCTCTGTATTGCGTGATGTCATTCCTGCAGAAGTTAGAAACCCGGTGATGATCGCAATTATTGCAGGCACAGTAACATTGGTTGATTTAGCCATGAACGCCTGGATGCATGAATTGTACAAAGTACTTGGCTTATTCATAGCGTTAATCGTTACTAATTGCGCGATTCTAGGCAGAACCGAAGCCTTTTCTATGAAGCAACCTCCTGCTGCCGCTTTTATTGACGCAGTAGGGATGGGCTTAGGCTTTACATGGGCACTTGTGGTTTTGGGTGGCATTAGAGAAATCATTGGGAGTGGCACACTGTTCGCCCATGCTTCTTCACTATTGGGAAGCAATTTTGAATGGTTAGAGATTACCGTTATCGATATCGACTCGGGTATCTTACTGGCAATACTGCCACCCGGCGGCTTTATATTCTTGGGCGTTATGATTGCAGTGAAACGAGCAATAGATAGTCGCACAGCAAAAGATGAACCTACCGATACCACAGATGATGAGCTAGTGGCGATTGAACAATGATAGAGAATTCTTCAACAGTAGACGAAATGATCTCAATCCCCCTTATCTATGCGGGTACTAAACAGATAATGCTGAACCAACGCGTAAAAAAAGACACTACAGTTGGCGAAGTCATTCATCTTTCTGGGATTTTGGATATGTGTTCTGACATTGATTTAACTACCAACAAAGTTGGGGTTTACGGAAAATTAGTCAAACTCGACAGCAAACTCAAAGCTGGAGACCGTATCGAAATATATCGAAAAATCACTCGCGTATTAGATGACGATGATGACGATGATGATTTTTAACATTTCAAAGGAACAAACATGTCAGGAAGCAGCATGAATCGAGAAGTAGCATTGAGAATAGCCTTAGCTACTCGTACTTTAGAAAATACAAGCATCGCTCAATTGCTCGACGTATTGAGCGCATGTACAAATGGTGAACTAACAAAAAAAGCAATTTCTAATATAGACATTGAAGAATTCTTATCTACTTTGCATCAAAAAGTCGATGCCCATTTTGATTTGGATGGCATAACGGATGCCATTCGTATCTTCCGTGGGGAAAGAGATCTTGAAGCGCTTCCAAGTGTTACCGCGCTTGAAGTATTACCTGAACGTTCCATTAAGCTAGCGGTTGCTTCAAATAATGAAGATTTACTCGACGGCCACTTCGGTTCCTGTCTTCGGTTTCTCGTATATCAAGTCAATACAGATGGTTACAACCTCATTGACATAAGAAGTATGATACCCACTGAGTTGGCAGAGGATAAAAATGCTGCAAGAACCAACTTAATAGATGATTGTGAAATTGTTTATATGGTGTCGGTTGGTGGTCCAGCGGCTGCAAAAGTTATACGCTCGGGGATCTACCCTATTAAAAAGCCTCTGGGTGAGACTGCACCCCAAGTGATTGAGCAATTACAAGGCGTGATGAAAAAGTCTCCACCACCGTGGTTGGCAAAAATCATGGGCGATAGTGCTGAAAACAGAATTAGATTTGAGCGAGCTGAGGTGGAAGTTTAACGCCATCTTGAGTGTAATGGCCTTGATTACTGAATAATTGCAACTGATTTTATTTGCGCCCATACTTTGCTGCCTACCTTAATTGACAACTCATGTGCTGATTTTGAGCTAATTCGACAGACAATATGATTGTCGCCAATCTTTATCTTCACAAGTGTTAAGCCTGGGTGCTTGTCTTCTTGAACCTCAGCCACAGTAGCGTCGAAACTATTAAGAATGCTGCTTTTTGCAGGAGAACTGGTGGTAAGACTGACATCTCTTGCTAGAATGCGAACCCTTACAGACTTGCCAACGTCATAAGACAAGTCTCGACACTGTAGCAAGAGCTCTTCAGATTTAACGGTGCAAAGATGAAACTCTTCATCTATCTCAATGACCTTCCCAGAGAGTATAGAGGCCGTATCTTCACCCTGGAAATGCGAAAATTTTACACTTGAAAAAACCTCTCCTGCAGTACCTTGCATTAGCACCTTACCCATTTCCATGACGATAATATAATCCGCTAGCCGAGCAATTTCATCGATAGCATGTGTCACGTACAAAATGGGTAAAGAAAGCTCTGATTTTAGTTTCTCTAAGTAAGGTAGTATTTCAGCCTTTCGCGGTGCATCCAGAGATGCGAGAGGTTCATCCATTAACAACAATTCGGGTTGAACTAAAAGGGCTCTGGCGATTGCCACTCGTTGCCGTTCACCTCCGCTGAGTTGTTCCGGATAGCGTTGCAATAAATCGCCAATGCCTAATAGCTCAACAGCTTGCTGTTTCGTTGTGACTGTATTATTGCTACCTCTGGCAATAGCGTATTGAAGATTTTTGTCAGCGGTAAGATGATCAAATAGACTGGCTTCCTGAAACACATAACCTAGTGGTCTTTTGTGCACGGGTATAAATGTTTTTTCACTTTGCCATATTTGCTCTTTGAATTTAACGCTCCCTTTTGCCCCTTTTTCTAATCCAGCAATGCATCGCAAAAGTGTCGTCTTGCCTGAACCTGAGGCGCCAAAAATTGCAGTAACGCCGTTAGTCGGTGCTGTAATATCAATGGTTAATTCAAAGTCTTCGCGCCTTAGAAATAAGTTGGCGGACAGGGTGTTTGATTTCAAGGGTAGAACTGGCTCTCGTTAGTTTTTCGATTTCGGTTTCTGGATACTATATAACAACGCAAGCGTCAAAAACGAGAATAATACCATTGTCAAAGACAACGTATGCGCTTGCGCGTAATTTAGTGACTCAACATGCTCATATATTTTTACAGAAATCACCTGCGTTTCACCAGGTATATTGCCGCCAATCATCAGTACCACTCCGAATTCCCCAACGGTATGCGCAAAACCTAGCACCGCAGCAGTGTAGAACCCAGCCTTTGACAACGGCAAAATCACTGTAAAAAACGTGTCTAGCTTGCCAGCTCTTAATGTTGCAGCGACTTCCAGCGGCCTCGCACCCAATGATTCGATAGCATTTTGGATAGGCTGAACAACAAAAGGAAGTGAGTAAAACACTGAGGCGATGACCAATCCTGAAAACGAAAATGCAAAACTCGGTAGACCCAGAGAAGTTGTTAACATACCTAAAGGCCCTTCGGGCCCCATTGCAATAAGCAAATAAAAACCCAAAACACTTGGCGGCAAGACCAACGGCATTGCGACCAGCGCACTGACAAAGCCCTTCCACTTTGAGTGAGTACTAGCTAACCATAAAGCGACTGGCGTACTTATAATTAAAAGAATCACTGTCACTGTACTCGCCAGCATTACAGTGAGTTTTATTGCGGTTACATCATCACTCGTAAACAGCGTCATACAATTCGATAGCCTCTGTTTTTTCTCTATAACCAGACGCTATGATAATCCGTTTCGCTTGTTCAGACTGAATAAAATCCATAAAAGCTAATGCTGCCTTATTGTCATTTTCTGACGCCATCAACACAGCATCCTGAATGATGGGTTTGTGCAAGTGAGGTGGCACTACCCAAAACTCGCGTCTGTCTTTATCGATGATCTGTGAAAGTGCGACAAACCCAAATGGCACATTACCACTATACACAAACTGATAGGCTTGCGAGACATTTTCACCCTTGATAATCTGAAGTTTACCGCTAGAGATATCAAAATAGTCTAAAACCTGCGTTGCAGCCTCTCCAAACGGCGCAAGCTTCGGATTGGCAATCGCAAGTTTTTGTCGTCCCTTCGATTGCAAGAACGAAGCGGGATTATGGCTTATTTCACTGCCACCTGCCCAGAGTGCTAATACCCCGACAGCGTAGGTAAAACGTGAAGACTTTACAGCTAAGCCATCTTCAATAAGTCGCTTCGGTTTATCACTGTCTGCAGAAAAAAATAGCGCATAAGGTGCGCCGTGAACTATTTGGGCGTACAACTTTCCAGAAGAAGCGTATGAGAACGTTAACTTATGGTGTGGATATGTTTCATTAAAGGCCGCTTCGATCTTTTTCATCGGCGCGGTAAAGTTTGAGGCAACTGCTACTCTCGCGTATTCGGCAAAGCAAGTACTGGTGAACAGCAGAAACGCTGCGCCCACCAGTAATCTGAATAAAAACATTGCACTGCTAAACGGCACCACGTGTCTCTCTTTTAACCTCGGTGACATATGAAAGCGCTTCATCGAAGTCGACGGTATCAAATCGCGGTGTAAAATCAACTAACGCGTCATACATGGTGATAACCTTATCCTCAGCGGATAACCCTTTAAAATCTGACTTTTCTAAGCATAAGTCATCCATCAGTAAAGTCCAAACTGCACCTTCGTCATGAGGAATGACAGTAACGGTTTTGCCATCTACTTTCATCTTTAATGATTTGCTAATATTTGCAGCATAAAAAAGTAGCTCAGTATCTTCAGATAAGTCGGTTTCATATTTTGCAAGAAAGGGTTTGATGTCTGCAACATCTTCAATTGCACCTGCCACCATGCTAAGCGACTCAGCACTGCTTAACGCAACGGCCTGTTTAAGTGTGGATTTCGGTGGAAGTCGACGCCCCTTAGCATCCGCGATGTCACCATCAATGATGACCATATCACCACGAAACGCAAACTTGTCATCTTGCGTTGTTCTGCCACTAATACTTACATTACATAATTCATTATTGTCTGCATACGTCTCGAAAAGCATTTGTCTCTCCATAAAAATAGTTGTGTTTGTTAAGCTTTTAATGTTTAGCGTTTAAGGCTTAGCTATCGAGGCTAAGCATATAAGATTAAACGGTCTCGGCAGTTTCCGCGCTGGCTACCGATTCAAACCATTCTTGCCAATCACGCTCAATGATTTGAATATTTTTCTTTTTCAAGAATCTTCGTTCTTTCTCAGTAGGTTCAGATATAAATGCCCACCCTGCAACGTCTTCATCTGCAGCATAGATAATTTCACTCATAACCATTCTTTCGGTATCACGCGTAAATCGCATACCTAAAAACAAATATTGCTTCCCCTTGCGATAAGACTTGAGTGCGGTTGGAATCGCAAAGCCACCCATTAACTCTGTTATGTAATCAACAAAATCTGCATCCGATGCAATAAAACTAGGTGTTGGTTGTGGGCTGCCTAATGGCTTAAACACGATGGGAAGGTCTGCTTGAAAATCATCTTGATCAATCGCGATGTATTCACCATCGCTGTATTTGTATATGTCAAACCTCAACGGATGAGCAGCGATTCTGGCAACACCCACAATTAAATAGTGCGGTTTCTCTGATAGCTGCAGAGAAAGCTGCTCATCCCGATTAATGTCAATAACAAGCGGTAACTGTTTTTCTGCCAACCATTTGTGTAATGCTGATACTGACCATTGATTATTGCTGTACAAGTCATTGAGAAACCGTTCAATGAACGTTCGCCCTTTTTTGTTTTCCATATGCATAGCAGCCCGCGGAAACTCATACATCAGTCTAGGCGCCATGGGTTGCCCGCCCGTCATTGCGAGAATCAAACTATCGCCATCTGCTGGTATAGGCTCTCCCGATTCTGTATTGGTTACATTTGTTAAAGCACCTGCTCCAAGGAAAGGAATAAGTTGACCTGATTCTAGCTTTTGCAATAAAGCTTCTGGATTCGTTTCTGCCACGCCTAAGATCTCCATTTACATTGTATGACTTTATAAAGACGGTCTTACCCGTATTGGGTCATTGTTTCACCGTTATCTCATCATTAAGTGCAAAGAGCGATCCAAATACTAAGCATATGATTTCTCAATATATTTTTTTGATCGTATTTGGACGAAAGAACATTAAAAAGACATTTTGTCTTGTTTGTGACAAACGATTAGTTATCGGTTAACCATCTAAATTGAGAAATGTAGAACAAATAACAATTATGCTTGTGTAGTGTCGACTACCTAACAACCATATTATGGATAAAATAAAATATACCTATATATTTCAATTATTTAGAACTCAATACTTAAACTGGGTTTCAGGCATATTGCTTGCAGGCAACAAACGTAAGGCAATTATAAATACAAGACTTAGACGTCTTACGCGTTACTAGATAGGGAATAAAGTTATGGCAAATATTGGAATATATGTTGGTAGTTCAACCGGAATTACCATGCAAATAGCGGAGCAAATCCAACAAGCGCTTGGAGAAGACCACGCGGATTTATTTGATCTCGAAGACGATTACATGGACTTTGACGAAATCCTAGAATACGACTATCTAATTTTTGGTTGCTCAACTTGGGGGGCAGGTGAAGTGCAGTTTAACTGGGTTGAGCCCCTTCAGGACTTAGCTAACGAAAAACCTGACTTTACGGGCAAAACAATAGCGCTATTTGGTGCTGGAGATTGCAAAGATCACGGAGAACAATTCGTCAGTGCACTGGGCGTCTTATACGACATCTTTACTGAACGCGGCGCTAGCTTTATTGCTCCTTTTCCTACTGACGGTTATTCTTTTGAATATTCTAAAGCCGTACGCGATGGCAAGTTTGTCGGATTCCCTTTTGACCAAGTCAATGAAAAAGACAAAACCCCAGATAGGCTTAAACAATGGTTAGAGATACTTCAAGAAGAACTTGAGGCTGTCGCCGCTGATTAATGCAGTCACGTTAACTGCATTGAATTAAAACTCTGTAACCTAATGTAATTTTTTGGCGATCGAACGGTCACATAAGTAAGAGCCTATGATTACATTAGGGATATAGAACTATGAAAAGAAGTAGCAATAGATTATTTGCAAAGCGATTGGCTAAAAACATTGCAAAATACTCACCATTCTTTGTCATTTTTGGCGCAATTCTATTCACCAGTGGCTGCACATCAACACGATTGTCAGAACAAGAGCGTTTTGAAGCCTATGAAAATTTCAAAGTTGAAGAAGCGCTCGAGGAAGTAAAACGCATCCCAAATGTGAGCAATTCACGCTGGACTCCGCTTGGTGAGCAGCATCTAATTTTGTATCGAGGTGCTAATCGACCATTTTTAGTAACGCTGAAACGAAGATGCTTTGATCTGGATAGTACGTTTAAGATAAAGATAAATGCGTTTGGAAATTCGCTATCCCCAGGCACGGACTCCATTTCTGTGCTAGACGGTCATAAACTTCGCTGCTTTATCGATACTATCCATATAGTTACGCCGGAACAAAAGAAAATGCTGGTCAAGCTTGGCAGAAGAGATAATGAAGATGCCACGCCACCTGCTGAGAGTTGAGTTTTACAGCTGAAGCGACATACGCACAGACTTTCAGTTTATTCATACAGACTTTTATGTCGTTAGGCTATTACTGTTCGGTTAAGCGTCAATGCGCGTAGCTGAGGGATTTATAGAATACGGTAACAATGAAAAAACGTCATCGAAACGAAAGTTTCGATCTCCTTGGAACAAAGAGTTGCTTAATTGGACATTATTTTGTTCCAGAGAGATTCTCATGTGCATGAGAATGACGGGGGTATCGATTAACCGAGCAGCACTCGCAATTAGGGTGGGGTTTTAAGCGCTTTAACCAAGTGCGCTTTTATCGCGCGTACTAAGTTCCCATACTCTATTGGCTTGGCAACGCAATCGCTAAACCCGATGCTTAGATAGTGGTCGACATCGGTTTTCATGACATTTGCAGTAACAGCAATAATGCACATGTTTGGGTATTCTTTTTTTAAGATCTTTGTCGCTTTAATGCCATCCATAACCGGCATTTGAATGTCCATAAATACCAAGTCTGGTTGAAGTTTTCGGCATAAATCAACACCTTCTCGACCATTTCTCGCGGTGAAAAGCGTAGCACCACTACCATCTATCATAGAGCGAAACACAACAGTGTTGATCTCATTATCTTCTATAAGCGCGAGTTTGCAGCCTTCGAGGTCTGGCAGCGCTTCATTAGCTGGCATAGCAGGTGGCAGAGAAATATCGTTATCAACTTTCACCAATCCGAGTAAAACGGTGAATGTCGTTCCGTTGCCTTTTTCACTAGTACATAGTATTGAGCCATCCATTAATTCGCAAAGGCGCTGGGTGATGGCCATTCCTAAGCCCGTGCCACCGTATTTTCGTGTTGTAGAAACATCCGCTTGGGTAAATCTTTCAAATAGTTTATTCACTGCATCTTCTGACATACCAATGCCAGAATCTTTAACAACAATACGCAGGAAGTATTTTCCGTCTGCGTGATATTCATCACAACTTACTTGTATGTATCCCCTTTCCGTAAATTTCACTGCATTTGACAAAAGGTTTGCCAATATTTGTCTCACCCTAACGGGATCACCCTGCCACTTATTTGAACCGCTTCGTTTTACTTCTGCAGAAAATTGTAAGTCTTTATCTTCAATCTTTTGTCTATAGTCACTCGCTACATTATTTAGCAGCTCATCAAGTCTGAAAGGGATATTCTCTAGATTAAGTTCTCCCGCGTCTATTTTACTAAAATCAAGGACGTCATTGAGAATTGTCGTTAATGCGCGAGCCGAATACAGCGCCTGTTCTAAAAGATCTTTTACATCAGATCTTTCATCAAATTTTGATTGCAGTAACTGCAATGTGCCGTAGATGCCATTCAAAGGTGTTCTTATCTCATGGCTCATATTTGCCAAAAAGGTAGACTTCGCTTCATTAGCAGCGTTGGCAGTATCGAGCGCATCCTGGATAACGTGCGTTTTTCGCTCAATAATCTTTTCTAAATCTTCATTGATTTGCTGTAATTTTGCTTTTGATGCTTCTGAATCTTTTACTGCGTCTTCGAGTGACTCTAACGTTTCGCGATATTCCACCGAGAAACGATTTATTATTCTGGTTAAGTCATTTACCTCGGATATTGTGGCATCCGGTGATACGTTGATCTTTTCAAACTGCCCGCTCTTGGTTGATGCTTGGATACGATTTTTCAATGTTTTTATTGGGTAACTTATCCTTTGCGATATCGTATAGCCCAAAATTATGGCTAGGAGTATTAATCCGAACAAAATGGCAAATGCTACAACAAATATGGTGAAGAACTGTTGTTCATAAACCACACGCGGTACCAAGCTAACCGTTGTCCACCCGAAGCTGTCAATAACTTCAACGCTTATAATATATTGTTTGTCCAACTCATCGACGTAATACATCCCACTAGAAGAACCAATATATCGCTGCAACGCTGAACCATTAAGATCTTCCAAATATGGATAGTTCAATTCGAGTGATCCATAGATCACCTTAAAATCAGCGTCCAAAATGAGGAGATTTTGTGAGGGATCAACTTGTTTCTGATCCAGCATTTTGAAATCTGACAGGCTCAGAGAGGCTTGTAAAATCCCATTGAACTCCCCGTCTTTTTTAATTGGTGTTGACAGCGCAACAATAGGATCATCGCCAAATCCTTTCCCTTGAAATACATCAGAGATGAAGGGAACACCATCAGATTTGACTCGCCTAAAGTATTCTCTTGTCTCAACAGAATCAATTTGTCCTTCCAGCTTTTCAATGAAATATTGAGGGTAGGTTTGCACAATCTTTCCCTGTGCATCCGTCACTATCATCGTCAGAATACCTGGCAATTTATTAGCAATGTCATCTAGATGAAGACTCGAAGGCGTTAGGTTTTCGCGAGAGAGGCTATCAGCGACAATTGAAAGGTGGCTCAAGGTGTTGGAAACATATTGTTCTATCCGATTTGAGGTGTGCCTTGTGCTCATCTCAAGCTTTGTTTTCATATGCTCAAATTTGCTACTGCTGGTTTCGTTTAGCCAGTAATAACCTGTGGCGGTGCCCCCTGCGATAAACGATGTGAGTATCAACAAATTAATGACTTCACCAAATGAAAAATCGACACCTCGGTAGGATTTATTGCCAACATTGATGAAAGCGAGATGAAGCAAGTACCCCATAATTATCGTCAACATACCGTTTATAACGTATTTGATCGTGATGGCAGTTGTTTGGAGATCATCGATTTGTGCGAAAATTCCAAAACTAAAAAATACGATGGCTGCGCCAATCGTTGACCAATACAAGATGCCGGGTAAAACGGGGTTGCGTTTAAAATAATAAGATGCGAAAACGACAAGCACTTCAAGTAGGTTGGGCAGTACATGAATCGCGTGTTGTAGCGACTGGAATGCCGATATTGATGCGCTAATCGATACAAATAGCCCGTAAAAGAGGCCATATCGCAAGGTTATTGCGATAGCGACAAGATTTCCGAAAAACAGGCCAGAATCGATAATACTGAAAACGGGAAATGTATTTATTTGAGCCGCAACCAAGCACGCAAATACAGCGACAATGATGCGTTTAATAACCTGTTTTAACTGAAAATTGTCTCCACTGAAAATCATATCGCTTATTATCGTACTCTCTTGTTTACGAGACAGAGGTTTTGTTTACTCAATTCTACTCCACTACAGTTAATGCACTTTACGAACCATGAGCGCCAAGAAGGTTATTGGGATTTATTTATATTTATTATTTTTCCTAAATACAACAACTTTATCTTTATGTACGCAGCGATTACAAACAACCAAACGGGTGAAACATCATTTATCTATTAAATAATTATTAAGAATACCAATTTGTATATAGCAATTTTCAGTCCGGCCGTTAAAAATTTGGGCAAATTCTTTATTGCTGTGATTTACAGCCCATCTCCCTTTATCTTTTTTCATTTACATGCGAGCCAGATATGTTTTTTAAGCAAAAGGACCACCAAAACAACTCCAATGTAGAAGTTGAACTTGCACATATGAAGCAGTTTCGTAGTGCCATTGATAACGCAATGGCTAGAATAGAATTTACCAAAGACGGCATAATATTAGATTGCAATGCCAATTTTGAAAGTGCCACGGGTTATAGAAAAGCGGAAATTATTGGTCAACATCACCGTATTTTTTGCCATGACGCCACCATCGCGTCACATGAATACACAACATTGTGGAGCGATCTGGGAGCAGGCAGACACTTCTCAGGTAAAGTAAAACGGAAAAATAAAAACGGCGATACCTTTTGGCTCGAAGCGATTTATAGTCCAATTCTTGATGAAAACGGCAACGTCGTCAAAGTTGTCAAGCTAGCTTCAGACGTGACAGAGCAAGTATTTAAGGAACAAGAGGCGGCATCAAAGCTCGAAGCACTAGACCGCTCATCAGCCGTTATTGAATTCACACCGCAAGGGCACATTCTAGATTGTAATGAAAACTTCCTTAATACAGTGAAGTACTCGAAACCCGAGCTTATCGGCAATCACCATCGTATGTTTTGTGACCAAAACTACGCCTCCAGCGCAGAGTATGCAGGTTTCTGGGACAGTCTGCGCGCCGGTCAACATCTCACGGGGAATTTTGAACGATTCGATAAACATGGAAATAGCGTGTGGATACGCGCAACGTATCACCCCGTTTACAATAGAGATGGCGAACTTGTTAAAATTATTAAGTACGCACAAGACATTACTGACAGCATGGCGAGATCTGCAAACGGCTTGGTTAAAGCAAACGACGCCCTTCAGGTGTCCGATCAGACAGCTGAGGTCGCAAATGAAAGTACCCAGTTAATTAGCAATACGATCGAAGAAATGGGTGCTCTTTCGACAATTGTCAATGAATCGTCAGCGCATATCACAACGCTCAGCGAACAGTCATCACAAATCGGCACCATTATTAATACAATCAAAGGTATTGCCGACCAAACGAATCTACTGGCGTTGAATGCTTCAATTGAAGCAGCTCGTGCGGGTGAGCACGGCAGAGGGTTTGCGGTAGTTGCAGATGAAGTAAGATCGTTGTCCATGCGCACGTCTGAAGCCACTGCTGAAATTTCTAATGTCATTAACACTATTCAAGGGTCTGTTGACAACGCTGCAGATAAAATGAGTGAAAGCCTCACAAAAGTAAAAATGAGCGAGGAATTAGCAAGTAAAGCAAGCAATGTTTCACAACAAATCCGCGCTAGCTTCGGCGAGCTATCAGAGGCGATGAAGGAAGTGACTGAAAGCCTTTCAGAGTAAATTGTTGCGACGTGTATATCCTAAAAACATCTGTAAAGAGCCAGACATCTTTGAATCCATCCAAGCTTGTATCATTCTGGCTCTTCAGCACCCTGATGTTTTGACGTAATTTCGTCATATCTAGCCATAACAGAATCAGAATTACGCTTGGCAAAATACATCGCTAAATCCGCTTTGCGCATAAGCTCGCTGGCAGTATTTGCATGTTCAGGACAGCAGGCTATCCCAATGCTCGCAGATATATTTACTGTTGCAAAGCTTAATTTTACGGGCGCGGAAACTGTCTCTGCAATACGTGACGCGAGCATGCTCGCGCTATCTACCGAACAATTGTTTGCGATAACAACGAATTCATCGCCGCCAAGACGCGCTACAAAATCACTTGTTCTTGCAAGATCTGCCAAACGCTTTCCGATCTTACGAATGAGTTCATCACCAGCATCGTGCCCATAGGTATCGTTAACCGCTTTGAACCCATTCAAATCTAAAAATAAAACCGCAACTGGCAGTTGGGTGCGTCTCCAATAATCCATTGACTGTGATAATGACTTTTCAAAGGCGCGTCTATTTGGCAGCATTGTGAGGTCATCTGTAAGCGCTTGTGCCTGCAGCCTTTTATTAAGTACTTGTAGTTCTAGATGTGCTTTTCGAGAATCTTCTTGCGCCTCAATCAATGCAGCCTCAGAACGTTTTCTCTCTGCTATTTCAGCTTCGAGATGTTCAGTCCGTAGCGCTACCTGTTTTTTTAATCGATAGTTAGTACGCTGAATGGCGCTTAAACGCAGTTGTACTGCAAGCGCTATAAGCAGTAGCGATAGTAAAATACAGCCAGCAATAAACCAGGGTGTTTGCCAAAAGTGTGGCTTTACCACAACCTTGCGTCTTGCTATTTCGCTCCATTGATGACCTCTATAGCGTGCTTTTACCTCGAATGTATAAGTCCCGTGAGGCAATGTCGCAAATCTAACTGATGTTAGCGATGTGGGTAAACTCCAAGATTCATCAACGCCAAGAAGTCGGTAACTGTATTCTATCCCATCCGGAAATTTTGGCGACACCGCTACATACCCTACATTTAAGCCTCTATCGTCTGCTTCAATCACTGCATCCGCATCAAGCTTTGATTGCTTAAGATCTGTAGTAAACATGTGAATATAGGGATTGAGCGGCGGAAAGACTGGCATTGGGAATAGCGTATCCATCCGCGTTGCCCCAAGGATTGTACCAATCCATAGATATCCGAAGCGGTCTCTAAAGGTTGAACGCGCGTTTGTTTCTATGCCAATAAACCCTTCTAATACTCCATAATGATAAAGTTGATTTTCTTGAAGGCTAAGTTGATACACGCCTCTTTCGGCGCCAAGAATCAAAATATCATTATTTATTGGCTCAACAAAGTAAACGGATTGATCACTTAAATCAGTATCTTGAGCATATTGAGTGAGCACGTCATCTTGCAAATGGAAAACGCCACCATCTGAGGTGACAAGCCAAATAGATGATGCTGACTTGGCATTTAGATGAATGAATCGTTTTTCTATACCCGTCGTTTGCGGTAAAACAGACACATCTTCGCCCTGCACACGAACAATTCCAACATCTCTAACAGCGACTACAAGTCCTCCTTCATCAACAGCTGACATCGATACTGCAAGCCCTGCATCGGGTAATTGGATATGTTCAGGTGTTTTTTTAATATCTGAATATTTGAGTAACCCGTTTCTCGCACCTAACACCCATGTGTTGCCTTCATTGTCATGAGTAATTTCCGTGACTACCCAACCCGTAGTATCCGCTAGTTGTTTGGCGCTGCTTTGTAAAGAAACAGGAATTTGGTAGATGCCATTGCGCGGATACGACACCAACATATATTCAGTTCCATAAGGCTCTACGGCAACTGCTCTGCCGCTTGGAAGCGCTATCTCATCCGATACAGATATTACGCGGCCATCAGCATATCTGGCAATTAATCCACCTTCTGTTGCAAACCATTTTGTTCCATTTACATCTTCACTTCCGCCAAAAACAACGCGAGATGGCGCCGATGGCCCCAAGGGAAGATGCTTAAACCGCGAACCAAGATAGCGCACGAGTCCATTCCCACCCGCTATCCATATCACCCCGTCTCTATCCACGTACGCATCAATCACTTGTTTAACCGGCAATTTCATACGCATTTTATTGGGCGTGACTAACGTATCTTCAAACACGTACCAAACTTGCCCATTTTTATCCACAGTAAAAGCAGACACGTTTGCAGGGATCTTAAATTGTGTATCTTGCAAACCATCTGCATCCCACAAAAACACCTCACCCTTTTTGGATAGTAAATAAACTCCGGTACCAGAACCTATCGCTGCTTTTTTAAAACTGTTTGCAATCATCGCTTCTTTAAAGCTTGTATTGGGCTTCCACGCATAAAGCTTTTCTTGTATAACAAAAATAAGATGACCGTCTTTTACAATGAGTTTATCTGGTGCAGATTCAGTTAATAGTGTGGTTTTTTCAGTATCTTTCAAATCCGTTTGATACAGTCCCTTTCCCGCGATTGACCGAAAAACCTTGTGTTCTATCACTGCTAAACTCTTCAATCTTGCAGCGGCCTCAGTAGGAGGTGGTATTGTTTCAATCACTTGACTGTTTCGGATGCGAGAAACGCCTCCAGTAACATCCCCACTCCATATGTCGCCTACATCATCGACGTAAAGGCTAAACTGTGGATTTGTTCGCAGGCCATGGCGAATTGTGATTGGCTTGAATTCGTTCCCATCAAATCGATTGAGCCCGCGGACCGTTGCCAACCATAAATATCCATGCTTATCTTGAGTTAGGGCATGCACCCTTGTTTGGCTCATGCCGTCGGAAGTATTGTACAATCTAAAAGGAGGAACAGGGTCTCCTGGAGAATTCTCCATCATACCCCATGAGGGCATGACCAGCATGTTCAAAAGCAGGGTATAAAAGATAGTTTTCAACGTAACCATTGCCCTTAGGAGGTCTACGCCTTGTAGTAAAACCCTTTGATGACCTTTAATATGATGCCTTCCTCCAAGAAGTCGATCTTTTTGTAGGTATCAATGATTTGATCGACATCAGTAACAACTTCTTCCTCAATGTCTTCAATCTTCTTATAGGCCATGTCCCAATGACCAAACATACGGTTGCCGATATCACCTTCAAGCAACGTCCTTATTTCAATGTGACGACTGTCCCGTGCAATTTTTGAGTACAGCGTTTCAATAATGTGCTTTTCTCCTTCTATGACCTGCAAAAAATGCCCAGCTCTATAGAACAACATACCCGTTACCTGATTCAAATGATTGTTCTTTCGAAAGTCTTTAAGCATATCCAAAAGGTCTAAGTCACCAAAGTGTTGCGTAGATTTAGAAATGTAAAATTTGTAGTGCATATTCCCAGTTGTTTTTACTATCTATGCATCAAGTATTTTATAAAATTTAGTCCTCGCAAGTTTTTTTCAATAACATTCTGAATTTTAAAGATTTATAACTTCATTATAATTTTCTGTAACAGCTTAGATCGGCATTATGAATTCGCGGCAAATGCGCTTATGGGTAATAACCTATACAGCATAATGCCATCGAATCTTGCTGGATTTTCTGTGCTGATGTCATTATTGGGAGAATTTTCATCGCCAACACTGTTATCTCCGAAATGGTTATCTCCGAAGTAATAGCGCATAAAATCTTCCCTAACTGTCTTTTGCGCTACCTGACCAGCATGTAATAAATATTTGCCATCCAGAATCTTGCCTTCATGAGCCATAACTACATCCATTTTAAAGTAAGATGCTTTGACAAATGCTACGCCTATCATGTCGGGTAAACTTTCAAGCAATTCTGCATTTATATATGCATTGGGAATGTACCGTACTTTGACTGGCAGTGACCAATTTAAGTCAAGAAATTCACTTCCATCCTGCTTTTGATTGAGATGCACCGAAACAGTTGTCAGCTTTGAAGAATCAATATATTCATCGGTGACGTCTGGCGTCATCGGATGATGCAGCAAGCGGTCAGTTGTATAGTGCCATCGTGTTTTGTACGTTGGTTGCTTGTCATAACTTACATCGCCTTTATAGTGAATGTCGATAAGTGTAGCTTTTGCCTCTTGCCATGTTTTACTTTCAGCAAGTGCAAGGGTAGTTAAGATATGGCTGGTGCAATCCGAGACGTCCATCCGAAAAATTGGATCGAAATCAGGCGCTTGTTCCTCGCCAAGGTTAAATATTTTGTATGGCGTGCCCAATCTCCACATTGACAGCGCACGCAGTCGATCATCGTAATCAGGATATTTCTTGTGAAATAGGGGTAATACTTCGCCAAGCGTGTCTTCGGTAAGTGTCCAAGATTTTGGAAGCTTTTGGAGCCATTCTTGGTCGCTACTGTTAATTTCTGCATGCACATTCTGAAAGGTTGTTACAAGCATCAAAACAACTAGGCCTCTGCATAAAAATGAGGTTATTCGCATATACAAGACTTCACTTTATTAAGAATACCTATTCTCATAACAATTTGGCTGTTCATTATTGTTGGTCCTGTTCTTTGTGATGTGTTAATTGACGCATGGCAGTAAGGTTTTTTTCTCACCTTGGCTATATCGACTATCGAAAAAGCATAATCATAGCATGGCTGATTAGCGACAGTTAAATAGTACTACTCATTTTTTGGCTAAACTTGAATAGCACTTTAACGGCCTCATCTTGCATTTTAGAAATACAGGCCTTAACTTGTCTTATCTCTGTTACCGTTATTTCATTGATAGCATGCTCAAGTCACTAATAGCAAAACTTAATGACCCTTTTCCGGAGTCTGCTTTCGGCAAAGAAAAGGTAATCGAAGTCTGTTATGTTGGACTCTTTGTCGCCGGTTTTTTGTTCTTATTCAATCCCTTTGGCTTGCAAAATATGCCGTTGGGCATTGCCATTTCATCGCTTATCTTCGGTTTAATTACTGTTGTATTTGGCGTTTCTTATTATTGGTTCTGTTTTGCAATACTCAAACTCAAAACGGATGTGCCAAGCTGGACATTGTGGAAGTGGTTGATATTTACATCACTTATGACTTGCTGGATCGCGGTAGGAAACTTCGGATATTTGGTACTTTCTGTACCGGAAAATTTTGATATTTCCTATTTCCCCAGAATGCTTCAATACACCATTATGGTCGGGATTACGCCTATTGTCGTTGGTGGATTGCTCACCCAACTCAATGCCGCAAAGCGAAACCAAATACAAGCTGAAGAAATTCTTAAACAAGAATCCGCTGAAGTTACACCCACCGAAGATAAACTTGTCGTCTTCGACGTTAACAATGAAAAGACGTTGCAACTGCATTCTGATGACATCTTGTTTATCGAGGCCATGCAAAACTACCTCATGGTGCATTACATAATTAAGCATGCAGATGACGACACACAAAATGCTATGGACCACCAAATAATCCGCTCTACGCTGTCAAGAGCGGCAGAAAAAACTCGAAACACGGGGCTTGTTAGATGCCATCGATCATTCATCGTTAATCCGCGGCATGTAATAAATATCACCGGCAATGCGCAAGGCTTAAAACTTCAATTAAACGCAACACAAAGAAGGGAAATCCCAGTTTCACGCAGTTATCTTGTCTCATTCAAAGCGGCAATGAATGAAGTGAAAACTTAGGCCAGATTGTCATTCATCCCACCCTTGTTATTCATCCCACAAGGCATGTTATTAGTCACGTAGTGTTGTCATGCGTCCCAAATCAGCTGCGACTTTAAAAAAATCTTATTAGTCTGTATTGCAAGGTTAATAACTGCTTTCGGAACTAATGCTGTTCGCTTGTGCATTTAGGCGTCAAAGCGGAGGCATGTTTTTATGTAAAAGCGTGCGAGCGCATCCACTTCGTGTCGAGAACCCCGCGAGCCCGAGCGAACAGGGACGTGGTACAGCGTCTTTTACATGTGAACATGCCGCAGCTAGCTTAAATACACAATCGAACAGCATTACTTGCAGTAACACAAACACAGGTCTCACAACTGCACCAGATTTTCTGGTTCAACGTAACAATAAAATAGTAGGTAATCTATGCAATTTATTATCGATTCATTACTTTTCATACATATCGTAGGTGGTTTCACTTCCTTAGTCCTTTTTTGGGTGCCCGTCGCAGTAAAGAAAGGCGGGAGCGCGCACAGAAAAGTAGGTAAAACGTACGTCTATACAATGTCCCTTGTCGCACTAAGTGCGTTGATTCTTAGCATCGAAAACCTATTCACGGGTCGCTATACAATGGGCGTCTTTCTAGGTTTTCTCAGTTTGTTGACGTTGCGTCCTTTGTGGCTGGGGTTAACATGTTTAAGCAGTAAACATGGACTAAACGCACGGTACAAAACTATACACTTATGCACAAGTGCAGTGCTTGCAGTTGCTGGATTAGGTTTATTGATATTTGGTATTTCATCTTCAAGTAGCCTGGCGATAGTCATGATTGTGTTCGGCATCCTTGGCTTGACCGCAATCTCAGATGTTATTGCGCTGCTGAGAGCTGAATATACAATTCAATCTAAACAATGGCTCAAAGATCATATTGCGAACATGTTTGTTGGTGGCATTGCCGCGCACACCGCATTTTTGGTCTTTGGAGGACAGTCGTTGTTACCTGAATTCCAAAACCAGCTTTACTCGATTTTCTTGTGGACGTCGCCGAGCGTCATTGGTTTGATTTGTATCGCTTGGGCAAAACGAAAATATACTGAAGCCCCGGTAAGAGCAGACCGAGCGAAAACTATAAAACCGTGTAGGACTGATCTTTAGTGTTTAGTTTGCGGCAAGGTTATTAGAGCGTGTTGCTCTAGAAACTGCGACCTCAATAATTAGGTCTCCACAAGCGAATGGGTTTTCCCTTGCCATCAGCGAATAAGCCAGACAAGATAAGAATAAAGTCGATAATCCAGCCAAATAGGACTAGCCCCAATGTGCAAACGTAAAGCACACCCGTATTGGGACGACCAACATAAAACCTATGGATACCAAAAAAACCTATGGGTGGAAAGCAGAGTAGAAACGCAATAAACCGGCTTTTATCAGAACTGTTTGGTGCCTTAGCTATATCATTTGCGTCGATGCTATTATTCGTTGCAACTGCAAGAGAAGATGAAGACGGCTGAAGAAAATGTGCTGTGTCTTTTGCGATTGCGTTTGCAATATTCTCTTGGATTGCCATTTTATCCTCGCCCTCTAGGGGTATATCTATCAGACCAAATAATCGTGCCTGAGATATCTACAAGTTGTGCTGTAACCCGATATTTACTTTGTTGGCATCGTATACTGCTTTTGAGTAGATATTGCACGCCCATCTTTCTTGCTGCTTTTAGCGGTTCTAATAGCTCACTTTGAGAGATTGCTATAGAACGTAAATCAGGGCAAACAAGCCCCTCTTTTTGTACGTCTGCGATAATATCTTCCACCAAGCCAACCGAAAAGTCTTCATCTACATGCCCCAGTAAAGTGGAAGGCAAAACTGCTATGGCGAGTTTGTCCCCATATTGCGGTGTTAAAAACAGCGTTTCAGATGTTGAATCTGCGGTTGATACCGGCATTGGCAAGCGAATATTTTGGGGTTGGCGACGAAGTCGAAATCTATCATAGATGACTCTACCATTAGTAATCACCACAGTAGATAGTGCAAATAGAAAACCTATACTACCGAGAACATCGCCGTATTCTTTTGCCCATAATATTGCAGATTCAAACATGTTACGTCAGCAGTTCGTGATCTTTTGGTAACTGATTTGCAATCCACATAATCAATCTGTGACGCATGTTTTGACTGTTTTCTTTATCATGCGCCAAAGGAATGATGAGTTTGTCATTCACTAACAAGCGGTAAATTGCTTCAACTTTATCGTCTGCAGACGTTGTATTCGTAAATGTTTGATAGCCACGTTTTTTTGCGTACGTTTCGCCGACTACTAATGCTTTTTTTAGCAGTGCCTTCTCTTGTTTAAACTTTTTCATTTTATATTTATTCGGTTTATATGGCCTTCCTACTTTATTGAACGTTACAGAAAAACTTAACGCCTAGCAATTGATATAAGGCGTAAAGGAGGAGTCCAATAAACATCAGGTAAGGAAATTGTGTAAACACATGCATCGCAAATGCACGCTAAATGGTCGTTAGGGTTTGCATACCATTATCACATGCCGACTGATAAGAACGTCCGAATAAGTTTAAGTGGTTAAGGTTGTGATAGAGATTATACACCTGCTTTTTTAACGGATATTGTTCGGATAACCCAGCATAATTTCGGTAATGTTGATAAAACGCATTTGAAAATCCGCCAAAGAGTTCAGTCATAGCAATATCAACTTCGCGATCGCCATAATAGACTGCGGGATCAATCAGCCACACTTTGTCTCGACCACTATAAAGTGCATTTCCTTGCCAGAGGTCACCGTGAACTAGGCTTGGCGATGATGTTGTTGCACTCAGAAAACTTTCAATATTTCGTTGGTTGTTCTCCAGCGTCGTCTGATACTCTGTGCGAATGCTTTCGTCAGCAAGTAACGAAACCTGATACATGAGACGCTTCTCAACGAAAAATCTCCCCCAATTGTCGGTGAGTTGATTAACCTGAATTGAACCCCCAATAAAATTATTTCTATGCCATCCAAAGTTTGATTGTTTAACCAAATGAAGCTTAGCCAATCCTTCAGCTAGTCTCTCGTAATGCGCTCGACTTGGCTGCACACAATCGATGTATTCCAATGTTATTGATGATTCACTGTAAGCATTGACGACTGGAATGTTGATTTCTTCAATAGCGTGCTGGTTGACTATGATCGAAAGCGCCCCAAGGCCTTCTACTTCACTTGAGACTGCGCCTTCTAAAGATACTGTCTTGGTAAACACCTTTTTTCCATTTGCCATGAAACAATCCTTTTTGTAACGTTAGCCCTTGGCCAGGCAATCATAGCGGGTACAGTTTTTAAAGCCTAAAAATTATGGATGATTTTTTGGAGCGCCCATGGACGGGTTTACAGCGACTTTAAAAACTGTACCCGCTATGATTGTCTGGCTTACTTAAAACGATATGCAAGGTGCTAATTACGCTGCATTTACAATGAACACGCTCTGTCTTCTGTTGTTTTCCAAACAACAGGCTCCCAGTATTCGCCTTTACGCTGTTTTTGTCGATTTTCTGGAATAAACCTCGCTGCGAGGTAGTAAACAACATTTTCCTCGACATCAATGGTGATGGGTTTCGCGCGTTGTATTGCCATAGAGCGCCTTGTAAAGCGCGTACTGTCGATAAGCTCATGGACATCGATTTTGTGCTTGCCAGGCGCAAGCTTAAATGTCGTTCTGCTGCGCAGCACATTGTCATCATTTATTTCGGAGACATATACGCTATAGAGGTCGCGCGTCCTTGGCGGTTTAAAAAATGTCGACACTTGACCACACGCATCATCATCCACTTTAGTTGCTTGTTCTGATTTAACTGTCGGTGATGATGTATCTGTAACGGCATCCTCTTTGCCACCAAGTTCTATCTTTATCTGAGGGGTGTATACTCCCTCTAGTTCTCCTTCAAGTTGCAACATCGAATTCTCGCGCATTACATCGAAACGCAACGTATCTCCCGCTATTGCATTCTCTAGCACGGTGAATGCATCTCTGCGATTATCCGTTTTAGTGTCCATGCCATTAATCGCAACCAAGGTATCCTCAGCATTTAATCCTACGGTACTTGCAAACCCTCTTGGTGATGTCGACAACACCCGGTAGCCATCATCATCATTGATATCTAACACCATTCCTACGCTTGCTGACATTCTCGCAGGTATTGACAATAGCACATGCAAATCACCGATGTTATTGCCCGCGTTCGACTCAATCACGCTGACGATATTCATTGTTTTTTCAACGTTAACAACCATTTCATCAATCAACTTTTGCGACTCTGCTGTCATTGCATTTGTAGAACCAACACTAGACGTTACAAACGCGGACATCAGTAAAAGTGGTGAGATTACCTTCGACACCGAATGTATTATTGGTGTAAGCCTTTTATCTTTACTCATCATAATCCTCTCTAATTCTCAAAAAACCCACGTGCCTTTGCCTCAGATAACAATAACCTTCTGCCTTTTTGTGTCATCTAATCGACTCGCTTCATAGGCACCAATTAGCAGCTGCTTTCTCTTCCGCCACAGTAAAATTTTCTGCTCAGTTGACGCGTTATTCAGATATGCCTGTTGAATTTGCAAATCAATATCTTGTAACGCAGATATCATTTTCATGTTACTTGGCTGCCATCTGAATGATGTTTCGTTAAAAATATCCAAACTTTCTTGTAATACACGGTTCTCATCAACAAGCGCCAATAACGTTGACTTGTTTTCGTCATCCTTATACTCACGATTCACCAAAGAAAACGGCATAAGAACCACAACTAGCAGGGCTGCCGCTATTCCAATCACTGCGTACTGAAGATGCCTGACCTTGCGTTTTAATTGGAAGTTAACAACCCCTGCTTCCTGATCGTTTTCAACAGCCACAGTGTCAACCTTCTCTTTGATAGCTGACCATCCACCTGCGGGCATCTTGCACTGAGTTTCCGTAGCGAGGTCATGACGAAATGCTCGTCTTCGTTCCAATGGTGTTTTCTTTTCAGCCACGATCAGTCCCTTCTTTTTGACTGCTCTTTTTTAACTTCTTCAAGGCACGAGACAACGTCTGTTTTGAATAGCTCTCTGTTTTATCAAGCAAGTCCGCTATTTCTTTGTGTGAATATCCTTCTATTTCATGCAAAAACAGTACTGTGCGCGCCTCGAGTGGCAACTGTCGTGTGAGACTAGCCAAATCGCTACTCGCCTCCCACCAATTTGTATCGAAATAATGATTAGTGTCTTCATGGTTAAAGTGGTCACCGCGACTATCCGCATTCTCAGTCAGCTCAAAATTACGCTGTTTGTTATGCGTTCGCGTCATCAAAAGTGTTTCATTTACTGTTATCTGGCGCAGCCAACCAGCAAAAACGCCCGTGAACTCAAAACGACTTATGTTCTGCATGGCCTTAATAAAGCTGTTTTGCACAACATCTTCGGCCCTAACAGGATCGCTTAAAATTCGCATAGCCAAGCTAAAGCAAGCGTCAGCATATGTGTCGTAAATAACTTCCATCGCTTTGACATCGCCTTTTTGAGCCAAACGAATAATGTCATCTGCAATTTTTTGGCTAAAACCAGAAAACTCATTCATTAAAATTTATGGCTATGTTCCCGTTGATTGTTGTTGAGGTGTGCTTCTTGCGATTAATTATAGGATTAAGACATT
>DDLV01000081.1 GCA_002340325.1 Glaciecola sp. UBA2563 | reverse complement strand
TACACTAATCCAAACAGGGTCGATGTGAGTGTAATAGCGATGAGTTGTTCATCAGTATCAGCCGAGACATCTCCTTCGGCTTTTGCCTGTACAATCAGGTTCGATAAGTCTTTTCTTGCCTTAGCGTGGAAAGCCGCGAGTTGCAGCTTCATTTCTGATGAAGAGCCCACAGACTCGAACCACAAAATATACATTACTCGCGCTTGCACTGGGAAGCCATTGGCATAATTCACCGCAGCGTCCATTGTGGCAAGTAGGGCTTCGATTCCGGTTTTATCTCTGCGCGCTCTTGTGACTTCGTCAACCCATAGTGCCTGACAGCGCGCGGCTAACTTTAAAAACAGTTCATCTTTGTTACCAAATCGAGAGTTTGCAAGCCCTCTGCTATAACCCGCTTTCTCCCCTACTTCTTTCAACGTAAGTTTCTGTGTGCCTACGGTTAAAATGAGCTGCTCGGTCGCTTCGAACATTTTACTGTCAGACAGTTCGGTTCGCTCCAAGTGCGTCATACGCTTTTTTTTCTGTGTCGTACGTGTAGTTTGTGTTGTTGAATTCATTTACCGCCTCGCATCATCTCCATGTAGTTAAACTCAATCGCCATATTCGGTCAAGTCTATGGCAAACAGCACATTTTAAAAAAATGTTAAATCAACGTTTGACAATTATAATCGCCAAGAATTATATTTGCTTGACGCAAGCAAATATAATTTATTTATCAATCGAAGCGCTGTGCTCAGTTTAATGCCAGTGTTCGCTTCCTATGGAGTACAACAGATGACCGAGTATAAAGCCCAAACTACAGATATGCTCTTTGCAATGAACGACGTATTGGATTATGCGGAGCATTATGCGTCGCTTCCAAGCGGCGCGGATGCGACCCCCGACATTGTTCATGCCGTTTTGAATGAATATGCCAAGCTTTGTGAAAATGTCATTGTGCCTATAAATCGTCACGGTGACGAAGAGGGATGCACTTGGCAAGAGGGTCAGGTCAAAACACCTACGGGCTATAAAGAAGCATATGAGCAATACCGAGAAGGTGGCTGGCCTTCATTGTCGTCAAGCATAGAGGTAGGCGGTCAAGGATTGCCCGCATCATTAAGCAAAATAGTCTGTGAGATGCTGGTGTCAGCAAGCCCAGGATTTGCGTTGTACACCGCTGGGCAATCGGGGGCTATTGAAACGATTGCAGAATACGGTTCAGAGCAACAGCGAGCTCTATACGAAACGAAGCTAGTGTCAGGCGAATGGAATGCCACTATGTGTCTAACTGAACCGCATTGCGGCACCGACCTTGGCTTAATGAAAACCAAAGCTGAGCCACAAGTTGGCGGCACGTACAAAGTAACAGGCACCAAAATATTTATTACCGGTGGCGAACACGACCTCACGGATAACATTGTTCATATTGTATTAGCTAGATTGCCCGACGCCCCACAGGGAACAAAGGGCATCTCATTATTTATCGTTCCTAAATTCCTAAGTGATGATGATGGCAACTTAGGCCAGAGAAATTCGGTTCATTGTGGTTCGATAGAAAAGAAAATGGGGGTAAAGGCCAGCGCCACATGTGTAATGAATTTTGATGGGGCGACAGGCTTCTTACTTGGGACCGAAAATGAGGGATTGAAAGCTATGTTTACCTTCATGAATGCCGCGCGTATTGCGACTGCAACTCAGGGCGTGAGTCATGCCGAGTTTGGTTATCAGAAATCGCTCAATTACGCCAAAGAACGTTTACAAATGCGTGCGCTCTCAGGCGTTAAAAACCCTTCAGGCCCAGCCGATCCCATTATTGTTCACCCTGATGTTCGACGTATGCTGCTCACGCAAAAAGCGTTTGCCGAGGGTAATCGATTGCTCAATTACTATCTTGCTAAACAATTAGATATTGCACTTGAAAGTAAATCCGAGATTGAGCGATTGGCTGCAAAAACACGTTTAGATTTGCTGACCCCTATCGCAAAAGCATTTTCTACTGAAACCGGCTACGAGTCTGCCAATTTTGCGATGCAATGCTTTGGTGGTCATGGCTATATAAGAGAATGGGGCGTTGAGCAGAACGTAAGAGACGCACGTATCGCTATGTTATACGAGGGAACAACGGGAATTCAAGCGCTCGATTTATTGGGGAGAAAAGTGTTAGCCAACAATGCCCACTCACTTATTGCCTATACAAATGAGCTAAGAGCCTACTGGTCTTCAGTTGACTTACCCGAATCACTTCAGCCACAGCTCAATAAACTACTAAATTATATTGATACATGGCTGGGGGCAACCCATAACATCGGTGAGCGTGCAAAACAAAACATGGAAGAAGTGGGAGCCGCTTCAGTGAGCTATTTAATGCTGTCTGGTCACATTTTGCTGGCGCATTTTTGGCTTCAATCTGCATTTGTTGCGATAAATAAACAAAAAGAGAATATTGAGAAAAAAGACTTTTATTTAGCAAAAGTAGAGACAGCACGGTTTTATTTTGATCATTTGCTGCCACGATGTGAAGGCTACTTGGCATCAATTCATGCTGGGGCAGACAGTATGATGTCAATTACCGAAGCCCAACTCGCTGCGTGGTAGTATAATAACCCACGTTTCTTACCTATAACATTGATGGTGTACAGGCATACGCGCTGCTATACCATCAATGCCCTATTTTCCATTGGGCTTTTCATGAACATTAAACGTTTACGCGCCGTTGAACGCGCTTTTCTGACACGCTACCCTGAGGGCTTTGCCAATATTGAACTTCTTCAAATTGCCAAGAAGCACCAAATAACTAAACGCTGTCGAATAAAGAGGAGCGAATAGCATGAGAATAGTCAGACGGGCCAAAGATTTGCTCGTAGTCATAATTAATTGAGTTGTCAACGTCTGAGTCTTCTGGGTCTTAAAGCCAACCATCGGCAAGATCACTGATATACTTGCAATTATACAATGTCCATAACATTTTCTCGTGTGGCGGATAAATCAACATCTGCCCTTGTGCTTTTATTTCTGTTTTGTTCTTGGCTGGGCTATTTTATAAACCCAAATATTGTTCATTACAAAAATCAATGATAACCGCCTGATCTTTTTTCGATTCATGCGATTCCGAAACGAATAGATCACCCTCTAATCTACATCTGGATTTGCTTCAATTGTTGTAAAGCAATATTCTGATTTTTATCATTCTGAACTAAGTTCGAGTACAGTAGCGATTGATTCGAATACTCAACGATTGAACCTTATTCGTTGTTTTACAAAAGATACCCTCAATGAACATAAATAATATAAGAGCGATTTTCAAAGCTTTATTTCCAAGTATAGAACAGCGAAAGCTTCCTGAAGAGGCGCAAGTCTGTTTGTCAGAAGTCAGTGCATTACAGGTGGAAAGTGGGTTTAGTTTTTGGTTTAACGAGATATCTGTCAAACAAGATACAACGTATAACGTTGTTTTGCCTGCGGGTTTGCATCTGTCCTTTTCTTTAGGTGGTATGATGGAAACAAGCACGGCCAAAGGACATGCTGGAGACATGTCTGGTTTCATGCAAAATCTGCTGTATTTGGCGCAGGATGAAGTAATGACGACAACGATTATCCGACAAGAGGATTTTTTGGCTTGTGGCATTTCTCTATCCCAAAATTTTCTCAGACAAAATGGAATGGTTGCGAAAAAAGCAAAGTCACTTATTGAGAATATGAACAAACCATTTCATGTCACATGGCTTCAACCGGAAATTCAACGGGTCATAGAATGCTGTTACTATGCCAGGAAGGATGGACTGGATCAGCAGCTAGTAGCGCAAGGCATCTTGATGCAAATTTTAGGATATTGGCGTTTGGAACCCTCTGAGAGCCAGATAACGCTGAATAATGCACGTCAGGTATTCTCAGTGAAACAACAAATAGAGCAATGTGAAGATCACTGGCTAACGTCTTCACAATTGGCTGCGCAAATAGGCCTAAGTGAGCAAGTTTTGAATAAAGCTTTCAAACAGCACTTTCAAATGTCTATCTCTCAGTTCATTCGACGACGCAAACTTCAGTTAGCGCATAAACGATTATTCGATGGTATCCCAATCACGCATATTGCTGATTCATTAGATATGAGTCCTCAGTATTTTTCCGAATGGTTTAAATCATACTATGGCGACTCCCCAAAACAATTTCAGGTAAAAAGTCGAAAAAAAACACAAAAAAACTGAAGTTTTATCAAAAAGTGTTCATGCAGCAAGTGATAGAATGAGAATTATTCTCATTAAAACATAAAAGCAAATGAAAACACTCGAACGCACATTTTTGTTTATAACCTTGGTTTCTATTTTGCCTGTTTACGCAAATAGCCTCGATAATCCAGAAAAAGACGTTGAAAAAATTACCATTCGCGGCGCAAAACTTAACACTTTTCAGGAAGATTTTGCGGGCTCTGCGACAGTTATAACGAGCGAACTGGCGCATGATTTTGGTATTGACCGCTTGCGAGATATCAGTGCATTAGTTCCTAACATGCAAATTACTCAGCTCGGGCAGATGGGAGGCTCCTTCATCAGTTTCCGCGGCATTAGCTCAAACCCATTTGTTGTTAATCGTGCAAGTGTTTACATTGATGGCATTCCTTATCGAGAGATAAACAATCAATTGCTCAATAACATTGACCAAATTGAAGTATTGAAAGGCCCACAGGGAACCCTGTATGGCAGCAATACTGAAGCGGGCGTCGTGATAGTTAACAGTAAGCGCCCAACCGAAGCTCTTGAACTCGATTTATCAGTTGAAAGCTATTGGCACACTAATGGCAACAATCAGGGAGTTAATGGTTCAGTTTCAGGTGGATTGATAGGCGACGAAGTAGTGGGGCGTCTGTCATTTTCTCATCAGCGAGGTGATGCCTTCGTCGTTAACACTGCTGCCATTGATGATATACGCGGTGAGATAGAGGAGGCAAGCGTTCAAGCTGATTTGTTTTGGCTCTTTGAGGATGAAAGTTATCTAAGATTTCTTGCGCTTTGGGAAAGTAACAAAGCGCCAGGATTGTACGAGCAGGAATTTGTTCCGACTAATTTAGATTTGTATAATGAACTCTACAGCCAAGCCAATAATGGTAGGAGGCTTGGGGAATATGAGCTTTCTCAAGATGTAATAAAAAATACAGATGAGGATGAGAACTTTATTGCCATCGCAGGAAGGACTGCGTTGTCTGGCGTAACCATTGAAGGTAACTTATCCCACTCAGAGCATGATGATGACTCAGCAGGTGTAGACCTTGACCTAACCGCAACACCAATATTCCGGGGGGCAGTTTTGAGTTCAAGGGAATCGACGTTTGGGGAAATAAAATTTAGTCAGCAAGGCGATTTTTCATGGTTGTTTGGACTCAATATTTTCAACGAAAAGAAAAGTCGTTCACTAGGTGCACAAGATTTGACGTCAGGGCAGCCTACTCCCACCTTTGAAACGCCTCAATTCAGAGAGTCGACAGATATCGGTGCGTTCACCACTATGAGCTATCTTACTGAATCTCAATGGCGATTTGAGCTAGGCGGGCGCTATGAACGCAGTAATCAACGGTTGGAGCAGGGGGCGATAGCCCTCTTTATTCCGGGTGTTGGTGCCATTGCCAGCGAAGCGCAGAGTCTTGAAGAAGATTTTTTCGACTTTTTACCACGTTTC
>DDLV01000036.1 GCA_002340325.1 Glaciecola sp. UBA2563 | reverse complement strand
ACTTTTAAAAATCAACATCCCTACGCTAGGCGCCTTGCCGCTCAAACGTCCCGCATTAGGCCTAAACTAGGATTTCGGCACTTTTTTGGAATTGTGATACTTATAGCTTGAAAAATTACCTGTTGAGGTTATATTACGCGGGTTTTTGGTGCCAAAGTAAATTTGGATAATCGGGAATCAGGTCTAAATCCTGAGCTGCCCCCGCAACGGTCATCAACATAAAGCTTGAATATATCCGACTCGGATAGGTCATCCACTGTAATCTATCGTTATCTTGTAATGATAGATTATGGGAAGGTTTCATACGCTGTTGTCAGCCCGGATACCGGCCAATTACCGTGAACGAGACGTTCATCGAACTTCATTAACTTAATTGTTCGGGTGGAACAGTTTAAAAGGAATCAAACCCATGTCCATAAATACCAAAGCGCTAGCAGTGCTGTGTCCTGCTATAGGCGTCGTATTGCCTATTTCAGAAGCAGCTGCACAAGAAACCACTGAAGTCATCACCATAACATCAACACGTTCGATGATAGACCAAAACAAGATTGCCGGCAGCCTTCAAGTGATTGATCGCCAGCAAATTGAAAACTCAGGCGCAATAACGTTAACGGAGTTGCTACGCACAATACCTAGCACAAATATTTCTGCGTCAGGTCCTACTGGGTCATTAACAGAAATTAGATTCCGGGGAAGCGAGAGTAATCATATATTGGTAACGATTGATGGCATTGAAATAAACGACGCCGCTCAAGGCGGACTTACTGATTTTGCTCACCTTCTGACGGATAACATTGAGAGAATTGAAATACTAAAGGGACCACAAAGTGCCTTGTGGGGAAGCGCTGCGATGTCTGGCATCATCAATATTGTGACGAGACAGGAGAGTCAAAACCAACAAAAAGGTGCCATTGGCGCAAGGATTGGAAACAACTCTCTATTTTCAGCTAATGGCCTGTATGGCATGAATATCGATGACATTTCGTTTAATGTTGGGGTAAGTCATCTATCCACTGACGGCGAAAATATCTCGCGAGAAGGTGATGAAGATGATGGATACACCAATACCAATGTCTTCGCTAATCTTTCTTACGAAATTGATAACGCAAATATCATTAAAGCGTCTGCTAATTACCTTGATTACGAAAATGATTATGACGGGACGAACTTTACGACAGGATTACCGACCGATCAGGATTTTAAGACTGAAGGCTCACGCTTTATTGCTTCAATTGATTGGGCGTTTACGCCGGCCAATAGCATGTACTCTCAGTATCTGATTTATCAGTTCACTGAAAACGAAAATCTCAATATCACATTTCCTGATTCAGACGCGTCCTCAAAAGGTCAGAAACAGCGTTTAGTATGGAACAATCAATTTGACATTAATCCCCTTAGTCGTGTCAATCTTAGTTATGAATATACAGATGAAGACTTTGAGCAGCGCGGTGTGGCGACAATGTTCGGCGATCCTAATCAATCACAGTCTACGTCGACAAATGCATTTTTGATTGATTCGACATTTGGCTTTCGCTCTTTTGATGACTTAGCATTTAGTGCACATTATCGCTATGACAATAATGATGAATTTGACGATGAATCAAGCTTCCGTTTAGCGGCGAGATGGCAAATCAATGACGCAATATCTGCTTTTATCAGCAGGGGTAAAGCCATAAAAAACCCGAGTTTTACAGAAAGGTTTGGCTTCTTCCCCGATACATTTACGGGTAACCCCGATTTACAACCAGAGTTGTCATATAGCAGTGAATTAGGCGCCAATATTGCACTAGACAACATAGATATCGCGGTATCATTCTTTGATACCAAGCTCGAAAATGAGATTCTTGGCTTTGTATTTATCCCTGAAACCTTTGGGTTTACCGCTGGCAATGCAGAAGTACTTAGCGAACAGCAAGGGCTTGAACTCGTGTTATCTGGCGATGAAGGCAAAATCAGTTGGCAAGTTAACTATGCATATTTGGATGCCACTGAAAATAACGCAGAGGAACTGCGAAGAGCTGAGCATGCAGGTGGATTCTGGATTAACTACGCATTGGATAATCGGCAAAATATTTATTTGCAAGCAGACTATACAGGCTCGCGTTTAGATAGATTTTTCCCGAGTGAACCGCCCTCGCCTCGAACGCTTACATTAGATAGCTATTGGCTGGTAAATGTGAATTATCGATATACTTATAGCGACTCGCTTGTATTTAACGCCAAAATTGAGAACTTGTTTGATAAATCATATGAGAACGTCATTGGTTTTCAAGGAAATGGAATTTCCATTCAAGCGGGAGCAAGTTATACTTTTTGATAAAGATAATGTGGTAATTGTCGAATACAGAGCATGGTGCCTTTAAGTGAACTATAACGGGTGCCAGTGCTCAAATTATTTTAGAGCGCGTTTATCTGTGTTCAATTTTTAACCGAGATTAGCATTCGACGAGCGTCGAATGACGTTAACGACTGTATAGGAAAGTTATGAAAAAAGCTGTTATTGGTGTTGTTTTAGCCTTTTTACTGCCGCTGCAGGCATGTGCTCAAGTCAAGTTATGGCAAGAAGGAGTCCATTACAATGTCATATCTGAAGAACGCACTGCAAAACCTGAAGTAAAAGAGTATTTTTCGTTTTGGTGCCCTGTTTGTTACAGAACGCAACCATTAGTCGCAGAGATAAAAAATCAGCTACCCGAAGGTACGAAACTTACAAAAGTACACGCTAACTTTTTAGGCTCTACTAGTCCTGCTATACAGGAATATGCCACGAAAGCGATGATGATTGGCAAACAGCTTGATAAAGAAGAAGAGCTTATCGGCGCAATCTTCAACTACATCCATGTACAAGGACAAGCGCGCAATATATCTAAACTAGAAGATTTTCGTAATTTGTTTATCGCTAATGGCGTTAGCGGTGAAGATTTTGATAAGCATGCCAAAAGCTTTGCCGTTAATTCGTTGCTCAACCGCAATCAAAAATCATTGAATGAAAAGCGCCGCCACCTTACTGGCGTGCCTACCTTTATCGTTAATGGAAAATACTTGGTTATTCAAGGTGGAACACGAACCGTTGATGAGGCGATAAGCCTTATTTTATGGTTGCTTGAACAAGACTGAGTGTACTAGAGCGTGTTGATTAAAAAATGCAGCATTTCAGCTGCATTTTTTTTACGCTAATTTGTCAGTCGCTACGCGATAACGAGGATCTTCATTTACGTTTATTTCGACGTATTTACCCGCTTTTTTCAATAAGCGTCTACATTCAGGGCTGATATGCCGAATGTGAAGCGTTTTACCATTCGCTTGGTATTTATCGGCGAGACTATCAAGGGCATCAATGCCTGAAGAATCCCATATTCTTGATTCCTGAAAGTCTATCACGACGTCCTGCGGGTCGGTTTGCGGCGTAAAGATATCCCTGAAATGACTTACTGAACCAAAGAATAACGGCCCCTCCAAGTCATAGACCTTCCAGCCATCTTTGTCCGTGTGTTGTTTGGCGTTTATATGCGTTGCATGCTTCCACGCAAAGACGAGCGCAGATACGATGACCCCGACGATTACCGCAATAGCAAGGTCAGCAATGACCGTGATAGCGGTAACAAGGAATAAAACGAAAGCATCTTCTTTGTTAACGCCTCTGATAATTCTAAAACTCGCCCATTCGAACGTACCAATTACTACCACGAACATGACACCGACTAAGGCTGCTAATGGGATCATTTCGATTAATGGTGCTGCAAACAAAATAAACGCAAGCAGGACCAATGCTGCTGTAATACCAGAGAGTCGCCCTCTCCCGCCGCTGTTGATATTAATCATGGATTGACCAATCATTGCGCATCCACCCATACCACCAAACACACCGTTAACCGAATTCGCCACGCCTTGTCCAATACACTCCTTGTTGCCGCGGCCTCGCGTATCGGTCATTTCATCGATAAGTGATAAGGTAAGTAACGATTCTATTAATCCAACAAGCGCTAAAATAATTGCGGTGGGTAAAATAATTCGCAGCGTTTCAAGCGTAAAAGGTACAGCAGGGATAGCAAATGTTGGAAGCTCACCGGCAAGTGTAACGCCTTCTTTTTGCGCCTCTGGCACCATATCACGCACAAAATCAATGACTGTTCTAGCATCAAGATCCAACCCATGAACCAATAGCGTAACGGTCACAATGGCGACAAGAGACGCGGGAACCGCCTTGGTCAGTTTGGGTAATATGTAAATGATTGCCATAGTCAATACCACCAAACCCAGCATCAAATACAACATCGCACCCGACATCCATTGATATTCACCGCTGAGGTCAAGCACCTTAAACTGCCCCAGTTGCGCCAGAAATATCACTATCGCTAGACCATTAACAAACCCAAGCATAACAGGATAAGGCACAAGACGAATAAATTTTCCGAGACGAAAGATACCAGCAAGTATTTGAATTACACCAGCTAACAGCACTGCGGCAAATAAGTACTGAACGCCATGCTGCATCACCAGACTTACCATAACAACGGCCATTGCGCCCGTCGCACCTGAGATCATCCCAGGCCTACCGCCAATTGCAGAGGTAATCAAACCCATCATAAAGGCAGCGTATAAACCAACCATTGGTTCAACGCCTGCAACAAAAGCAAACGCAACCGCTTCGGGAACGAGTGCTAATGCAACTGTTATCCCAGATAAGATATCGTTTTTAACGTTTCCTTCAGTGCCATTGAACTGATTAAACATAAGATTGACCTACACGAAAAACTGATCTCGCGAGTGTATCAAAAATATCATGTAGATGTTTTTAATTGTTTGTTAAATAATTGAAAAATCATGAAAAATCTTAATACGACACGTATGTAAAAACAATGAGTAGAGTTTTTTCATTAAGTAGCACATATATGCGAAGCTTTTAAAGTTTCCCGTCACTGTCTACAGTTGATATCCACAATACTCAATTTGAGGGTACCGTTTGATGTCTACACCAAAGCGAATACATCATATAAACATTCTCGTAAGAGATTTAGACAGTAAAGCAACCTTGTTTGAAACCCTATTGGGGAAAAAAGCCGAACGGCATGCGCTGCAAAAAAGGCAAGTAGAAACCGCTTCATTTCGTCTCGGTGATGCTTATCTAGTATTGGTAATGCCGACCACTACCGACTCTGTTGTTGCGGATATTCTAAAAGAAAAAGGAGAAGGCTTGTTTTTACTTTCGCTTGGCGTGTCAGATTTGGAAAGTGCCATTGCGCGCTTGCATGACAAAAATATCGCGCTATCAAAAACGGAACAACGTACTGGTATCAATGGCTGGAAAATTCAGGATGTTGGTTTAACAGAACAGATGGGATTTATTCTTCAATTGACCGAGAATTAATTGGGTGTAGTTGGTTTTATATTGGCCCATAAATACAGTGCGTTTTAACTGGTTTTTTTGCAATAAGTGGACGTGAAGGCATTCGCTTTAAAAAATTCAACATAAGCTTTACTCAAACCATCTTTTTCTGCTGTTGACTGACGTTCGACTCGAGAATGATTCGTCTCGTTAGCACGTAAAACGAACCCTGGCGCTATATATACACACCATTTTGAGCGGTATTCTTACAGGGAAATCATCTGCACACTGAATAGACTTAGTCATAGCAAGGACGCTATTGCTAGTAACTCACTTTCATACCTCTAAACGACATCGCCCAGAACAGACGCTACTGTATTAATAGAGGTAACGTCTCTTTTATCAACAATCATTGTTTAATTTCATTCCATAAGCAATGTAAACTTAATATTCAACAAATATTAATTGGATGAATCACGGAGTATCCATGAAAATACGGGCTTTATTGATCATTATATTTTTTGCTTCGCTATCTTATGCTCAAGTGACGCCTACTCAAAATCTCCCTGTTGTTGAGCCAGACGAAGTTGGTTTTAACCAAGATTCACTAAATAATCTTGACGATTTTATCGATGATTTCAAACAGCGAGACTATCGAGCTTTAATAGTGATTAAAGACGATAAACTAGCCATTGAATATTACTATAATTCTTTTTGGAGAAATCATATTCATGACATACGCTCCGCAGGAAAAAGCATTACATCACTGTTACTTGGCGTTGCAATCCAAGAAGGGTATGTCACAGACCTTGAACAAAACGTATATTCGTTTTTCTCAAAAGATAAATACCCTTCTATTAATGAAGACTATAAGAATATCAAACTCATTCATTTATTAAATATGGTATCAGGTTTGGATGCCGATTCAGATGATAATACAACGCCAGGCAATGCTGGACGTTGGATTGCAAACGATGAATGGCTAAATTACTTATTAAGCGTCCCTGCTGCTCGAAAACCCGGGGATAAATGGGTATATGCAGACATCAATGCTGTGTTAATAGGCGCGATAATTGAAGAAAAGACAGGTTTAAGTTTAAAAGAATTTGCTCGACGACATGTGTTTGAGCCATTGGCTATCACTGAGTTCTACTGGTACAAAAATGCGTCAAATCAGACCGGCGGTGCGGGTAATTTATATTTGTCTGCACTTGATTTTGCGAAATTAGGATATTTAGTTGTGAATGACGGAAAATGGGGCAATAAGCAAATCGTAGATCCCAACTATGTAAATCGATTACTCAAAGAAAACACGAGTGCGATTGGAGACTATAATCCATTAGCAGATGGATATGGCATGTTATGGTATAAGTCTACGCGAATGTTTGGAACTGATGAGATTGAGTATCTTTGGGCCTCAGGTAACGGAGGGAATCACCTCGTCGTAATACCTGAAAAAAATTTGGCCGTTGCCATGACATCAGGTGCCTATGGGAATTGGTATCCCCATGAGAGAGCTTACAAAATACTGATTAAAGTCATTCAAGCATTGAAAGAAACTCGATAGCATCAGATAATCAACGTTATTCATTAGCATAGGGGACACAAAGTTGTCTTTTTGCGGTGTTGAATATTTATCTTTAACTCCGAGTCGCAATAAATTTCGAAGTTTCGCGTTACAAACAAAGGATATGACAAACTTTCAAAATTTTAATGATTGGCACGGCCGTTGTTCACAAGATGTCGATTGTTACACGCAATGGCAATGATTTTAGGTTTGAAGGGCTCAAGGTACTAAACCCTTGGGATGAACGTTGATACACTTTTGAATATAGAAAGTGCGTTTTAAAAGATGGTCAGTTTATCCTAAGTTCACTACTAGATTACCTTCAGGCTACAATTAAATTAAAGCGATTTTTTATTTCATATTGAAAAATTTCATTTCATTATGAAATAAAATCGCAAGCACATCTTCAATCTAACACCCCAATAAAACTCCCGAAACACGCTTAAAATATTGATATTTAAACACTTCCTTGTACCCATTTCACTCTGGCACACATGTTGATAAATGAGAGCAGCTGTTAGAAAAATAACAATTAATTAACAACGCAAAGACAAACTCAAAATTTCAACTATGTTTACTGCAAGCTGCAGATGATTAGTGAGTTATGAGTCAGACACAAGAACAATTATTAATGCTGCATGAATATCACAAAGAAACATCTAAACTGAAAGTGCTCATATTTGGGCATCGAGAGTTTAGTCAGCTGATGAGCAGCGTGCTTTGTGAATTTAAAGACGAAGCCGAATTTAAGATCCACGACGTCATCATCGGAAGCCTGCGTGAAATTCAATCACAAATTGATGTATTCAATCCGGATGTCATCATCAGCGCCGGTTCAAATGCAGCCTATCTGAAGTCAGAATTAAAAATCCCAGTGGTCTCCCTTGGCATCACAGAAGAAGACGTTATTCAGGCGATAACCAAAGCGAGCAAAGCATCGTCCAACATATGTTACATTCACTACGGAAAACCCAGTCCACTTGCAACATTACTACAAAGCCATCTCGATGTAACTATCGATGAATGTTTGTATTCAACACCTGACCAAGCGCGAGAACACTTTCAGATTTATAGCAAAAAAAGCGATATTGCCTTTGTCAGTGCGAGCCTTGTCTGTGGGATGGCAGCGCAACATGGCAAAGATGCATTCTTGTTATATTCCGAGCAAGGCTGCAAAAAATCGATCAACGACGCCATTGAACTTGCAAGATCAGAACGACTGACGCGAGTCGACTTTGCGTTAGGAAAGTGGTTAATTCACGACGCCAGAACGCCAATAATCATGCTGGATAAAGATGGTTTGTCAATAACCATGAACCATGCTGCAAAACAAGATTTGGGACTAACAGATGCATTTGATACTGAGTTGAGCAACCTGTTTGCCGCTGAAAATTTAGAACAGTCAGATGGTGAATTTCAGTTTAACGGCCGTGATTGGTGGTTTCACCGCGATATTTTAAATATAGGTGGTAATAAAACATTCGTTTTTCAGCTGTATCCCAAAAGCACAAAAAGTAAGATACTCAAGACTACTCCGACAAAGTCAACGCTGATTTACCAGTCAGATGCCATGCATCAGATACTAAATCAGGTAAGTGCGTTTGCCACAACTCGCTCAAATACCTTAATTTACGGCGAAACGGGCACCGGGAAGGAATTAATTGCAAGAGCAATTCACGACAGAAGCACATACAACCAAGGCTGTTTCATCGCCCTAAATTGTAGCGCCATTCCAAGTGATTTGTTTGAAGGTGAGCTGTTTGGCCATCGAGACGGTGCGTTTACCGGTGCGCGCAGAGGCGGCAAGAAAGGGTTGGTTGAAGCAGCTAACGGCGGTTCTCTGTTTCTAGATGAAATCAGTGAGTTAGCGTTGGATCAACAAGCCAAACTCTTGAGGTTCTTACAAGAAAAGTCTTTCAGACCGATTGGTGAAAACAAAGAAATACCTGTTGATTTAAAGCTAATTGCTGCTTCCAATAAGTGCCTCAAGACGTTGGTCAATCAAGGGAAGTTTAGGGAAGATCTGTTTTATCGATTAAATGTATTTTCCATTCAATTACCGCCACTTCGGGAACGAGGTGACGACGTTTTATTTATTGCACAAGAAATTGCACATCAAATTCTTATCGAGTTTAACTCTCCTTATAACGCAGAACAGATTATAAATACCATAGCCAAATCACTTCTCAACTACGCATGGCCTGGCAATATCAGAGAATTGGAAAACGTTATTGAGCGCCTACTCGTTAGCGTTCAACAGACAAAACAATTCGCCACAATTCCGTATCAACTGGCACAAATAGCTCCTGAGCTTTTTTCAAATCAAAACTCAAACGAAGAGTTAGGCGTTTTAAAACAAGTCGAAACAGATTTATTGATAGAAACACTCGCCAAGTTTAATGGCGACAAAAAGCGTACAGCAAAACATCTCGGACTGAGCCAAACCACGTTATGGCGACGTCTAAAAAAAATTAATGATAATAAACACTAATGGGAGAGTTCGATGTCTAGGTTTACCCTGAGCAAATTGAGCAGCGCAATAATATTCACACTAGGTGTTGCAAGTATAGGCGTTCATGAAAATGCCTTGGCACAAACCAATGATGCTGATGAGATTTTGCCTGAAGAATCGGTAGAAATAATCAGTATCTCACGTAAACGGCCGGAAACGATTCAAGAGGTGCCCATCGCCGTTACTGCTTTATCGGAACGAGATATTGCATCAGCGGGTATTGAGCGAACAGGCGACTTCATCAGCCTGATCCCCAACGTCAGTATTGTTGATACGGCTAATGTTGGCGATACCCAAGTGACGATTAGAGGCATTGTCTCCACTCGAGATGCGGAATCCACGTTTGCCTATGTCGTTGACGGCGTTTTAATGACCAACCCAAATGCATTTAATGAAGATCTCTTGGATGTCGCACAGATTGAAGTCTTGAAAGGCCCGCAAGGCGCATTGTATGGAAGAAACGCGGTTGCCGGCGCTATATTGGTCACCACCAAGTTGCCATCGGAAGAAACCGAAGGTGCAGTGAGAATAGGGCTTGGTAACAATAGCTCTCATCGCTTTAGTGGCACTGTCAGTGGCAGCTTGGGCGAAAATATTTCTGGCCGTCTAACAGTGGCCGACTCAAGCACTGATGGTTTTTATGAAAACATCTTTACCGGGCAAGACGATGTCGTCGATTACCTCGAAGATACATCGATTAAAGGGAGATTATACTGGTACGCCAGTGACACATTAACACTTGATATGCGCGCTAGCCGAAGCGAAGTTACTGGCGGCGCTATCAATTTTAACGCGACCTTTGCATTACCCTCTTTTGAAACCATATTTGGTACATCGTCATTTAACGCGGATGTTAACGACCATAATTTTATATTTGCGTTTAACGTCCCAGGCGAAAACGAGCAAGAGACAACGGAGTTTTCCGTTAAAGCCGATTGGGACTTGGAAGGCTTCGATGTAACCGGTGTGCTCGCATACAACGACCTTGAAGAATACTTGTTATCGGATGGAACGTCAGCATCGTTCTATGGTTATGAACTTACCAGCCAATGCCAGACAGATAGACAGACCCTTAACAATGCACCTACCGAGCTGGGTGGTGCAGATAGAACTGACTTATTCGGTCCTTTCTTTGCACCGTTTGGTGTATTTCCTCCTGGCGTCGAATTTACAGGTGTATATGGCCCATACACACCCACAGCCTGTGATGGATTCCAATATCAGGAACGTAGTCAATCAGATTTCAGCGGAGAGCTAAGATTCACATCAGATGATGATGAAGCGCAACTGCGCTGGATAGCCGGTGCCTATTTTGCACAAATCGAACGAGATGTTGTTGTTGCGTATGGTGCCGATTTAGGCCAAGGCTTTTTGCGACAGCCCTACGTTGACCCAGCGGGGCCCAACCCGACAGATCTATTGTTCGATGATACGTTTGACACCTCAGTCTTTTCAGTGTTTGGGCAAGTTGAATATGACTTATCCGAAAAATTAGAATTAGCGTTTGCGCTTCGTTATGACTATGAAGACAGAGAAGTGAGCAATAATGTGCCTAATGTTTCCGCATCAGGGTTAAACATTAATACATTAATTAATGGCGTTCCCGGTCCAATCAATCCAGCATTTGGTGTCAACCCCGACGGGATCCCAGACCGAAATCGCTCGTTCGCGCAATGGCAGCCTAAGCTAACGTTAGGGTATGAAGTCGACGAGGATATGAACCTGTATGCCAGTTATGGTGTTGGCTTTAGAAGCGGCGGATTTAACTCGATTGGAACACAGGGAACATTAGACTTCTGGTTTAACGCAAGCGGTGCTGGTACTCCTGGAGATGCGGTTAATGCTCAACTTCAGGTCACGGACGAATACGAGAAAGAAGTCACCACCAACTTAGAATTCGGACTTAAATCAAAATGGTATGACGACACGTTACGTATAAATGCAGCGGTCTTCAACACAAAAGTTGATGATAATCAGTTCTTTGAGTTTTTCGCAGGTCCATTTGGATTATTACGCGCAGTCACAACAATCGATGAGCTAAGCATTAGAGGCCTTGAGTTTGATTTTCATGCACAGCTCACTGATGATTTTGCCGTCTTTGGTGGTATCGGTCTCATTGATTCTGAGATCAAGGAAAATAGAAACCGGCCACTGTCAGTCGGTAACAAAGCCCCTCAAGCACCAGATGAAACATTCACACTCGGCGCAATGCATGAATACAGCATAAATTCTGAAATGGTCCTAACCACCCGCTTGGATTATCAATACATCGGCGAAACGTTCTTCCATACGCTTCAGGGCGAACGAGTACCGACGATTTGGGATTTCTTTGGCACTTTGGGTGGAGGTGTTCCGCCGGGACCGCACTCCGTTGATTTTACCAATGCAACACGTGATGCCTACTCTACCCTCGACTTACGCATCAGTTTAGATACCGAAAATTGGAATCTTGCCGTTTATGGAAGAAATATCACTGATGAAGAATATTTGCAGGAAGTTATTCCTGCACCTGAGTTTGGCGGAACCTTTATTCACCCTTCAAGCCTCGCTGCTTATGGCATCGACTTTACTTATCGATTTGAGTAAACAGGAGATAACTGAATGAATAAACCCCTGGCAGGCATCAAAATAATCGACCTGACACACATGCTATCAGGCCCCTATTGCAGCATGATCCTTGCCGACCTTGGAGCGGAGACAATTAAAGTTGAGCCGCTAAAAGGAGAAGGTACGAGAAAGCTGCTCGCATCTGATCCCGAGAATTCTCTTAACGGAATTGGGGCATACTTTCTCACGTTAAATCGAAATAAAAAAAGCGTCTGTATTGATTTAAAAAACAGCGAAGGGCTGGCGCTTTTTTACGAGTTAGTCAAAGAAGTTGATGTTGTTATCAATAACTTTGGTGCAGGTGTCCCGACTCGATTAAAAATTGACTACGAGCATCTCAAGGAAGTAAACCCGCGCATCATTACCTGTTCAATCACTGGTTTTGGTAGCTCTGGGCCTAAGTACAAGCGCCCTGCCTTTGACCAAGTTGCACAAGCGACCGGCGGGGGTATGTCGATTACTGGCTCTGACGCAGAAAATCAAGTTAGAGCAGGCATTCCAATTGGCGACCTCGGCGGTGGCATGTTTGCTGTGATGGGCATTCAATCAGCGCTGATCGAGCGCGCTACAAGCGGGATTGGTCAAGATGTCGATGTGTCAATGCTGGACTGCCAGATATCATTACTAAACTACATGGCAACGATGCATTTTCTATCCGGTAAAGACCCTTACCCCATTGGAAATTCACATTTCGTGCATGTTCCCTACGATACCTTTAAAACATCAGATGGCTACATTGTTATTGCAGTGATAACAGATAATTTTTGGCAAAACCTCAAACCCGTTGTTCAGATAGCCGAGTTTGATAACCCAGAACTGGATGGCCAACCCGGACGCTGGACACATCGGGAAATGATAGGGCGCAAGCTAAATGAAGTTTTATCCACTAATACATCGGCGTTTTGGATAGAACAACTTGAACAAGCGCGTATACCCTGTGCGCCTGTCAACAAATTCTCACAAGCGTTGAATGATGAACAGGTACTTCATCGGGACATGGTGGTTGAACTGACGCATCCAGATGGCAGCAAGACTAAGGGACCAGGTAACCCGATAAAGCTATCCCGAAGCAATCATCAGAGCTTTGATGCATGTCCATCGCTAGGTCAGCATACCGAAGACGTACTCGTCAATTTGTTGGGGAAAAATAAAGAAGAAATTGATGCCCTAAGAGCAGCGGGAGTAGTGGCATGACCGATATCGAAGCTGGTATGGGAAGAGATGTGCTGATTAATGAAGTAGGCCCAAGAGACGGATTGCAATCGCAGCCTAAGATTTTGGAAACATCACAAAAGGCAAGCCTTGTCCAAGCACTACTTGATGCCAACGTTGCCTCAATTGAAATCGGTGCGTTTGTATCCCCAAAAGCCGTTCCTGCAATGGCAGGAACTGAGCAGCTTATTTCTGAATTTCCTGCTACATCTGCGCAACGCTTTAATGCGTTAATCCCCAATATGCGAGGCTACGAGTCAGCATTGGCAAATGGCATCGATCTGATGTCATTGGTTGTCGCGGTATCAAACACGATGAACGAAAAAAATATTCGTATGAGCACCGCGCAAAGCATCAATGTTAGCAGGGAAGTATTGGCCAGAGCCAATCAAGATGGCACCAAGGTACAAGCATACATTGCGACTTCTTGGGCTTGCCCTTTTGAGGGCAAGATTGCCGATGGTGACGTCGTCGATGTTTGTACGCGTTTGTATGAAGCCGGTGCAAGCAAACTGATTATTTCAGACACGATAGGCGCTGCAGATCCAAAAGCAGTGCAACAATTAATGACCACGCTCACCGAAACATTTGGAAGCGACAATTTAGCATGTCATTTTCACGATACTCGCGCTATGGGACTCGCTAATGTCTATGCAGCGCTTGAGACCGGTATACGGCAGTTTGATTCATCGATAGCGGGTCTCGGCGGCTGTCCATTCGCGCCAGGCGCTAGTGGAAATGTTGCGACAGAAGACGTCGTTATGATGCTGGAGCAAATGGGTTTTCGAACCGGCATCGACATGCAGAAGTTACTGCATGCATCAGATTTAGCGATTGAACTTACAGGCACAGCAAAAGGCGGTAAAGCGAAGCTGTGGATAGAACAACAAATTAAACATAAGCAAAGTGCTGCGTAGCGCTTTAGGGGGTTAGGTATGGGGTTTAGATTAGGTGTGGATGTAGGTGGCACTTTTACAGACCTGTTGTTAATAGATGAAAACTCGGGCGCAACGTTTACTGCAAAAGTGCCCTCGACGCCTAGCGACTCATCCGTCGGCGTGCTTAATGGTGTCGCACGTATATGCGAAGAATCAAATGTTGATCCTTCACAAATTATGCGTGTCATGCACGGCACCACCGTGGCCACCAATGCAGTTTTGACTGGGAATGGCGCAAAAGTTGGCCTAATTACAACAGAAGGCTACAAGCACGTATTGCAGGTTGCACGCTCATTCTGCCCGGGTGGACTAGGCGGCTGGGTAAGCTATGTCAAAAAGCCGCTATTAGCGCCGCTAGAACTTACGATTGAAGCACGCGAGCGTATGAGTGCTGATGGAGTAACTGTTGCAGAATTAGATGAAGGACATTTGCTCAAACAACTGCATTACCTAAAAGAAAAAGAAGAAATAGAAGCACTGACCATCTGCTTCATAAATGCATACCTAAATGGCAAGCACGAGCGCAGAGCTAAAGCACTCGCTGAATCAGTGTTCGATAATATCCCTGTTTCTATCTCAAGCGATGTTGTCCCTGAGATGCAAGAATATGAGCGCACAGAGACTACGGTATTAAACTCATATGTCAGGCCGCAAGTTTCTCGCTACATTGAAAATTTACAAAAATCGCTTGAAGACACAATGGGTGATGATACCCATTTATCAATATTGCGCTCAGACGGAGGGCTTGCATCTTCTCGAGCAGCCGCTGATAACCCAGTTAACTTGTTAATGTCAGGCCCCGCCGGTGGTGTTACCGGTGCAATTCACTTTTGTAAACTAGCTGGTCATGAAAACATTCTCACGTTTGACATGGGCGGCACATCGACTGACGTTGCGCTCATACAAAATGCTAAAGCGCGCGTTAGACGTGAGACGCGCGTTGCAGATGTGGTTGTGAGAGCGCCATCAGTGGACGTAAGGACCGTTGGCGCTGGCGGAGGTTCAATTGCCTTTGTCCCCGAATTGACCAAAGCGCTGCGCGTTGGACCAGAATCGGCAGGTGCCGATCCGGGACCCGCCGCCTACATGAAAGGTGGCGAGGAGCCTACCGTATGTGATGCAAATGTCGTGCTAGGCTATTTGCCAGCAGACGTTCAATTAGGCGGAAAGATGGCAATAAATAAAGAAGCCGCCATCAATGCTGTGAAGAAGGTCGCAGACGCGATGGGCAAAACAGTAGAGGAAGCTGCCGAGGGCATTATAAAAATTGCCAATGAAGCAATGTTTGGTGCGCTGCGTCTTGTCTCGGTAGAACAAGGCTTTGATCCTCGTGATTTTGCATTAGTTGGATTTGGCGGCGCTGGCCCGTTGCACGCAAACGCGCTGGGTATTTTAACAGATGCTTGGCCTACAATAATCCCGCCTGGTCCAGGAGTGCTTTGTGCATACGGGGATGCAACAACAGAAGTGAAGGATGAAGCATCGCGAACCTATGTAAAATTAATTTCCGACACCTGTGCAGACGAGCTAGCTACTGCATTAGAAGAACTCGCTAATCAGGCAAGTACAACATTATCGGATGATGGCATTGATGTGTCTCAACAAACGATAACATTTCAGGCGGACGTCCGTTATACCGGTCAGGCTTTTCAATTATCAATTGAATTTACGCAAGAAGAATTGGCTGAAAAAGGCCTGGATGTTCTCAAACAGCAATTTGATGAAGAGCATACACAACTGTTCACTTTCGCGCTTGATGACGGCCACGAAATTGTCATGATCCGAGCGCTTGCGACAGCGATGGCGGGTCAATTGCCTACATCGACCCTAGCATCAGATGCATTGCCGCTTGAACAGTGTGAATTGACTAAGACCAAGATTTATTATGAAGGTGAGACATACACCACTAGTGTATATGATCGAAGCAAGCTCGCGGTCGGCGTCCACATTTCTGGCCCCGCAATCGTGGTAGAAATGGACTCTACTTCACTAATACTACCTGGATTTGGTGCCGAAGTTGATGCAATTGGTAATCTCATCATTAACCCGGCGGAATAGGAGCTATGACGATGACAAATAAAGTAATTCAAAGTGATAACACACCAATGCGTCGCGTTGAGGTGGATACCGTTACCGTAGATATCATCGAAAATGCGCTAAAAAACGCACGAGAAGAAATGGACGCTGTGTTGTTTCGAACCGCTATGAGCCCTGGGATCCGAGAACAAGGTGACTGTTTCCCAATGATTGCCAACAAAGATGGAAAAATGGTCGTTGGTCAGTTTGGCTCTTTTATTCACGGGTTTATGGACGCATTTGACGGCAAGCTTGAAGAAGGCGACATTGTCATGACCAACGATCCCTACATGTGCAATGCAGCAGTTTCCCATTTGCCAGATTGGATTGTGCTTGTCCCGATTTTCAAAGATGATCGCCACATCGCATGGTCTGCAATGTTTGGTCATATGTCGGATAACGGTGGCATGGTGCCCGGCTCCATACCAATTAAAGCGGAAAGTATCTATCAAGAAGGTATTCGTATTCCACCAATAAAATTGTATAAAAAAGGCGAACTCCAGTCTGATATTTTAGATCTGATTTTACACAACGTACGCACACCGCAATGGAATCGTTTCGATCTAAATGCGTTGGTGGCCGCGTGTAACACGGCGGCAAAACGCTGTGTTGAAATTGCCGAGCGCTTTGGTGATGACATCTTTTATTCGACGATGGAAATCATGCTAGAACGCAACAAGACCGCAATGTCGGCGATAATCAATATGCTGGTGCCAGAAGAGCCTCGCGTTTTTGAAGACTATGTGTGTGACGATGGCGTTGGCATGGGCCCGTACAAAATAAGATGCAAAATGTGGCGTGAAGGGGAAAAAGCCATTTTTGATTTTGAAGGCACTGATCCTCAAGCCCAGAGCTCGATTAATTTCTATTTGAACGAAGAAATGTTCAAGATGTTTTTTGGCTCATTCACCATTAATTTGATAGATCCGCAGATTTTATTTAACGATGGCTTTTATGACTTAGTTGATGTGCACATACCGCAGGGCAGCTTACTAAAACCAGACTTCCCCGCTGCTTTGTCTGGACGTACGCATGCGCTTGGCAGAATATTTGACGTGATGGGTGGGTTATTAGGTCAAGGCGCACCAGAAGCAATGAACGCAGCAGGGTTTTCTGACTCTCCGCATCTTTTTTACTCCGGTTACGACGCGAAAGGCGATTGGTTTCAACTGTTTCAAATCGGTTTTGGTGGTATCCCCGGACGCCCCGTCGGAGACGGGCCTGATGGGCATTCATTATGGCCAGGTTTTACCAACGTTCCAAATGAATTTATTGAAGCGTATTTTCCGCTTCGCATTGAAAAGTATGAGACTATCGCCGATTCCGGCGGTGCTGGGTTACATCGCGGTGGAAACGGACTTTGCGTGGCTTATAGGTTTCTGGCAGATGGACAAATCGCCATACATGATGAGCGATGGTTAACCTATCCGTGGGGCGTCAACGGCGGAGAGCCCGGTCAAAGAAGCACTAAAATCCTAGTTCGTAAAGATGGTTCTGAGCAAATATTGCCAGCCAAATGTGATGGTATTGAAGTTAGTGCGGGCGACTTGCTGTACTTCAACACATGGGGTGGCGGAGGCTGGGGAGACCCGTTTACGCGCCCAGCCAGTCAGGTATTAGATGACGTTAATCGAGGTTTAGTTAGCGTTGAGGGAGCATTGCGATATGGCGTTGTGATTTCACAAGGTATTGTCGATGAGGCTGAAACCGAAAAGTTAAGAGAAGAACTAGCGCAGCGGCGCGGTGAGCCAGGGTTGTTTGATTTTGGTGGCGATATCGACAGCATTAAAGCCAGCTGCTTGGAACAAACCGGTTTAGCTCCCCCAAGTAAACCTGTTTTCAGAAAAGCACGAGCTTAGAAACAATTGAGCAAACACATCGGCACCGAAATAGACAACGCAGCCTTCCATTCTGAAGGCTTTGCCGATGACAATGATCTTAGCACGGGAGCATTGATTCCTGGCAACAAACCTGCATTAATTGTTGTTGATATGACTCTGGGTTTTGCGAGTGAAGACAGTCCGCTTGGCGGAGATTTTAGTGCTGAAATTGACGCCAACGTGCATCTTTGTTCTTTTTTTAACACGAGACGATGGCCGGTTTTTTTTACCTCCGTCGTCTATGACGAACCAGAACAGGCAAGAGTATTTAGGCAACGCTTACCTGATTTAAATATATTACAACGAGGCTCGCACTGGACCGAACTTCATCCTCTTTTACGTTCTTTTCAAACAACGCCATTAATAGAGAAACATGGACCTAGTGGTTTTTTTAACACTGATTTAGCTACCCTACTGAAGTCAAAGAATGTTGATACCACCGTCATCACTGGTCTAACAACAAGCGGCTGTGTTAGGGCTACGGTGATAGATGCTTTACAGCACAATTTTATTACCCTAGTCCCCTTTGATGCTTGTGGCGATCGCAACCCGCAAGCCCATGCGGCAAACCTCCACGATATGAATGCAAAATATGCATCTGTTGGGAGTGTACAGAGCATCACCAATGCTTTAGCATCTGTATCAACGTAAATACACAAAAACCGTCATATGAAATTCACCAAATTGTTAGTCGCGTTTGTTGTTGCACTGCTGTTAACGGCCTGCGGCGCTACCCAAAACTTATCGATTTTTTCACTGGATGACAATGACCTTAAATCGATGCTGATGCGACAACTCCCGCAATTTGATCGACAGGTAGACCTGCTTAACGTCCCCGTTGCGTTTTCTGTGGACAATATTGATGTCGAAATAGGGCCAGAACAGCGCAATGTCATTAGCCTAAGTATTGATGCACAAGCATTAGTATCAGCCTTTGTTATCGACTACCCAATTGACATGGCGCTTATTGTCGAAGGCCGCCCAAGGTATGACAGTGCACAAGATGCTATTTTTTTGGAGGAGGTCAACTTAATCAACGCCAGTGCAGATGCTGGCGGCTACAAAGGAAACATCAAAACGCTAAACAGCCAGACAATGACGATTATCAATCAGTTTCTAAAAGACAACCCTGTTTACCGACTAGATAAATCAGATCCTCGCATGGCGTTACTCAGCAATATTCCGCTAGACCTTGTTATTAGCCAGGGCAAATTGCAGTTGTCCCCCCAACTATAAACGAGCACAAATTTGAATTCACACATTGATGTTACAATAAAGAGTGTATTACCGTTTTTAAAACAAGTGCTAGTCGCAACGATGCTATGCGCATCACTTAATGCTATTGCGGTTGAACATTACACTGCCAATAAATTAGATGTCATGCAACTTGATGTCGACATCTATGATCCGCTTGCGCTGACGGTTATTGACCCAAATGCCAAATTAGTGAAAAAAGCAGAAGGGTTTCGATGGGCTGAGGGACCAGTTTGGATTGAAGACGGAAGTTATTGGTTGTTTTCAGACATCCCCAATAATCGAATTATGAAGTACAGTGACGAATTTGGACTATCAACCTATTTGTCGCCAGCAGGCGCTACAGGGTTGCATCAAAGCGATAGTAACCAAGGCTCTAATGGCTTGCTTTTAAGTCCTGATGGTGACCTTGTTATCTTGCAGCATGGCGATCGAAGAATAGTAAAAATGTCCTCACCGATCCATTCTCCAACGACGGGGTTTGAGGTACTCGCATCGCATTATGAGGGTAAGCGATTAAACAGCCCTAATGATGCGGTTTTTCATTCCAACGGCACTCTGTATTTTACAGATCCTCCTTACGGCCTAAATGGCGGCATAAATAGCGAACACAAAGAACTGGATTATCAGGGTGTTTACATGCTAGCAGCGGTTGGAACGGTAACTCTTTTGGATAAAAGCCTCAGTTACCCCAACGGGGTTTTACTGACGCAAGATGAATCAAAGCTGATAGTAGCGATTTCAGATAGAGACGCGCCTAAATGGGTAATCTTTGATATAACTGAAGATGGCGCAATCAAAAATAAACGCAACTTTTTCGATCCCACAACTATTGATGTTGGCCCAGAAAGTAAAGGGTTGCCAGATGGCATGAAACTGCATTCGACAGGTTTGATATTCGCAACAGGACCAGGCGGCGTCTATTTGTTCAATGAAAGTGGAAAACTGCTTGCGAGACTTTTTATTGACAGAGCGACTGCGAATCTGGCGTTCTCTTCTGATGAAAAAACACTTTTTCTCACATCTCATGATGTAGTTTATGAGCTTGCACTTCGATAAACGACCGAAATTATAACCTTTTTTTAGGTAGACGTTGGAGTTATAGGTTTAGAAATGTTGTATGTACTAGCTTACACCTTAAATTGCGCAACAAGATTATGCAGGTTGTCAGCTACATTCTGTAACTTCCTATTGGATGTGTCATTTTTTTCTGTGCACGCTTGAGTCTCTTGCGAAATTTCAGAAATGCTACTCAATCCATTATTTATGCTATTGACGGTGGCCGCTTGCTGTTCTGTGGATACTGCGATACTCTGATTTAGCTTACTTACTTCATCCACAGATTCCAATACATCATTAAAAATCTGAACGGCCGCTTTTGAAACAACTACATCTTCTTTTATTTTCTCATTACCAGCAGTCATAGTAGTTTTTACTTCTTCTATCCCATATTGGAATCGATTCAGAATTTCGCTGATTTCTGTCGTAGAATCTTGGGTTTTGCTCGCGAGGACTCTAACCTCATCGGCGACAACAGCAAACCCTCTGCCTTGCTCTCCCGCTCGTGCAGCCTCAATGGCAGCATTTAGAGCAAGCAAATTAGTTTTGTCAGCAACCGATTTAATGACATCCAATACCTGGTCGACACTGTTACTTTCATCTGCCAGTTTCTCCATTGTTAAGGTTGCGTTATCTATTCTTAAAGCGAGTGAATCCATTGCCGAAAGTACGTCATTTATATTGTCTTTGCCTTTTGATGTAAGTGCATTAGTGTTTTGTGCGTTATCAAACGCCTTAGACGCTTCTACCGCAATTTGCTTAACCGTTTCATTTATTTCGCTAATAGAATGTTGCAAAGAATCTGTTTCTTTGCGTTGTTGGGTGACGTGATTTCGCGTTTGTTGTGCACTTTGAGTGGTATCATTAACAACCGTCATAACGCTATTAACGGAGGTCAATATATTGCTAATTAATCCCTGCATTTTCGCGATAAGGACATTAAACGCTTCTGCAAATTCATTTATTTCTTTTACTTTCGCAGAAGGTAAACGCTGTGTAAGGTCGCCATCGCCTTGTGCAATCGCCCACATCGCTTTGGTCGCCTTTTCCATTGGTCTTGCCGCAAGCTGAATAACGACAAACCCAACCACAAATAATATTAATGTCGCTACCGAGGTTGCAATAATGTTAGTTGTTGATGCTCGGCTGCTGGTCGCTTTTGCAGAAAGTTGAGAGGCTTCGATAAATTCTTTTGAGACTTTTTCGATTTCGGAAAAAAGATATTGTATCTCTCCCAAAACTATAGCAACCTGCTTGAGCGTCTCCGCTCTTTTTATGCGATTTTCAAGAACGCTTGTTGTTATTTCATAAAGTGAATCCGCGCTATCTTTGTCAAAGATGTTCCGCATGTAAACAAAATCAGCTTCGATGTTTTTAAGTATTGCTGTCAAAGATGCGTTCTCCGCCAGCATCGAAGAAATAGTGGATAATGACGCCTGCGCACTTGTCATTGCTTGTGATACCTGGTTTTGCTGAATGCTTGTCACCATATCAATTGAATCGCTTGCAATCATTTGATTAGCAAAGTTTGAAAGCCTTAAGATATCGATACGAAGTTTATTGCTTTCCGTAATCAATCTGGCTAGATCACCAGATGTCACATTGTTAATTTTATCAGTAATCTGATTTATAAAGTCCACCGGTTCAAATTTATCAGCCTGCCTCATTAATTTTTTAATGCCGCGCTGTGCCCGCTTTTCTTGAAACGCAATTTTACCGACTAATGATTCTGTATGTTTAAGTACAGACGCCACATTTAATTGAAGCTGGTCGATTGTTGTATTCAGGGTATGTTCGCCAGAAAGCACAATCGATGTCTCTTGACTTAGATTTGCATCCAATTCGATTAGATTTGAAGAAGTGGTGTGAAATGCTGACGTTAAGTCGTTCAAGCCTTCAATTTCACTCGCAGATTCCGCAAAAACTGACTTCGAAAAGCTGAAATTACTATATACCTCCTCACTCGTTTGTATTTCTGAAAACTGCTCAATGCTGACGCTACTCGTTATGCGTTGTTGGCGTAATGTTAGTGTTAAAAACGCGTTTTGCATTGTATTCATATTGGTTTGTAACTCAGTGGCAACCAATATCTCTTTTTTACTTTGATTGAAGTTATTAAATGCAAAAAAAGAAACTGTAGAAATTGCTGCCGCTGCAAGCATCCCAACAGAACACAGAATAATTATAAATAGTTTAATAGATGGTTGCGCTTTAATCATCGTGGCCCCCTTAAGTATCATGTCAATGGCCAGCAACATCCTTGTTGCCACAGTTTATTATGCTATTGTCGAGCGAACTGATTTAGAGGTTTGCCCAGTCAAGAGCAACGTATTCACCATTTTTTATTATGGTTGGCCAAACGCCATGACTTGCTTGATTTTTGTCTTCAAAACCGACGTTTGCGCCAATCCCCAGATCATGGCTTTTCATAGATAGAAGCGCATCGACTACGTTCTCTCTAGTGGGCGTACCATTGACCGATTTAACTCCCTCAACAAATAACTTTGCTGCGAGGTAGCCTTCAAGTGAAACAAAATCCGGTTCAGCATTGGGGGCATATTTTTTCAATGCATTTCTGTAAGCTTGTACCGCCGGTAAATTCTCGTTGTAGTGCGGTACTACTTGCGTAACAATCACGTTTTCACTATTATCGCCAAGCTCAGCCAACAACGCTTTGCTACCGACAAATGATACGTTGAGGAACAATGCTTCAGGCAAGTCTTCTTTTGCTAGTTTAATAAATTCTGCACACGGTCGATATGCGCCAACCATTATGATTGCTTTTGGTTCGACGTCCGCATCTAATATAGTAATGAGTCCTTCTTCTATATTGGTAGTATTGCGTGTGTAGCGACCATGAGCTAGCTGTTCTGCATCTGCATAGCCGGTCGCTTTTAGAGCTTTCATCGCACCGTTATAACCCGCGTCACCATAACCATCGTTCTGAGTAAAAAACGCGATTTCTTCAGGTTTGATACCTGTAGACAACAGTCCCCTAATCATCTCTGATGTTTCTTGCGCGTAACTAGCTCGATAGTTGAGCACGTAGCGATCGGGCGGATCATTTCTCAAAACACCGGCTCCCGTAAATGCACCGAATAACAATGTTTGGGTTTCATTTGCAATTGGCACTGTGACAATCGCCGTCGGCGTTCCAACGTTTCCTATGACAGCCAACACGCTGGCGTCACCCGCTAGCTGCCGCATGTTTGGAGCCGCCTGTTCCGGTTCATACCCATCGTCCAATGCTTTTAACGTGAATGTCTTACCATCTGCTAAATCACTGCTGTTTACTTCATTAAAGTACGTTTCTACGCCGAGTTTTACGCCTTGACCGAGTGCTTCAGCAGGACCATTTAACGCAGTTGACATGCCTAACTTCACTTCCTCTGCAGTAACATTTGCCGTCAAAAGTGCGGTGGACAGTGTAAGTAATGAAAGCGGCTTTAACACCTTTGTCAGTAACTTTAGATTTCTCATGTATATGTTTGCTCCGATTATCGGTTAAAAATAAATCGTAGCTTCGCGGATAGGCTTTCCTCTTACCCATTCGTGAAACCGCGATGTTGGCGATTTGATAAAGAGCAATTCATACCCAACGATTGGACTGCTCAAATTCGTTTACACAATGAAAATTAAATTTGATTAATTTTTATTGCTTCTAGTGAATCGGCATTGACAAGACGAAATTAAGTAAGATTTGAAGAATTCTTTATTAATTTTTGCTATTTGTGCTTCTTGCAGGTTTAGTGTTATGGCGGTTAAATATGAAATTTCTGGACGAATTGTTACGCATCACACGGTCGTGATACGTTGTTTATTAGCGCTTTAGGACAAATCTTCCCCACAGTGTTGTTACAACAAAGATTGACGCAAGCACACCCGAGGCAATGGCAGCGTAGCTCGCCAGTTCCGCTAAACCAATTATGGCGAGAAATATCGAGAGCGTAAAAATAACAATAGCAATATTCAAGAACTGCATTTAAATTTGTTTGGAGGTTGTGTTATCTATAGATAACGTATCGCAAAGCCAGAAGGATTACATCACATTGAAAAGCCGATTGATTAGAACCCCAGCTTTGGTGCTAATGTCCTTTTTTTTGTTTAGTTGCAATAAAACCTAAAGATGCTGAAGCCTACACAGTATTTGAAATCTTGGGGTGGCGAGTTAAAAGTGGCCAACCTGCATTAGGGGCAAAAAAGCGGAAAATCTTATCCCAGAGATGCGCGCTGCTATAGAACGTTACCCGTATGCAGATGAATATGTTCTGTTTCCAGGACCGAATAGCAATACATTCCCTGCATAGTTGAGACTAGAAGTACCTGAATTAGGTCTTCAGCTACCGTCAAATGCGATAGGTAAAGGGTACGCAAATTAAAAGATTGTAAGCTTTAACCAAAATTCCCCTTCTTAAATTCAAAAAATGGTCGTTAACCTATTTGGCAACCATTCCAATTACGTCGTTTTGAAGCTCAAATAACCATTGATTATGTAGGCGCGAAACTTGCTCTTGTCATGTTGCGTTATCGCAATGTATGAGATTCATCGAAAACAACGCTTGGTTGACGATGAGTAAGTTAAGTCAGCAGGCAAATAAAGGGGAAATCCACTTTGAAAAATGTTATGAAACTCACCGTTATTTCGGCTGCAACTCTGCTATCAAGCGCCTGCGCAATAACTGAAATGGTAGCGCTTACAGGATTGAGCTATGCGCTAACTGGAAAATCTGTGAGTGATAACGCGCTTTCAATGGTAACAAACATGGATTGTGCAGCCCATCACATGCTTGATGGAGATGCGATTTGCCAAAGCAAAACACAATCACTTGCGGATAACGCTTTTTTAGCTTTCGCCCCGATGGATGAATTAACCTATGAATCGCCGTCATTGCCAGTGCAGTTTAAGGACAGGCCAAGCGATTTAAATTTCGACGCTGCCGGCAAAGACCAACGCGATGTTGGCGTTAATGCAGAAGTATCGACTGTACCTGAAGTGAAGCAGGATATCTTTGCAGTCGTTGGAAGCTTTAAAGACGTACAGAATGCCAAGGTAAGAAAAAGACAATTTGATGGTTACTCAGCCAGAATCAGTACGACAGTAACCAAAGATCAAACGCTTCATCGCGTCGTGATCGGTCCATTATCACATAGAGATGAAATGGCGCAATTCCCAGCTTATATGACATCTGAAAAAACGAATCCGTGGATTATATCCAGATGCAATAGCGACATCTCAGCGCCATCTTGCGTAGCTTTTTCAGATGCAAAACAAGGGTAGTATTAACTAAGCTGTCTGTAGCCGCGATTTCTTATTGAATTCACGCACAATCAAATAAACAAGGATAGCTATAGTTCCCGTAGTGACAACCGCTAAAATCCAAGGCCATATGGTTAAGCCTCGAGCTTTAGCATCGCCTATCATCCAACTGCAAATGATTAAACAAGCAATAACTAAGTCCAATAGAATTTGCAAGCTCGCAGGAGAAGCAAATCCCGCCTGCCAAATAGCGATATAACCTACCTCAAATAATAACCAAAAAGTGTAGCCGCCAAATAAAGCAAATATAACTATCAAAAGAACAAAACGTAGATTCATAATTTATCTCCTCAATGTTTTTGTAACATTGTAAATGTACTGATAGCTACAGCAATTACCTGTTAGGTAATTGTATTTATAACGATTCAGGATGATGATAACGTCTAGATATAGACTGGCATGTCATAAACGAGAGGATAAAGATGAGTATCTCGCCTTTTTCATCAACGTTAAAACGTTGGCGTAAGGTCCGTAAATTTTCGCAATTAGACTTATCATTGGAAGCTGGGATCTCACAACGACACCTTAGTTTCCTAGAATCTGGACGTTCTAGACCTGGTAAAGATACTATCATCGACTTGGCTGAGGCGTTACAGATGCCTTTGCGCGATCGAAACATTATGCTAAATAGCGCTGGCTTTAACGCCATATATAAAGAGCGAGCGCTTGATGACGCAACAATGATCACGGTGCAAAACGCACTGCAAATGACGCTCGACCACCACATGCCTTTTCCCGCAGTAGTGGTAGACAATAGATGGAACTTATACATGGCAAATGAAGCTAGCAATAAATTAATTGACATTGTCGGCCAGCCTGATATCAGCCTTTTTGACCAAGATAGATTAAACATCTACCGCCTGACATTTAACCCCAAAGGACTTCGGCCTTTCATTACTAACTGGTCAGAAATCGCAAATCCTTTACTTTTACGATTGCAAAGAGAAGTCAGCGATGACCCACAAAATACCTTTTTGGCCGAGCTACTTGAAGAGGCACAAGCGCTAGCAAATACTGGTGATTTCACCGCCGCAGATATCTCAGCAACTGTCGCACCTGTGATGAGCCTCAATCTCAAAATCCACAATACAGAGCTAAAAATGTTTAGCATGATCTCGTCCTTTGGCACCGCGTTAGACGTCACAGCTTCTGAGTTGAAAGTCGAAACATTCTTCCCAGCTGACGATGCTACGAAGTCGTTTTTTCAGTCGTGAAAAAGGCAACATTTTCATCTTGTAAAGGACAACCGTCAGAGCGGGATGATAGTTTTTGGTAAGGTTGAAATCGCTTTCTGCAATAGATTGTAGGCCATAATAAAGACGCTCGGGCACATCCATGTGGCGCTTGGCAAAAAACATCCTTGTTTTTTGACACTTTATTATGGCCTACAATCCATCACAAACGTTTACTTCAGCTTTACTAAAAACTATCATCCCGCGCTCGAACATCCACCTTACTTCTACCGATTTTAGTAGACAAGTACGTCGTAAATTAAAGTAACTTTTCAATATTCACTTGACACAAATCAATATATTCTGTAATTTCAGTATTTATTGAAACTTCAGAAATAAATGCAGCTAATAATGACTATGACACCAATGATTGAATCGTTTGTTTTCCATTTTGGCGAGATGGGAAGTCGCTGGGGATTTAATAGAACCGTTGGCCAAATGTTCGCACTAATGGTGCTAACGGATGAGCCGCTCAGCGCTAATGAGATATCAGAAGCGCTAGGTATTTCCAGAGGTAATGTCAGTATGGGTTTAAAAGAACTGAGCAGTTGGCAACTGGTGCAAACCATCCACAAGCAAGGCGATCGCAAAGACTATTACACGAATAAAGGCTCTCTTTGGGACATGGCGAACAAAGTGTTTGAAGAGCGCAGAAAGCGCGAGCTTGACCCTACTCTATCGTTGTTGAGAGATATTATGCTTGATGAACCTGCGAATAAAAAGGAAGAATACGCGCAGCAACAAATCAGTGAAATCCATGATCTGCTTGAGAACATTTTTGAATGGACACAAAGCCTGCAAACACTGTCACCGCAAAAATTAAACACCCTTATGAAGCTTGGTTCAGGGGTCGGTAAGGTACTCGACATCAAAGACAAAATTACCAAAAAAGCAGAGTAAAGACTCTAGAGATTGTTCTCCTTTCCACAAATAAAGGTGCACAACCCCTAAAATTTTTGTTCGAGAGGTAATCAACGTGGATGTACTTTTATTGTCGCGGATCCAGTTTGCAGCAAACATTAGCTTTCATATATTGTTTCCGACTATCACCATCGCCCTTGGTTGGTTGTTGTTCTATTTTAAATTGCGATTTAACTTTTCCAAACATCCCGTATGGATGCGTGCCTATCGGTTCTGGGTAAAGGTATTTGCATTAACTTTTGCGCTTGGTGTGGTTAGTGGTATCACTATGTCATTCCAATTTGGCACCAACTGGCCCGGTTTTATGGAGACCGTTGGTAATATCGCTGGTCCCCTACTCGCCTATGAAATACTTACCGCATTTTTCTTGGAAGCCACGCTACTTGGCGTAATGCTGTTTGGCATAAATCGCGTTCCCAATTGGGCGCACACACTCGCAACCTTTTTAGTTGCTTTTGGCACTACCATGTCCGCTTTTTGGATACTGGTTCTGAACTCTTGGATGCACACGCCAGTGGGCTTTGAAATGCGCGAGGGAGTCGCGCACGCAACGGATTGGTTGGCAATTATTTTTAACCCGTCATTCCCCTACCGATTCAGTCATACCCTGCTAAGCTCGGCGCTGACTGTGTGCTTTTTAGTGGCCGGGATATCAGCCTACAGAATTCTAAAAGGTGACGCTAAAAAAGCGCCTAACGTTGCGCTTAGAACTGCTATCTTTGGCGCGGCATTAGTTGCACCGCTTCAAGCATTTGTTGGCGACTTACATGGTTTGAATACACTTGAGCATCAACCGGCCAAGATTGCAGCCATAGAGGGCGTTTGGGAAACTGAGCGCGGTGCGCCGCTAGTGCTATTCGCGCTGCCAAACGAAGAGACCAAACGAAATGATTACGCAATTGAAATCCCTAAGTTGGCTAGCCTTATACTGACACATGAATTGGATGGTGAACTGCAAGGATTAAACGAGTTCGAAGGCGCGCATCCCCCGGTAAAGCCGTTATTTTTTGGCTTTCGCATCATGGTAGGCATTGGATTATTGATGATTGCTGTTTCTTGGTGGTGTACTTATTCGTTAAAACGGCACAAAAGATTAAGTAAATTGCAATTACAAGTGCTGATTGGCATGACGTTTTCAGGCTGGGTGGCAACGCTAGCTGGTTGGTACGTAACCGAAATTGGCAGACAACCTTACCTTATTCATGGCGTTCTAAAAACCGCTGATGCAGTGACCGATATTGCTAGCTCAAATGTCGCCTTAACCTTAGCTGTTTACTTGTCCATTTATGTTTTGCTGCTGATTGCGTACGTTAAGACTCTCTATGGACTTGCCAGTAAATCTGTAGACGTCGAAGAATATGATTTAAGTCTGCCAGGATTACCAGAAAGAAAGGCGAATTTGCACAGCTATAGAAACACAAATTATACAAACAACTCGGAGGTAGGAGCATGAACTGGTTATCGCTAGAAACGCTTGCATTAATCTTCGCTGGTCTTACTGCATTCGCAATTTTATTGTATGCGATGCTCGATGGATATGATTTGGGCGTCGGCGTTACACTTAATATGAAGAATGAAGCGTGGCGAGATAACGCCATTGCCTCAATCGGGCCTTTTTGGGACGCCAATGAAACATGGTTGGTACTTGCCGTCGGTTTGCTGTTAGTTGCCTTCCCGGCTGCACATAGCGAGATTTTAAAATCACTCTACTTGCCTGCAGCAGCCATGCTGGTCGGTTTAATCTTGCGTGGCGTTGCTTTTGATTTTAGAGCGAAAGTGAAACCCAAACGCAAGATTATATGGGACCGCACGTTTAAGGCTGGTTCTTTTATTGCTGCTTTTAGTCAAGGGTTTATGTTAGGACTTTATGTGATGGGGCTCGATTACACATGGGTTTCGACGATGTTTTCAATATTCAGTGGTATTTGCGTGACTGCAGCTTATGCTCTGATAGGAAGTGCTTGGTTGTTTTTAAAAACAAGCGGTGAGCTTCAACGTCATGCGCTAGCGCAATGCAAGAAGATGGGCGTCATTGCGTTCAGCGGTATTTTAGGTGTTTCGCTTATCAACCCACTGGTGAATGTGAACGTTTATCAAATTTGGACGCAGCCTCCTTTTGCATATTTTTATGCCATCATACCTTTACTTTGTTTTGGCATGTTTTTGCTTGGCTATACGGTTATCAAGCATTTTGAAAAATGCGTTAACATTGATGAGGAAAAGGGACATTGGCTGCCATTTTTGATTTGCTGCGTGATTTTTATTACCTGTTTTATCGGCCTTGCCGTTAGCTTCTACCCGTTTGTCGTGCCTAATCAAATGACCATTTTTGATGCGGCAAGCGCGCCAGAATCCCTCAATATAATTTTTATAGGCGCTTGTTTGGTCATTCCAATTATCGCCTGCTACACAGTATTTTGTTACTTTGTATTTAGGGGTAAAGCGGATAGTTTGCAGTACTATTAAGCAATTATCGCTCCAACTCCAGTGTCGATGTTTATGCAATCCAGAAGGCGTAAAGGCAGAGGCTAGTAACGATCATCAGTATCACATTAAGTGGTGCACCCACTTTTGCGAAGTCGGTAAATCTGTAAAGACCTGTGCCATAAATCATGGTATTGGTCTGGTACCCAATCGGTGACAAAAAACTCGTGGACGCTGCAAACATTACCGCCAAGACCATAGGCAAGATGTCGATGCCAAGACTATCGCCAAGCGCAATCGCAACCGGGACTAAAATCACCACCGAGGCATTATTACTCACCATCTCGGTAAGCAGGGTTGTTATTGCATAAATCGCCATTAAGACCAGTATGGGGTGCCAGCCGGATGCAAATACAGCAAGTAAACTGCCTAACCATTCGGCGCCTCCAGACTTGGTCATTGCGATACCCAGAGGGATCACACCAGCAAGCAAAAAGATCACATCCCAGGACACGCCGGAGTATATATCATTTCTATCGATACAACCGCTGAGAACCATGGCGATGATACCAATAAGGGCGGTCACAACAATAGGTAATGGTGTGAGCGCCGCACTCAGCACGACGGCGGTTACAATGCCACCTGCCCAGAGCATGCGCTTGCTCTCAAAGCTGTCTTCGTGTTCCTCTAATAGGATCAAATCGGTCTGACGGCGCAATTTTGCTAGCGACGTATTTGAAAGCTGGAGCAGTACCACTTCGCCCACGTGAAGTTTTTCATCACTCAGGTGTCGGCCCTGTATTTCATCGATTTCGAGGCCAATCAAACGCGCCGTGTCTTTTTTCCAGAAACCAACATCACCCGCTTTACGACCACTGAAGCGTTGGCGATCGCGAAGTAGCGCACGCACCAGTTGACCATCACTGCGCGCCTTGCGCGTATGGTCAGTATCAAAGAGCAGATCCACCTCATCCCCTTTGATCAGATCCTGTACCTGGCGAAGTCGAGCGCGGACCTGAATTATATCATCGGCCTGAATAGCCATAGTCGAGGCGCGCTTAATATGGTTTTTATCTTCGCGCAGTAGCCTGAGGATCTCAACATTTGCATTTTCAGCAAATTCTGATTCTTCAAGTGTTTTACCAAGGAGTTCGCTGTCACCTGGGACACAGAGTTCAACAATAAATTGACCGGCATCTTCATCTTGTAAACGGATCCTATCTTTCTTGGGAAGTAACAGGCGACCAATGGTCATGAAATAAACAAGGCCGACCCCCAAAACAATCAATCCAAGATGGGTGAATTCAAACAACTCAATCTCGCGACCAAATTCAGGGCGATCTTTTAAAATTGCTGAGGCAAGAATATTGGTTGAGGTCCCAATTAAGGTCAGTGTGCCACCGAGCATGCCAAAGAAACTTACCGGTATCAGAAGACGAGATGCCTGCATTTTCAACCGTCTGCACATATCCAGCACGAGGGGAATAGCGACAGCCACGGCGGCTGTGTTGTTGATAAAGCCCGAAATTAAGCCTACTAATAGGGCCACAATCAGCATCATACGTAATTCAGAATTGCCAACCAGTGGAAAGAGCTTTTTACCAAGGAGATGAATCAGGCCTGAGCGTTGAATACCGGCTGACAGAATAAACATGGCCAAAACAGTGACCGTTGCAGTACTTGATAAGCCGCTCAAGCCTTCGCTTACTGTAGGAAATGCTGCTCTGAGATCAATGCCTTGAGCGAGCAGCCAGTCCGAATGACCAATTAAAGGGATCACTAGCAGCGTGACGAGAATTAGTAGAGCAGTAACATCCAGTGGCAGTTTTTCTGACGCAAACAGATACAGCGCGCAGGCAATTACGATGAAGACAATGGCGATTTCAACTGTCATGCAGGTTCCAGTATTTTATTCAAAGGCTAGTATTTTGGCAGCCGTTCATCCAGCCATTTTTGCACTTGCTCAAAAATTTGAGGGTGCTCGGGCTCATTAAATATTTCATGGTATAAGCCAGGATATATATGCAGCTCCTTATCTTTGGAACTAACAGTATTATTGAGAAGTTCCGACCCTTTTGGCGAAGTAAGCACGTCTTCACTTCCGTGCAATAGAAGCAATGGGAGATGAATTTCCTTAGCTTTTTCTTGAATCAGTTCCATGGCAGTTAGCATTTCGCGCAGCAACCTGGCTGTTAGTTTACCTGAGTGTACTAACGGATCTGAAAGATAACGTTCCACCACTTTTTCATCTCGACTGATGCCATTGGGATCTAATTGTAAAGCACCGAGGTTTGGCATGATTTTGGACAACAAACTGATCACCATCTCCTGGATCCAAGGCGGTGTAACATCACTTGTAATAGCTGGGCCAGATAACACGCATGCCGTCAACGTCGACTGGTATTCTAGGAGGTAATGACACGCAATTAAGCCGCCCATACTATGACCAATAAGCAACAACGGCTTTTCTGGAAAATCATTGACCACTTGCTGACGTAATTTATTGAGGCCCTCAACATAGTCGTTGAACTGAGTTAAACAACACCTGCCCCCTTCCGATTTGCCATGACCAAAATGATCCAAGGCTGCGACGACATACCCTGCTTTTGTAAAATGCTCAGCTAGCGTTTCATACCGTCCACTATGCTCTGCTGCTCCATGGGCAAGGAGAATAATAGCCTTGATATCTGATTCAGGCGTCCAGTATCGATAATATAGTTTTGCATTATTAGCGCCTACCAGTGTGCCATCTGTATGTTTCATAGTAACTACCCTTTAACCTGGTTCAGATTCAAGTCCAGGCTCTATTCGCAATAGCCCACGGAAGGCATTTCTTGCAGACACTTCGCCCTGTACAACACGATAAACATCTCTAGCAATGGGCATTTCGATATCATTGCTTTGTGCTAGCGCAAGCACAGAAGGCGCGCTTTTCACCCCTTCAGCGACCATGACCATTTCTTCAATAATGCTCTCGATTTTTCGACCTTTACCCAGCTCCATGCCGACATGTCGATTTCTACTTTGAGGACTGGTACAGGTGGCAATCATATCGCCCATGCCAGCAAGACCTGCAAAAGTCGCGGCGTCCCCGCCTAAAGCGACACCAAGGCGTGTTACTTCCGCCAACCCCCGGGTAATTAATGCTGAGCGCGTATTATCCCCAGCACCTTGTCCGTCTCCCATACCCACAGCGATGGCGACGATGTTTTTAAGGATCCCGCCAAGTTCACATCCAATGACATCGTTGCTGGTGTAAACCCGGAATAAACCACTGCTAAAGAGCCTTTGTAACTCGCGGACAATGATGTCATCTTCCATTGCAATAACAGCTGCGGCGGCCTGGCCAGCCATAATTTCCCTGGCGAGATTAGGCCCTGTTAGCACGCCAATGGGATGTCCAGGCAAAACACTTTCTATAATCTGCGTCATCCGCATTTTGGTATCGTGTTCTAATCCCTTGGTCAGGCTAATAACAGGTACCCATGCTCGAAGATGCGGTTTAACCTGTTCAAGTACACTGCGAAAGCCTTGGGAAGGAACGCCCATTATTAGCACATCAATGTCTTTGACAGCTTCTTCTATCGTTCCAACGGCTGTAAGTGATTCAGGTAATGTAGCATTCGGTAGATATTTCTTATTAGTGTGGTGGGTATTGATTTCTTCAACTGTGTCGCCGTCGCGGGCCCACATTTTCACTTCGGTGTTGCGCGCAACCAAAGACGCAACGGTTGTTCCCCATGAGCCACCGCCCAATAATCCAACCTTTAAATCCATTCTTTTTCTCCTAGTTATGCAGAGAGTTGTGCAGCGAGTCGCGCAACGTGACGCTAAAAGTTAGTAGTTCGCTTTTCAAACACTATTTCGTTTTGTCACTTTTATTGGTCTTCGCCTTACCCTGATGTTTGTTTTCAACAAGTGTCAATAACTCTTGGTGAGACGACTGCAGACATTCCATAAAAAAGTCGATGTCAGGCAAAATGTCGCGTGTAGAGATTACGTTAAAATAAATATTGCCATTAAAACTCGGTGTGGCGATAAACAATCCCATATTGTCACCCAACGGCGCTAACCCATATGTGCGAGCCAAACGCGCGCCATTCATAAACACTTGATGTTGTGGACCTGGCACGTTGGATACAAATAAATTACAGGCTCTTGCGGCGATATCTGTGTTCATCACTAGTCTGCTTGCCAAAAGTTGTGTAGCAGCAGGCGCATGGCGAGTCATATCCGTCATTAACCGCGCGGATAATCCAGATTTAGCTTGTTTGCTGTCTCGGGTGGACCTGGTAATTGCTTTCAAACGCTCGACAGGGTCCTCGAGCTGCGTATGAATTTGGGTCGTCATTGCCGAAACATTGTTGCCTTCCCCTCTATTGTCAGCGGCTCCGCCTGAACGGGCATTTATAGGCACCCATGCAACAAGTGATTCGCTTGGAAGTTCCTTGTGTTTCACTAAGTATTTTCGTAGTGCGCCACTGCATATCGCAAGCACAACATCGTTTATCTTACTGTCAGTGACAAGCGCACGAATTTCCTTCAGGGACGAGAGTGAAAAATCTATAGCGTTGAACATCTTGTGTGGCGAAACGCTATTATTAAAGCGAGTGTGGGGAACTGAGGTTTTACTCTTACCTCTGCTTTTCAATGCCTTATTTGCCACACGGTAAACCACCGGCGCACTGCGCATTAAAGTATCCGCAAACTTCATAGGCGAACGAAGGTTGTTTTGCGTTGCCCTGCTTATTATTTGCTGAATATTTGGTGCTGGAGTGCTTTGATTTTTGTTGGGAGGGATTTCGACGACAGGCGTACCTGCGTTATCTCGATCGTAAATAGCAGAAAAAAAACGAACAATAGATGCGCCATCTACCGCCGCGTGGTGAATTTTTGTCGCAATTGCGTAGCTGCCTTTTGGCAATCCCTCAATATTATCAAGGCCTTCAACGACATACATTTCCCATAATGGCTTTTTCATATCCAGCGGCCGTGAGTGATAGCGTGCCATATGAATACAAAACTGACGCCAGTCACCGGGCGCTGGCAGACGACCGTGTATCATGTGGTATTCAAGGTCAAAATACTCATCGTCAACCCAGTAAGGGTAATCTACTTCAAGAGGTGTTCTGACTAAACGCTGCTTTAGCATGGGCGCAACATGCATTCTGGATTTTACGTGTGCAATGATATCTTTAAATCTAACCACCTGTTTATTTGGCACAGTGGATGGATCAAACACTTGAATATTCGTCACATGCGTAAAGTTTTGTTCCGATTCCATGTAAAGAAACTGAGCATCTTGCGGACTGAGTTGCCGCAATTTATTCGATTTGCCTAGACTGAATTTTCCCATAACAGAAGTCGTCCCGATGTGAATTAGTTAACGTGGAAAAGAAATTGCGCGCACAATTTCGATCCGTCGTGCAAGTTCTCTGAAATACTGGCTCATCTGTAGTCTTTTCGACTCAACTTGCTCTTTTTCAGTTAAAAGTTCCAGATTGTCCATAAGGTTGTAGCCATTTTGAAATAGAAGCTTACCGATTGATGCTGGGCTTGTTATTTGTCTCTGCAACAGCGCCTGTTTGCCATAGGCCATACATTCATCTATAAAAGCTTTTTCTTCTATTTCTTCGCTTGGCTGTTTTCTTGCGAGCACATCTGAAACCACGCGATACGCTTCAATAAAGGTCAATAATGTCGCGTGCGAAACAAGCGGCGTCATCGATTCCAGTAATGTCTTTGCATATGCTTGCGCGCTCGATTTATTAGCGTTAGAAGTATTCTTTAATGTATCTTCCCACCCCGAATCAAATCGATTTAACTCATCCCTTATCTGGTCACGAAATTCATCTATTGGTGCGTAAAAAAACTCAAACTTAAAAAGATCTCTTAAACGTTCTGCTTCCTGCCAAAAGGCTTCAACACTGCATTCAGACAAATTAGATACGTAAACGAGAGACAGTTCTGCAATGGCCTTGTGAACAAAGTGATGAATACTGGTATTTCGGTAATAGTTCGCAATGCCGTGATTCTCTGGCGAAATAACAAAAACTTCTTCAGGCCCGCCGTCATAACGCGTGACCAGTCCGTTTTCTACCATTGCTTGAGCTACTAAGAATACTTGATGTTCGTTTTCAAGTTGTGCAGAACTAGTAACCGGTACGCCTCTTTCTTTTGCCCATTGCAGGTATTTCGCCATTTCACGTCTGATTTCTTCCCTTGTTAGGGCCCTAGGATCGTTGCTTAATAAAATCATCGAGGCGAGTGCAGTGAGTGTTACTGGCGTTACATTGTTAACTTCAACGCCTACTTGAAACGCAATTTTTTGCACGACTAGAAGATCGTCTGGGTTGGGCACGGTAGGCAATTTTACAGGCTCACCAATATCCACATATATGCGCCCCATAGGTTGCTTTAAGCCTCTTAGATAACCAATAAACCAGCGCAAACTTTCAGGTTGTTTGGTTTTGCCTGCCTGCTCCGAAGCATAATCGTTTACGTCGCCGATGAGGTCATAGTTAAGCGCGACGGGAATAATATGCAGATTTTCAGCATTATCTGAATGTGCAGCCGACAATACATATTTTAGAATGCCATATCGCGGCGGCATCAATTTGCCCACACGTGAGCGCGTGCCTTCAAAAGCCCAAGTTAACGGAAATCGTTTTTCCAGCAAATACGCGATGTAATGCTGCATGATCATTTTATAAAGCGGGTTATCTTGAAAACTCCTTCGAATAAAAACAGCGCCGGCTCGACGTGCAGCAAATCCGAACCCTCCAAACGCCATATTGACACCGCCGAGAATATGCGGTGCTGGAAAATCGTTTTCCAGTAACATAGTATGAAGCGCAAAACCGTCAACATGCGTTTTGTGCGTCCAGAGCAATACTGACGGATTTTCCTGAGTTACCTGTCTAATTTCAGCAAGCTTCTCGTGATCAATGACCATTTCGGTTTCATAACCGAGGTTAATCATGTAGCGGTTAAAAAAGCCCATGAAGTCGATCCAAAACGTACTTGGGATCGAAATAAGCTCTTTCATTATTTTCTGTGTTTCTTTGAGCAACTCCGCTTTGGGTTGTCCCGTCTGCGCGCCGATATTCTTTAATGCTTGTTTGAACTTGCTTCTGGCTTGTAAATTACGTGCAACTTGTCTCGGTACCTTGTAGCGACTACCGGTTAGTTTTCTCTCTACCGCGTCTAACGCAAGACTTGCCTGACTGGCGATAAAGTCGGCAAGAGAATCAGAGGCCTCTGCATCATTCCCTCGGCTTTTATATTTTTCATTCAATTCATCTATCGATGCAGGGGTGGCCGAAATACGTACGGCTTTATTGGGCTGTACTTTCAAGATCCTGCTTGCTTTCAATGCAGAAGGTCTTTTTGTATTACCCAATAAAAGATCGCGCAAACGCGGCTTCGCCTTAATAGCGTCGACCGACGTGTTCCATACAACTCGCAGAGGACAAATTAATCGATTTTCTGAGGACTGTAGTGCGGCTTCCAGCTTTTTCGTGGGAATATTCTCGGGGTCAAGGCAAATCGGTATAACAACCGTATCATAGTTACTATTCCGACTTGCCGTAGATTGCACCCATTCTGTAAGGAGTCGCTCCTCCACCCTATTCGCAGCATCTAAAATAAAAAGAATAGGAAGATTAACTTCCGAGGGCCACGGAGAATCAACAGAATCAAGCATCCTTTTCGATTGCGAGTTCATGTTGCTGTCCAAGGGCTTTGAGGAACATTCCTCTTACATCGAAGACATGCTCATCGATTGTTTCAACCGTCCACTTGGACGTATCAACCGGGGGTAACACCTCAACATCTACCGTCGCGGGTCTGAACACAAAATCTCCTTTAGGCGCAACATCAATAGAGTTATGAATAACAATAGGCACCATTGGCACGCCTGCTTGCATGGCCAAATGAAAGGCTCCTTTTTTAAATGTCGTCAATTTGGGCGTTATCGTGCGCGTCCCTTCTGGTGAGAGCACCACGCTCTTGCCTTCATTTTTCATCGCATCAACAAGAGGTTGCATAGCCTCAATTGCGGATGCGGCATTTTCTCTGTCGATTAGGACCGCTCCACCAAATTCAAATGCCTGACCGACAAGAGGTATTCTCTTAATCTCTTTTTTAGCGACACCGGCAATGTCTCTGCGCAATAGTCTAGCAATAATAACAACGTCCGCTTTGCTTTGATGATTAAATACAAAAACACAAGGGCGCTGCGACCAGATGTGCTCCTCACCTCTAATATTAAGATTGAGACCAATCAGAGCACTTGCAGTATCTGCAAATAACGAGAAAGAAAAATTCTGGGCTTCGCGTCTTGATCCATTTATTGCCATCACCGGAAGACCGGCAACAAATGAGGTGACAAGACTACTTGTAGCAGCAACGGAACGTGCCCAATCCATCATTCCAGGGCGTCCCCGACTAGCGAAGCGTTTGATTGGCCAATTATTGTTTTCTGCCAACTTGACTAGCTTACGATTTGGATTTAGCGGGCGCGGATTACCAACGCGTTCAAGTAATTCGATATCATCATCACTGTCAGAATAGAAAAACGTTTTGTCCAGATCGACACCGTGTGATTCTGATAACGTTTCAGCAGCGGTCACTTTGCCTTGACCAAAGCATGTAGGCCGTATCACTCTCCCAGTAAACTCGCCGTCTTCTACTTCAAGATGTGAGCACATAACGTGTTCAATATCCAAATCACGTGCTGCAGGTTCGACTTGATAGGGAGTCGCGGATGAAATAATAGCGACAGTGTGTCCTTTTTTCTGATGGGCTTCAATTAGGGCTCTGGATTCCGGGTATATTAATCTTGCTAGTTGATTGCGATACAAGTCTTCACCAAACTCGATATAGCTTTGCTCGCTGATACCTCTCATAAACTGAGAACAGGCCACCATCATTGCTGAAAAACCAATATTGCCGAGGCCAAAACTGGTCATTGCGCCAATCAGTTCGATAAACTCTCTTGGCGAAAGGTCGCCACGTTTAACTTGCTCGGTGATCATCGCTTTGGCCGAATAGCCATAAATGATGGTGCCATCAAAATCGAAAAAGGCACCTATATGAGGCCCTGACTCAGATTGTTCTATTTCACTTAAGAGACTGCTTTTATGTCTTACGAGACTATTATTATTCGCCATATGTATTCCTTCCGACCCATTGAGAAACAGAAAACTCCTCATCTATGCAGTATAATATTAGAGCAATTTACACAACTTTAATAAAAACTTAACATAAAAAGCGCGCCTTTAAGAGCGTTATCATTATTTCAGACAGAAAAAAGAGAGCGACGCTCTCTTTTATTCGTTCAGTTTAATGGAGGGTTATTTCTTTTCCGTTTCCATTAACTTAGAAACCGTATCCGTCAGTGCATCTATTTTTGCACTCAACTCTTCTAATTTCTGTTCAGTTTCAGTGTCTTTAAGTCCAAAGGTAGAAAGTATGCTTGAAAAACCCGCGTCAAATTTTGTTCGAGTTTTGACGTCGTCAGTCATTGATTTCGCTTTTTCTCTGCCTTCCTCTTCAAGCTTTTGTCCTTTTGCAACAAGCTCTTCAAATAACTTGTTAGATTCGTTAGAAATGGTCTCCATGCGCCCAGTTAGCTCATCATATCCTTTGCCATAAGCGCCTAAACCTGCTAGCCATACTTTACGCGCCATCTCTTCAGTCGTTGTTGCTGTTTCTTTAATTTTTTCTAAGTTCGTCATCTTTGTCACCGTTTTTTAAATGTAAATAAGTAAATTTCTTAAGATGAATGCATAGTAAAGTTTTAAATTAGAAACCGCATACTAATAGCAAAAAAAACAGTTATTTTTTCGCATCCATTACTTACTATAGATCATTTGCTATGGATTATGAGCTATGGACCTTACACGAACTGAAATAAATTTTTGAAGTTGAATCGGCTTCTTTGCAACCTCATAATGTTCGACGAAGAAAATACAAATACATGACACGCACGATGGGTTACTTATGTCATCAACTGTAAACAAGATGGTCGGCTATATCGATGCGGCAGAAAAAATTCATAACCGCATCGCAGAACAAAATCTAATAAATGAAATCAGAACGCTTCAACACTGGCAGATGAAAAGACTGCTCATAACACACGATGACCTAAACCAAAAAAAACGATACAAGCCTGCCATTCAGTTTTTGGCGGATGAAATTTATGGGCCACACGATTTTAGTGAACGTGACAGTGAATTTGCACGTGTAGTGCCAAAAATGGCAAAAGTGCTTCCAGAAAAAGCGTTAATATCTTTGGAGGCAGCGTTGAAGTTAAACTATTTGGCCGTGAAACTCGATTTTACACTTGTTCAGCACTTGGGAAACCGAAGCCTAGACAGAACGACTTATTTTGACGCTTATCGAGCTTCTGACAATCAAGAATGTCGAGAAGAGCAAATAGCTGTGCTTGAGGCATTGAGTGCAGACTTAGCGCAGGTAGTAAAGATACCCGGAATATCTGCATTGTTATTAGTATCTCGCAAACCTGCAAAAGCAGCTGGATTTGGAAACATGCAGGCGTTTTTAGAAAGAGGCTTTAAGGCGTTTAAAAAAATCGGCAAGATAGAGGATTTTATCCATCCCATCATCAGCAGAGAAAAACAATTGCTCAACCAATTGTTTTCGAGTGAAAACGAAACACAAAATCCGCTCCCACCGGATATCTAACTGACTGTTGCAGCCCGCAAACATACATGATTGATCTGTCTTATATGAGGATAAGACTTAGCCCAATTCTTTGTATTTTATATGGTCTATAAATCACGTCACGAAACTTAAGCGGCGCTGAAAGGTTTGCGTTATTCAATATCCAAGTGCAACGAAAGACGTAACGTTAGAATATGATGGCACCACAGGGCATACCAACGGCATTGGTCGTCTCACGCGCGTCACCGGACCTGATTATGAATACCGGTATTCATATGATAAAAACGTTAACATCACCAGTATTACCGATGCCATTGATGACAATACTAGTGAAGGTTTTACCTATTATGCATTAAGCCGGCTTATCGATGCACAAGGCCGATATGGCGAGCTATCATTTACTTATGACGCTATGGGTAATCGGTTATCAAAACAACTGGATAACACCCCTGAAGATACATACATCTACAACACTAACCGCCTTGTCAGCACCAATACGAAAACGATGGCATATGATGCAGTTGGTAATATGACTGCGCGCGGCAGTGATAGCTTTGAATACAACGATGCGAATCGCTTAGAAAAAGCAACCCTGACAACCGGTGTATTCGAATATACGTATGACTATGCCGGCAGTCGCATTACGAAAACCTCAAAAGCAGCAGCGTCGACCTATATCTATAGCCCTGATGGCGTGCTACTGGCAGAGCTTGATGAAAACGGCAACACACAAGTTGAATACTATTATGTCAACGGTCAGCGGATAGCGTTTAAACAAAACGATGAGGTTTATTATGTACACACAAGTCATCTAGACTACCCTTTAGCTATCACCGACAGCGCAGGTGCGACCGTGTGGCAAGCAAGTCACACACCGTTCGGTGAAATCATCATCGAACAAGACCTATTGACAGAAACCTTCAAAGCGCGATTCCCAGGTCAATATGTTGATGCAGAATCCGGTCTCTACTACAATTTCTTCAGGGATTACGACCCTGAGTTGGGCAGGTATATTCAGTCGGACCCGATTGGTTTGGCTGGGGGAATTAATACCTATGCTTATGTTGGTGGCAATCCAGTTGTATACACAGATATAACCGGACTCAGTCGAGGGAGAGGAGTAAATCGTAATCCCTATACAACTAATCCATTTGTCAATTATCAAATAAACTCATTAATTACACAAATAAGGCGATATGACACAACTTTTTCTTACAACACTGCGCGACCGTCAGGACCAAGGGGAAGATATACAAAAAACGATGTCACGGCGCTACAAAGTTTATTAAGAAATGCGAAAAATGCTGGGTTTTGTGGTCCGGGTGCCTCTAACGCTCCAGCTTTTCCATCAAGTCCAGGTCAATTTCAGCATATTTTTCGGAATGGCGCTAATCATGTTAATCCCTTAACCTCAGCCTCTCAACAAAGGTTTATCAACTTGTTTAGAAGCATTGCGTCGAATCCCGCAAACGCAAATAGTAATGTGCTATCGCAAGGAAATATAAACGCTGGAATGTCGGGGTACGCAAGGAGCTATAACGGAGGCCAGGTATGGGTTCATGTCAGAAATGGAACCATCCAGAACGCTGGCGTTAACAGAAAGAAACACAAATGAGCAGAAACTATATAACCAAAGCCATTTCTCATGAAGCGTTAAGAGAACCATCTAGTGCTTTTCAGTCCTACTGCATGGCGCTTGAGAGAGAGGAAAGCTTCAATCTCGATGATTATGTAAATTTTTCAGTATTGAGCTTTCTATTCCAAGACTACGGTTTTTCAACAATGCACGATATTCCATCTGCGATGGTAGATAAATCAGAAATTTTTATTTTTGATTCTCTTGAATTTGCTGAATCAAAGTACAAAACTTGTTATCAAGTCGAGTTTTGGAGGTGTTATTATAAGATGATACTTTATGGGCATAGCTATGCTGACACCACTTGGCTGAGTCTAATTGAATTAGGTGTGATTGAAGCGTGCCTTTGTCTCAATAAATCGAACCCTTTACGGCAATCTAAGCGAGAGGAATTAATGTCTTTAATCAAAAATCAGACAACGTTCAGGGAAAGGTATCTTCAGTCAATCATCGAATAATTAAATGAAGCACCAATTAGCTTTTACATTGTTTTCAAGATCGGCATCAAACTCTGTTTGCTCTACGTGAATCAATGCACTCATTTGACTCAGCCAACAAAACGGGGCAAGTGAGTCCAGTGACATGTAAGTATTTTCGAACTTTCTTATTCTAATTTAAAAATGGGTCTATTTTTGATTAATATAGACCAAACAATTGGCTAATTCGCTTTTTTTGTCCAGAAATTCGAGTGTAATCGTTTCGACTGGCTTATGTTCGCGTGACATAAAAACTATAAATGCATCCATTTAAAAAGAATTCCAACTATCCAGACATATAACTGAGAAATTGGTAGCGTCACGAGTTTTCCAATGCGAATTGTCGTTTCGAATAGTCTGTCTCATAGTCTCTTAAAATGTGGTCGAGCACTCGATTGATTTTGGTCTGAATTCTGATCATTTCTATTTTTGGCCACGTACTTCTTTCACCCATCAGGGTCAGCTCTCGTATTTCAGCTTCACTTCTTTTGGCGAGCAACTTTGTCGGACTAAAGAACCTTTTTGACGGCAAAATATTGATATCGCCTACTTAGTCCTGCTTCAATATTGACAAGGAGATATTTGACGCACCTGTGTAACAAGGTATAAACGACAGTGGTTTTCTGGTGATTTCTGCACTGGTATTCAATTAGGTGCGGGCTGTTTGTACACTGGCATTTTTAATTTTAAACAACAGGTTGTCGTTTGTTTTAGTGTCAGTAATAAACGGGATGACATGGGGATTGGTTTGGCTGACGCTAAACTGATTGACACCGGAAAGCCGAGACAAGCGCTTCGAGGGTAAAGTTGCACTCTTTAAAAGATACCCTTTACGAAGAAAAGGCAAAAACTCAAATAGGGACAATCATAGTTAACCTAAATTCGCATTTGCAGTAACTTAAAAAGCAATGAAAGAGTTAAATCTGCTTTTTCTAGATTGGTAATTCGCGAATTTCCAACACATGTTCGATAGATTGGCTACTCGCTCGCCATTGATAGAGATAATGTCCGCACTGAACAGTTAGCGTTAAAGCAATGGGTTTAAACACTGCAACACACAAACCGCCATTGTGTCTGACTGAATTATAAACCAAACCATTGCTGCCCGAATATTTCATTTGACGTCCAAAAGATTGAGATTCGGTATAGTCATCTAAAAAGAGGCGAGCAAAAGTGTCAAACCTCAAATCATGAAGCGGAAGCGTCACTTGGTTAGTGTAACAGCGCATCTCAAGGTCTGTGTCAGGCTCATTTGTTTGCTTTAGAAAATGCTCTCGATGATAACAGGTCTCTTTAATAGCAGTTGCGAGTACCTTCGCGCCATAATATACGCCGTAATCTCTTCCATCTGTGAATCTACTCGCGTACCCAATGTGAGTGAAAGCCGCCATAACAGGTGTTGTTCCTGGGCCAAATATTCTTTCCTGTGGCGGGACTAACCCTAAATCACCTACTTCTTCGCGAAGTCTATCATTGGTTAAGGATTCAACCTCGAAAATGATGTCTAAGTCTTCCCGGGAGGCAACTTCATCAAACAAACCGACCGGGGGATAACGACTTGGTATAATTCTAAAGAGATTTTCCCAATCAAGCGCGACCTCACTAACCTCGTTGACTGTCAACGTAGCGCCTCATTAACATTAAATCTCTCATTTGGCCATTTGCCATAACATCTAACGCTGTTTTGCCATTAAATGCGTCATTGGGTTTTTGCGGCCATGCATCGGCTTGTTCTCGTTTTGGAAACAGTATTCCAAGTGCCTTATAAATACCCAACACATAGGAGATCCGTTCTAAAGTATCGCCAGATAGCTGTTTAGCATTGCCTTTTTTCCATGCAAAAAAAGTAGAGCGTGCAGGATCACCAAGCAAAACTCGTTGAACGTCAGTCTTAACGCGCCATTTATCCATGATGTTAAAAAATGCTTTGAGAGACACTTGCGCCAATTGTTGTGGATCGCGTTGCGAAAGCGTTTTCTCATTTGTAGATTGTAGCGGCTGCATAACACCCTCTTACCCATACGGAATAGTCTTAATATAAACTATAATATAGATTTAGTCTACATATGTACTTTTTTGTATGCATTGCCGAAGCCTATACCCCCAGTTATTTCTTGTAACTGTCTTCTATAGCCTCTCTTATCGCGGTTTCTGGCGGCTCATCAACCGACGTATTCATGAAATTTTCCAGACATATAGCTGAGAAATTATTAGCTTTGCGAGTTTTCCAATGCGAATTGTCGTTTCGAATAGTCTGTCTCGTAGTCTCTCAAAATGTGGTCGAGCGCTCGATTGATTTTGGTCTGAATTCTAATCATTTCTATTTTCGGCCACGTGCTTCTTTCACCCATCAAGATCAGCTCTCGTATTTCCGCTTCACTTCTTTTGGCGAGCAACTTTGTCGGGTTAAAAAGCCTTTTTGACGGCAAAATATTAATATCGCCTACGTAATCCTGATTCAATATTGACAAGGCGATATTAGACGCACCTGTGTAATAAGGTATAAACGACAGTGGTTCTCTGGTGATTTCTGCACTGGTATTCAACCAGGTGCGGGCTGTTTGCACACTGGCATTTTTAATTTTAAACAACAGGTTGTCGTTCGTTTTAGTGTCAGTAATAAACGGGATGACATGGGGATTGGTTTGGCTCACGATAAAGTGATTAACACCGTAAAGCCGAGATAATCGCTTTGAAGGTAAATCATCGCTGACTGAGCCATCTACCCATTGTTGTGACGGGAGGTAGGGCTGCCTGTCCCCATTTTCATTCTTTGCTGCCAACGTTATCGCAGGATAGATACCAGGCACTGCACATGACGCATGCACCGCTTCTCTAATAAATACATTAGGCGATGTATAAGCGTTGAGCAACCTAGCTTTGTGATGTTTATCTACAGACGCAACAGATATATTGAGGTGACGGCCCGTTAACTCTAATGCTTCCTGAAATGTGAGGTCGGGAAGCGTATTGTCAATAATTGACCGCAACTCAGTGTAGTGAATTCGCTTTGGCAGGAGGCCTTGTACCAAGTTTGAAATGGTAAATGATGGATTGGACTTTTCCAAAGCGATGCCGTTGTCACTTAATTCGAGTATATTCTCAATCGCAAGCATCTGCTCTAACTGACTGTTCGAGTGACTGCTGACGATAGAGCCTACCAGTGCACCACCGCTTGCACCTGATAGCACGTAAGGCAGTAATTCTTCCTGAAACAATGCTCTTGCGACACCAACATGAAAATACAACAGCGAACCAGAACCACTTAGCATCAACGCTGAACAGCCATAGCAATGACTTGCACGGCGGAAAAAATCCAGCTTTTTCTCAAAACTAATTTGATCGCTGTCCGTATCCGCCAAATGCTCCAATGAATCAACTATTTCATCAACGTAATCATTGATTAATTGCTTGGTTCCGAAACGACATTTGGTGTACAGCGAGGGATTTCCCATTCCCCCTATGTTTCCGTGTATTCCCTCGTTCAGCGCAAACAAGAGGCCAATATCATCATTTCTGGAGCGCATCTGTCGTAAGTGCTCCAGACGCGTTCGAATAGTCGCAAAATCAAATTTGCGAGAATCATCGGATTCCTTCCATCGTGTAAGCCCGCTCGCATTATCCGCGGCTTTAGCTGCTTGCGTCCATTCATCGTAACTGGTCGCAGACTCCATCGCTTTTTCGAACTTATAAGATGATGATATTAACAAGATTTACTTCCTCGATTCTCTTTATTGCTTCCAGCCTCTTAAACTATTGGCCATCAGTGCAATTTAAGATTTTTTAGTATCTGCTTTGGCAGCCGTGGTACTTTTTGAAGCCGCTGTAGTTGTCGCTTTTGTTGCTGTTTTACGGGTTCGGGTAGTTTTAGGCTTAACTACAGCTTTAGCTTTAGTATCCGTCTTTGGCGCAGCTCTTCTTCTTGTCGCTGTGGTTTTTTTCGCAGGTTTTGCAACTGCTTCATTAGATTGACGTTTTTCAACAAGCCCTTCGACTAAACTGCTTAACGTTTCAACTTTTGCATTAAGCTCAGCGATTTTTTCGTCGTGCTTCCCACGTTGTTTCAGACCAAATAACTTCAACCCTTTGGCGCTCATTTCATCGCCAGTTTCTTTGAATTTTTGCTGAACTTTTTCTATTTTCCCTTGTACCTCTTCGCCTCGGGACAATAAATCATTGTATAGCGCGTTAGATTTTTCTTGTGCACTATCGATTGATTTTTCAATTAATTCTTTGCTACTACTGATGGTGCCTAGACCAGCTAGCCAAGTATTTTTCGCCATGTTTTCAAATGTGTCTTTAGTTGACATTTTCTTTCTCCAATAACTTTCTCTAATGAATGTTGTTTGTGCCACTCACTGGCGTTAGCGCTCTACTACATGCGTTTTTAAAACGATTAAATCGCTAACCAGGTGCGCATTAACCTGCTTACGAAATTTACTGAGTCATTGCTAAACCGCATATGACGACATTGTTTATTTCGTGGTTATTACTCATACTTACCCATTACAAATTCGAAATTTGCCATCGAATAAGGACGAGTGATTCTCAGTGTTTTTCAATATAAAGAAAAAAATTAGAAATCACATACTAAAAAAATGGGGAGGTAATTTTCTCTCCAATACATACACAACAAACGAGGCAATTCTGAATGAAAACGGCACAACGGATTTTGTTAGTCAGCTTAGAGCTGTTCAACACGCATGGCGAGCGCAACATTACCAGCGTCGATATTGCCAATGAACTCGATATCAGTCCCGGAAACTTGTATTACCATTACAAAGGCAAGGACGAGATTGTTATCGCACTCGTTGACAACTATGTCGACCGAATAAAAGCAATCCGCCAAACGCTAGAACATCCGTTGGATTTTTTTAAGTATTTGTATGAGTGTTTGGAAAACATGCACATATTCAGATTTCTCTTTCAAAACGTCTCAGAACTGTCGTCTCAGTACCCGGCCATCACCAGTAAAATTCAGCGCTGTGCAAAGTTTCAACGAGAATTTATTCGCAAATCTCTACAAACACAACAAGCCACCAACACGCTAACTGGAGGTGACAAAGATGTTGATGTTCTATTAGATATCATCAGCTTAACGCTATTTCAAAGTTTGAACTATTACCAAATGCAAGGTGAAGAGCTCTCTGATCCTGACATTGTTTACCGTACACTATTGACCATATATTTTAGTTTACAGTCCTACTATACGGACGAGGATTTATCATTGGAGTTGCAAAAATCGATCTTACAAAAAGAATTTAGCTAGCGTATATTTTTCCGTGTTTTGGCTTGTCTCTTTAAAATTTAAATCGCAAGACACCATCTTCAACCACTACGGCTTTACCATACAAACAGAATAAATACTCCTCGAAAGGCGCATTTTTAAGTTGATATTGTAGCTTGTCTTGATGTGCATATTGCTCTACCAATCCTTCTATCTCCGGGCGATGGTAGGCAAGAATGCTTTGCTTACTGCCTTTGAGGTAAAGATTAAGATAGTCTTTAACTTTATCAGAGCCGCCGCCTGTCATAATACCCAAAGCAGTCTTTACAGTGCCGCTTACTAGGTTTTGTAGCTGTTTTGGAAACACCAGACTGAGGATATCGCGACTGTCTTCTATGAGCATGTATTCGTCATTTACTAATTTCACATCTTTGACATTCAATTCGCTAATCATCACCGTATTTGTTTCAGTGTCATAGCGTGGATGCGCTTGCATAACAATCATCACATGCGCTCGGTAAATGGGTCGAGTTAATGCGCCTATTATGATGCTAGACAGTAACTCAACTTTTAAGACGTTGTGTTGGTACGGCATTTTGACTTGTACTTCTAGTAACGTCAGTTCGCCATTTCCAATGGGTGATTCAAGCGAAAATGTTTTCGGCACATATTGGTTTGCCATGTCACTCAATTCAGTTGCCGTATAGTCGATATGACGCAGCTTACCAAACTTAATCAATAATCTTGAAATGAGTAAACGTGCCTTTAAGTGCCATTCTGGTTTTATTAATTGCAAGAACTATCCGACAACTGTTGATTCTTTGACTTAAGTTACAAGTATATCTTATTGTCTAAACGCGAGAACACTTTCAGAAAAATATATGAACAAGAATTCACTTAAGCCTATACAATAGACCACACTGTAAGTTCGCAACGATACGAGCTCACACGTTCTCCAAGAGTCTTTCGGTATTGCTTATAAATGCTTGCGGTTTAGAAATAACAGTCTGTCGTATATCTGCGCTATCATCAATGATGTGCTCGTCGTCCAAAATGATCCACGTATCTCTGCCAGATTCTTTGGCAATGTATAAAAGTGAATCTACGATATTTATCCAATAGCTGAGTGTTTTATCAAGATAGCTTTCCTCCAGCCGACAGACCCCAAAAGAAGTTCGCACCGGCAAGGATTGGGCATCATCAATTACGTTAAACTCTGTGCTATTAATATTTGCTCTTACCATTCTCGCCTTTTCCTCGGCTGCCGCTTTATTGGGTAAGTTTGCAATCACCGCAAACTCTTCCCCTCCCCATCTAACGCAAAGATCTCCATTTCGAAAGGATGATTTGAGTCTTTTTGCAAACTCAACAAGGACCTTGTCCCCAATATCGTGACCATATGTATCATTAATCGATTTGAATTTATCAATATCAAACAAAAATAGGTAGCGTTCACTCTGCTTGTCAAGAACACGACGTGTCCGTGAAAAGTTTTCGTATTGCTTTTGAACAAAACGTCTATTGTTTAGCTTGGTTAAATCATCCGTATAACTTAACTCTTCCATGTTTTGTAACGCGACATTTAGTTCTTTATTGGCTATGTCTAAGTCCGCAGTGGCTTGATTTACCTTTTCTTGTAAATATACCGCGAGTTTCTTCTTGCGCCATACGGTAATCAAGCCTATTAACACGATGAAACTTGAGACAACTGCTATTAACTGTGTCGTACGCGTTTGACGCTCCGATAATGACCGCAACTCAGCTTGTATTTTTTCTTGCTCTAACACCTCGATTTTCGCTTGTTGCAGCGCAAGATCAGAGGTTAACTTAATCGATGATAGCAATCTTTCTTGACGCCTATCGTACTGTTCAAGTTCCGAATTTCTCAAAGTCGTGAGTTGTTCGTAAGCACTTGCAAAATCTCCCTTTCTAGCAAGGACTTGATGCAGGTTCTCTTTTAAAAAGCTCACATCATGTCCTTGCCCTAATGCGGCAGCTTTATCGATAGCCGTATTGAGAATGCTATTTGCTTCGTCATATGCTTTTTCATGCAACAACATTCTCGATAGCAAATCATAGACAGAAAAAACCAAATCAACATCACCAATTTTCTGAACCTCTTCAAGTAACGCGTACGCTGAATTTAACTGTTCTGGCAAAGGGGTAAATGTAAATTCGATGTCTAAAAGTAGCTCCTTAGTGAGCGCAATATCAATCGGCGCTTTTAAATCTTTGTATATCTGCAATGCATTTGATGCCATCTCAAGCGCCTTTGATTCATTGCCCAAGGCTTGATAAACGAAGCCCAGCTGAAAGGCGGTGGATGCAATAAACCTTGGTATGCCGCTTTTTAGATCATATTCATATGTCTGTGATAGATAACGTTCGGCGGCCTCATAGTTTGCGATTACAACATTCAAGTCAGCCAGATAAAACAAAGATGTAGCGATCCCTTCTTCGTCATCGATCGCTGTGTAAATATCCACAGCTTTTTCTAGTTCCGCAATGGCTTCTTCATATAATTCAAATGCAATAAGTGCATTAGAAAGAATACTGGATATATCAGCATACAATTCGAGGGACTTATTATCCTCTTTCCCTTGTAAACGTGATTGTGCGCGATTTAGTGTTCTAAGCGCCTCTTCATAATTTCCTAGCTGGATTTCACTAGTGGCAATATCGTATTCTATTTTGGAAATGTCATATTCATTCTCTGATTCATTTGCATACACCAGGGCTTTCTTTAACACTTCAATGGCTTGCGCATAGCTGTTTTCATCCATTAACAAAAGCGCATCTTGACGGCTTATCTGTTGGTAAAGGTGTGGTTGACTCTCAGCATCGATCTGTTCATAAAGCTGATTTATCAGTTGCCTAGCTTGCTCTAGGTCTCCTACTTCAACCCTGATTTCATCAATTTTACGCAGTTTCGATGTCAATTGATTTTCATCTATTGCCGCATACGTTTTAAAGCAAAAGAAAAAACACAAAGCACAAACAACGCACAGGCGCGTTGCATGATTTACATCAAACCAGCTGGATGTACATCTGGTATTCATGAGTTCTCTTTCTAATGACGTTAACGCTTCAAATACAGCGTAATTTATATGGATATATCTATGCCTATTGATTTATCGGCATGATCTACATTCGGTTAAGCTGAATACGGATAAGTACTAGTAGGTTACACAAATATGCTAATTGCGCTGTAAGCAATGCACAGTAAGATGATCTTGGCTATGGATAGTTTTAACAAAACAGCGCATAAACACCCTATCACGACGAACACTATATCGTAGACGGACTGGACACTTGTGAACACTATTGGATTTAAGAAAGTAGCAGCTAACAAACCTACCACGCCAGCGTTTAATCCAGCAATGGCGTTAGCAATGATTGGATACTGATTCAACGTTTGCCAAAATGGTAAAACGCCTATTAGAAGCAAGAAACCGGGTAAGAATATGGCGATGGTCGCAATCATAGCCACCAATAACGGCGCGTAACCTGTGTTTAATTCATAACCCAAAAATGAAGCCAGTGTAAACAAAGGGCCCGGCACTGCTTGTGCTGCACCGTATCCCACTATAAAGGTCTCTTCACTAACCCAACCGGTTTGAACAACGCTTTGTTGTAGCATCGGCAACACAACATGCCCCCCGCCAAATATGAGAGCGCCTGTTTCATAAAAGCTAAAAAATATCTGCCCTAAGTCAGGCGTAGCCGACGTGCGCAGAAGAAAAATCGAGGATATAAGCAACACAAAAAATGCACAAAGGCATGCTAAGCCAACGCGTTTTGAAATCTTGAATGAAAGAGACTGTCTTTGTTGTTCCGGCACGTTTAAGACACTAATACCTGCAATAGCAGCAGCTGCGAGCACAATAAGGTGAATGGCACTAATATACGCGAATAACAAAACAACAAAACTCGTGATGGCAATGGCTTTTGTTCTGACATCAGCACAAATATTTTGCCACATACCCAACACCGCTTGAAACACCACAATGACCGCGACTAATTTTAATGCGTCAATGGTGGCTGATTGCCAGTTGCTGGGCAACTTAGTAACGGCCTCAGCAAAAACAATAAGAAGCAATACTGAAGGCAACGTAAAGCATAAAAAGGCAATGATTCCGCCCAACCAACCCGCGCGATGAATGCCCAATGCAAAGCCGACCTGGCTACTCGCAGGACCGGGTAAAAACTGGCAGATTGCAACAAGCTGCGCGTAGTCTTCATCGTTCATCCACTGACGGTTAGCAACAAGACTTTGTCGAAAATAACCAAGATGTGCAACAGGGCCACCAAATGACGTGCACCCTAGTTTTAAAAACTGCCAAAATACCTCACGCAGCGGATGATGAGTGTTTCTCGACATTGACGTGTGAAGACTCCCTATCCCAGAAATTACTTCGCCGATTTATCCCCACCCATACAACTTGGGGAGTCAGGCGATTGTCCGTTCTTTTTTACCCACTCTGCGCTTGTATAGGTATGTAATGCAAGTGCATGCACTGGACCTGCTAACTCATCACTTAACAAGCCATTGACAAGGCGATGACGTTGTAAAAGACGTTTACCTTCAAATTCGTCGCTGACAATCGTTACTTTAAAATGGGTTTCGGAATTTGGTGGAACACTGTGCATGTGGCTTTCATTTTCGACGTGAAGCACATCAGGTGTAATCGCTTGCTGTATTTTTTCGGTTATCGTTGTTTGTGTTTTCATGTTTATATAACGCGGTTCCAATAAGTTAACGTTGCGTGATATGACGAAACGTCAGGTTAATACGCGGCATTGTAACCCGTTTCGTTTTGTTTATGCCATGCTTCCAATGCGATTGGGTTTGACCCTGCATTATCAATAGGCTACCGTCGGTTAACGGAACTCGTACCTTTTCTTTGGTTTTATTGTGAATAAAGTCAAAATTTCGAGTAGCACCCAGACTAACCGACGCAATAACGGGCATATCGCCGAGCTCCGCTTCATTATCTGCGTGAAACCCCATGCTATCAGCACCTGTACGATAGAGATTTGCTAAGACGGAATTAAAGGTAATGTTAGCTACTTCTTCACACGCCTTTTTGATCCGCAATAGGGTGTTATGCCAAGGTAAAGGCGTCATTTTCAAACCAGAATAGGTATACACAGCGTCGGCGTCTCCATACCATGCTTGTAGTCTCGGTGATTTATGCTTTTTACCAAAAATTACTATGTCCTGTTGTGTCCATTGAAGTTCACTTTGAAGCGTCTTGAAGGCTTTAAGCGCGTCAGAATGCTCCATCCAATTAGGATAAAATCGAACATCAGCATCAGGCATTTCTATTTTAGTGCAGTCATTGCGCTGTGAGTCACTCGGAAACAATTGCGTTTGTTGCATATGATGTAAGCGCCCTTAATTTGAAAAATACTCGTTTGTATTTGCAAGAAGTTGTAGCCTCGATAGCGCTTCTTCATTAGAGTATATTTACTGCGCTAAACATTCCAATACGGTAGATATGAAGACCGAGTTTACAACGCCCTTTGGCAGTCTCCAACTGTATAGATTCCCAACCACGCGAAATGCATCATTGCAAGCGTGGGATTCTGCAGATGAATACCTACTGAACTATCTGAATGAACACTTCAATACGCAACTTCCCTCGCCTATTTGTATTATGAACGATGAGTTTGGTGCACTCTCATGCGCGCTGACAGACTATGACCGAGCCCTCGTGACAGATTCCTTGATGGCAAAGACAGCTATTGAAAAAAATTCGGAACGCAACGCAAAGCATGAGCGAAAGCCGCTTAATGTGTCGGACACTTTTGAGTTTCGGAGGCCCCTTTTAGCTGGACAATCACCTTACAAACTGGTGCTTATCAAAATCCCCAAAACACTCGCATTACTAGAAGATGAACTGATCTCGCTGCAGGACAAAGTAACACCAGATACTATTGTTATTGCAGCTGGAAAAATAACACTCGTGACGAAAACAGTTCTAGGCCTATTTGAAAAATACATTGGCACTGCGTCGACTTCTCTGGCGAAAAAGAAGTCGCGATTAATTTTTTCGACACCTGCAGGTAAAAGTAATGCTAGCCGCCCTGCCCCTATTATTGTCAAAGATGATGCCCTCAATTTTGCATTAATCAATGAAGTCAATGTGTTTTGTCGTGATCACCTTGACATCGGCGCACGTTTTTTCCTTAGGTATTTGGGTAATCGAGAGTGCGCTGATACTCAGCGAGTAATCGATCTCGGTTGCGGAAATGGTGTTTTAGGTATCAGTTTTTTAAAACAAACGAATAATTGTGAGGTCTATTTTGTTGATGAGTCTAGCTCTGCAATTGCTTCAGCAAAAGCAACAGCGGAAGCGGCTGGTGTTGTTGATAGGTGTCATTTTCTTCAATCACATTCGCTCACGGGGTTGCCATCAAGCTTAAAAGGCAAGATTGATACGATATTATGCAATCCACCTTTTCATCAGAACAACGCAATTACAGAAGAAATTGCCTGGCAGATGTTTAAAGATGCCAGCCAATTTTTGACGCCAGCAGGTGAACTGCGAATTGTCGCTAATCGCCAACTTAACTATATGGTAAAGTTGAAAAAGCTTTTTAATCGCGTCGAAATTATTGCCCGAAATAAGAAATTCAGTGTCTATTGTGCTTCAAAAAGTTGATAACCATGTTTGAGATAACAATGAAAGAAATAACCAAAAAGTGCGTTTTTATTTTCACATTTAGTTTGCTGTTGTTTGCGCAGTCACACGTCCATGCAAACAAAAACGATCTTGGCGCAAGTGTGCAACCCAACAACTATTACCCGAGAGTTAAGTTTGAAACTAACATGGGAGATATCGTGGTTGAACTGAATCGCAAGCGCGCTCCGATTACCGTGAATAACTTCCTTAGATATACCAAGCTAGGACAATATGACGATACGATTTTTCATCGCGTTGTTTTTGAATACATTGTCCAAGGTGGCGGCTATACCGCTGAGTTTAAAGAAAAAACCGAGTTCTCATCAATTTTCAATGAATCTGGCAACGGACTAAAAAACGACGCATACACCATTGCAATGGCGCGAATGGACGACCAGCATTCAGCTAAGCGACAGTTCTTCTTCAACGCAAAAGATAACGACAATTTAAACCCAGGCAAAAACTGGGGTTACACGGTATTTGGAATGGTAATAGAAGGGCAAAGTGTGATTGACGAAATGGCAATTGTTGATACGGAATACAATGTAGTCGCACGCTTCTATGAAGTCCCCGTCGAGCCGATTTTGTTGAATAAGGTAACGATATTGCCAGAGTGATGCCCTCGTTACTTCCCAGAATGCCACTGGTTTGTTTAGAGTGTACCCAAATAAAACCGCATAAATTTATACGACTCAGCAATATCACATTTTAATTTGAGTACCGATTTGCCAAAACCACCCTAACAGTACCGCTCATTAATGCGATTTTGGTCAATGGTGGGTATATGCTATGCGCACAAACCAACACTCTTAACATTGAGTGGCGGCTGGCCTTTCTTTACTCAACAACGACTCATTTCTTTAATCACCTTTCTTATAAAACAAGCGTTTTACTAGGCATCGCAAAATGGTTGCTGAGCCAAGGAGATCGTGATTTTCATCCAATGCTGCTCGGTTAAGCGATAAAGCGCCTAGCGTAGGGATGTTGATTTTTAAAAGTGTGCTCGCGCATGGACGCGCGAGCCCAAGCGCCCATGGATGGTACAAAGCGACTTTTAAAAATTAACATGCCGCAGCTAGATAGCATCGCTTAAACGAACAGCATTGGATTTTCATCACGATGACGAGTAAATCCTGACTTAAGCCACCATCACGCCCGCTTCACTACCAACGACTTCATATCACGTCCATAGCGTTTGAAGTACGCTCTAATATCTTCCAATATCAAGTAATTCATTGGCACGATAAACAAGGTAATTAGCGTCGCAAATAAAATCCCGAAACCTAAGCTGACGGCCATCGGTATTAAGAATTGCGCTTGCGTTGATTTTTCAAACAATAGCGGCATTAGCCCGGCGAACGTCGTCAATGACGTTAATAAAACGGGACGGAAACGCCGCCCACCTGCGGTGTAGACTGCCTCTTTTATACTTGCGCCCGCTGCTCTGCGTTTATTGACGTAATCAACCAACACAAGAGAATCGTTTACCACAACGCCAGCTAACGCGAGCATACCCATGAAGCTCAGCAGTGTTAGATCTAGTCCCATGATCCAATGCCCTATCACCGCGCCAATCATGCCAAAAGGAATAATCGACATAACAATGATAGGTTGAGAATAGGATTTAAACGGTATCGCTAGCAAAATATAAATAAGGATTGCAAGTCCGATCCCGCCAATAGCAAGCCCTTGGCTAGACTCTCTTTGGTCTCTTGCCTCGCCGCCCATTTCATAGGTCACGCCGGGATAAGCAACAATGTTTTCATCAAGCCATTCTTGTAGTTCTTCGTTGACAAGCCCCATACTGGCGTTTTGTTTATCAAAATCCGATGTCACCGAAACCGTCCGCTGGCGGTCAATACGAGTAATTGAATTTGGACTTAATCCCGGGTAAACATTAGCGACTTGCCATAGTGGCACTTCGCGATTGGGCCCGATACGGATCATCATTTGTTCTAGCGTTTCAATCGACTGCCGAGCTTCCTCGGGATACCTCAGCATCACCCGCACTTCTTCACGACCGCGTTGTACTCGCTGAATTTCAAATCCATATACTGCCTGTCTGACCTGACCAGACACTGTACTTAAATTAACCCCAAGTAAGCGAGCTTCGGGTTTAAGCTGCAGTTGTAACTCTTCTTTACCGTCTGAAAGAGAATCTTCAATATCAAAAACACCAGCATATTCAGATAATTTTACTTTCAGCTTTTCAGCAATTTCCGCCAATGCTGTGGCATTTTGCCCCTTGAGCTCAATATCAATAGGCGCGCCTCCCCAACCACCGATCTCAGCGCGATAATTCAGCTGTTCTGCACCCGGTACCTGACCGACACGCTTACGCCACTCATTCACGATGTCTTGTGTTTTTACATCCATAGTGCGGATTTCCGGAGGTACTGTTTCGACGCGCACTCTGCCTGTTGTAGAGTTTCTACCGCCACTTATCGAATAGATATTGCTTATTACTGACTCTCCAGTGACTGGGTCTGTGTACACTTCTTTTAGGTCCTGAGCATGACGCGTCATTGCTTCTACAATACTGTCGGTAGTTTCAAATGCAGTGCCCGCTGGCATTATTACGTTTGCCGTCGCCACTTCGCTTTGCACACGAGGAAAGAATATGAAATTCGTGTGCCCAGTAAACATAGTACCCATGACAACAAAAAAGCACCCTACCATGGTGAATAGCGTGGCATAGCGCCAGCGCATTGCCACCGCTAACGCAGGTTGATAGACATTTTTTATAAATGTCTCGAGTGAGGATGCAATGCGTTGTTGAAATTGAGAAAAGCGTGAGGTCTTTGTTGACTGTGGGCGAACGTGTTTAAGATGAGCTGGCAAAATAAATTTTGACCCAATAAGCGAAAACAGCAGCACAGGCACAATCACATACGTTATCGATGCGTACCAACTACCCCGGCCTTCCTGGAACGCAAGCGGGATAAACGCAGCGATTGTTGTCAAAATACCAAAGGTAACAGGGATTGCCACTTCTTTTGTGCCATTGATGGCTGCAGCAAGAGGCTCCTCTCCCCTCTGTAAATGCGAATACACATTTTCGCCCGTGACAATGGCATCATCAACAACAATCCCCAGCACCAATATAAATGCAAAGAGACTCATCAAGTTGATGCTAATCCCGAACACCGGCATAAACAAAAAGGCACCTAAGAAACACATTGGAATGCCTAAACACACCCAAAACGCGACGGACGGACGCAAAAATAGCGCGAGCATAATAATGACAAGAATTGCACCCTGCCATGCACTTTTGCCTAATGTCGCCAACCTGGCTTTAATGGCCTTACTGCGATCTCGCCAATAGTCTATATACAATCCTTGTGGCAATTGTGGGCGTTTGTCTTCGATGTATTGCCTAACCGCTTCGGTAATGTCGATGATACTTTCATTACCCGAACGAAATATCTCGACTTCCATTGCCGAGACGCCATTAAATCGTGTTTTCAGAGGTGTCTCTTCAAATGCATCTTTTATCTGCGCAATATCTCCCAATCTCACCATACTGCCATCTTGGTTGGTGATGATGGGAATTTCGGCAAACTCGGAGGCGCGATATGCCTGTCCCCTGCTTCTAATGAATATTTCCCCTCCTTCTGTGCGCAAATTCCCAGCTGAGACATCTCTGGAATTTTGACGCACGACATTTGCCACTTGCTCCAACGACAAGTCATACTGTCGAAGTGCCCATTCAGGAATTTCAATTGACATTTCAAACGGAAGTGTATTTTCGATTATCGCCTGTGTCACCGCGTCTAACTGCGCCAGCTCATCTCGAATATCTTCTGCAAATCGACGTAGTGTTACCGCATCATAATCACCATAGATGACAACACCAATAGCGTCTCTACGCCTTTGCGGAACTTGGACTAATAGGTTTTCAGCTTCGATTGGGAAATTGTTGATACTATCTATTCGAATTTTTACTTCTTCTAGAAGTTCGCGGACGTCGTATCCGTCTTTTGCTTCAATGGTGATAGAAGCACTGCCTTCTCTGCTCTGCGAAGTAATCTGTCGAATGCCTTCAAGATCCTGAACGGCTTCTTCTACTTTTATCGTAATGCCCTCTTCAACCTCTTGTGGTGAAGCTGCAGGAAGTGACATAGAAACATTTACACTATTAATTTCGATTTCTGGAAACATATCAACCGGGACTTTGGTTGACATGACATAAAATCCCGCAAGCATAATGACGACTAAAAGAATGTTTGCCGCCACATCATTTTTTGCAAACCAAGCTATCATAACAACCTCTTAATTTGCGCTGCTAGCAGTGGATGAAGTGTTACTCGCTGAGGAATTGCGCCTATCTGAGTTTTCGCCCGATGCTATTGAAGCCGGTCGTCCACGCTTTTGTTCCTCATTGTTCTCACCCAACGGTCGGATGCGAGTACCATTTGGAAGGTTCGCTGTGGGTGTCAGCACGATCTTATCGGTAGGTGCCAGCACCGCAGATCGTTTTGCATCTTGACCTAAAATGTCTGCAGACCTGGCGGCAACTACAATAGACTCGCTATCGGTCCAAAGTGGATTGATCTGACGCTTCTGCAGGATACCCTCTTGTGCGATCGCAACTGAGAAGTCTTGTGTCACTGCCCTTCGAGGGATCACAAACACATTGTCATATGTCTTACCTTGAACTTTTGCGCGCATGAATTGCCCGACCCTTATAGCTGGGCGTAGCTCAGTGCTGATAAACGGTTCTATCACTTGTGCAACCACAAACAACATGCGAGTCGCTGGGTCAAAGGCGCCTTCGGTCCTCACTATTTCTGCCTGCCACTGATAAGTTCTACTGCCCAAATCACTCTCTAAAAGGACCAAAGGCCGAGAGTCGTTCTCATTTTCTGGTAAATTCAAATGCTCTAGATCGTTAATCTTAATCGGCAACCTAACTTCTACTGCTTCTGTGCCGTAAATTTGGGCGATACCCTGGCTGGGCGTGACAAATTGACCAACATCGATTTGTTGAGAGAGTACCCTGCCATCGAAAGGCGCTTTAATCTCTGTTCTAGCCAAATCCAATTTTGCTCTTTCAAGGCGCGCTTCTGCCGCTTGCAGCGCCGCTTTCGCTGCTGCAACTTGCGGTTCTCTTAATGCAAGTTTGCGCGCCGCGTCGCTCTGAGGACGTTCATTCCATTCTTGCGCAGCAAATTCCGCTTGCGCAACTTCTTGCAAATACGCTAGTTCTGCATCTGCTGCCGCTGATGCTGCCACGTCTACTTCGATACGATAATTACTGTCTTCTATCTTGACCAACACTTCGCCGGCTTTGAAAGTGCCGCCTGGCCTGATATTTTCAGACACTTCAACTACTCTGCCATTTACGTCTGCAACGAGCGCAGTACTTGTCCTTGAGTCAGCCGTTCCATAAGAATCCACCCAGACATCAAAAGATGTCTCCGTCAACGGCGCTATTTCAACAGCGACTCTTGGCGCAGGTCTATCACCCCAGCGATTTGCAGTGGGTTTGTTAGCAAATAAGCCAAATAAGATAAGCACGGCAATACCTAATATACCCAGTGTTACAAGACTATGCGTTATCCAAGGCACGCTTCTATTGTACGCTGGTATATCTTGAGGATGTTCATCAACACGGCTATCACTATCACTTTGTGCCATTGACGATTGTTCTGTGCGATTGTCCACGCGGACCTCCTGCTGAAGGAAAGGTATATTTCCTTTGCTAAACTTTATGTAAACGTAAACTTTGCGCCGGAATATACACCACGCGCAGGCGTGTTACTCTCATCTTTACATGAAATTTACGTAATGCTTTACATTAGAGCCATACGAATTAAAGGGGCTTTTGGACTTAATTGACTGGAGGTTAGTCTTTTTTGAACTTGACTTAAAAGTATAATTCCGCCCTGGAAGATAAATTGGCTTTCAGCAACCATTTCTAATGGCTATCCGTTTGCCCTTTTATGGATTACAAATATTGCAGTAGTAGGATGACGCCGTTGTTTCAGTCACCTGCTGCTTTTCAGTATGACCACACTGTTTACAAACGGCGCTGCGATAAAGCACTTGATTAGTGGGCGCGCCGCACAGTTCGCATGGCAAGCCCTGTTCCGCTTGATCAAAAACGAAACCAGGACTATTGCAGTTTGGGCAGGGTGAACAGAGCTTTTCAAGGAGGTTTTCGGCCGTCTTCGCTATATTTTTTTGTCGCTCAGGACACATCATTGCTCTAAAATCAGGCGTAATTGAAATTGGAAATTTATGACCCGCCGCATAGGTGATTTGCTTGATACCTATCAGTCCTTTTTCAATTATGTGTTCAGATTCGCCACTATTCTCAACAAGCATCCAGCCTTGTTTGTTTGAATATTGGCTGAGCGTTGTTTTTAACTCAATTTCATCATTTGCGATTACAGGTGCTAGAGGTGTCATCTGGCGGTAAACACCAATCACTTCTATGCCGGTAGCTCTGTCGACAAATGCGAGAAACTCTTCATTCATATTGCCGATACCGGCATATCCAGTAAAACTCCCTTCACTGCCCAACCCTTGGGACAAACCTGTCAATTCGCAAGCCAAATTTGCCTTTTTTAAGGCGCATTCAATCGGGGACAGTGTTCGGGCGACAGTATTGTCAAAACTACCTAGCGTATCAGTATCAAATGTTGAATTAACTTCTATGTCCCCCGGCCAATGCCGCGCAAAGACAGGCGCTATTTGCACTTCTTTTTCGTGCTTCGTAAGTAATGCAATTTTATTATTGAGTGCATACATAGACGTTTCTAATCAGCTGAAATGGCGCTGTAGCCATTGTTTACAATGTTCTTTAAAGTATAGAGCGTTTAAGGCGGGACGACGTAACATAGCCAACGGGAATTTTTTTAATGGGGTTTGCCAAAAGGGTAAATCTGGCATTGCTTCTGGCTCTGCATATAGCTGGGCCAATCGTTTTCCAGCATACAACGAAAAAGCAAGTCCAGCGCCACAATACCCGGCGCTATATAAACATTGTTTTGCTTTATCAAAATAGAGCCTAGGGTAATCATCAAAAGAGATTGCAACCCACCCACTCCAGAATTGATCAATTTCAATATTCTTTAGGCCGGGTAAGGTTTGCAAGAGTCCTTGCACTAGCGCCGATTGATATCTGGGTAAATAGGCTTTTTTACCCGTAACCGCCCCTCTTCCTCCAAACAGCAATCGATTGTCGGGTAACAGTCTGTAGTAATACTTCAAAGGACGCGTATCCATTACCATCAATCCTGGCTTCATATTTAACAAAGACAGCTGTGATGTTGACAGCGGCTTGGTCACAATGATGCTTGAAATGACGGGAAATATCCGATTTTGCAGGATTGAAAATTGGTGATTTGGCGTGTATGCATTGCTCGCTAGGAGAAGCGTTTTCGCCTTAACTTTTCCGTAGCGGGTGATTATTTCGTGAGTACTGTCTTTGGTTTTAATGTCAATGACAGGGCTATTTCCGAAAATCTGAACGCCTGCATTTTGCGTTAACTTTGCAATACCCTGCACAAGCAACCACGGATTTACAGAAAATGCATTAGGATAATAGACCCCTCCGAATTGCTGTACACCGGATAAATAATTTGATTCGATGTCTTTTTGTGTCAAGGGTTGCGCATTTTCACCATGATTTTTCTGCATGTATTTGACTTGCTGATGAAGTTGTTGCGTATGCTGTTGATGATGGGCTAATTTCAGATAACCGCCCCTCGTTCGCGCGCAATCAACAATGCTAGTTTGTTGTGATTTCTGCAAAGCCAACTGGTCAATCAGGGCATCAACAAAATCCACTGAACGTTGATATTCTTGATACATCTCTGCGGTTGTTTTTTCACCGAAACGCTCAACGCACTGTTCATTACTGAGCCTTCCTGTGCCAGGTAATACGAACCCACCATTGCGACCACTGCTTCCAACGCCAGGCTGGCATGCTTCGATAACAGTGCAGTCTACACCATATTCTCTGCGAAGATGCATTGCAGCGGACAAGCCTGTGTAACCTGCCCCTATTATTGCAATATCTGTGTTAACAGTGCGTTCAAGTGTCGGATAAATAAAGGGGTCGTAATCATTCGCCCAAAAGCTATCAGGTTTTGTAAGATGTGATGGTGGCGAGTTATCTATTAGTGGATCATACATTTCGTCAACGACTAAAACGTTAATAGCATTTCTGCTGCTGTGCATTCACATAAGCTTCCGCAAACAGGACACATGTACCCATCTTCAAGCGAAAGTTGTTGCCATTTATTCGGATGTTTTTTAATGATTTTTCCGCCATTAGCAGAAAAATATTTAAAAGCAGCGTTACCTGGGCTTGCCAACCATATATGGGCAAGGCCTGCTTTTGCGCCTTGTTTTTTCACAGCAGAGATGGATTTTTTGAGAAGTGCAGAACCAATACCTTTGCCCTGAGCGGCTTTAGCCACCGTATTGCATTTAAAGTAACAAATGTCAGACTTGGCATACGGCCAAAGCTCAGGCGTACACCACTTGTCTACTTCCCAATGATTCGCTGCGTGGGTAAGGCGAAAACCGACAACGCGATTATGTTCATCCACCGCTACCCAACTTGCGTTGATATCAGCATGCCAACTCTTACCATAAAGAACTTTTACAGAATGGTCGTCGAGATAGTTGTCGCCATGAACGTTATTACCTAACGCCACAACCCCATCAAAATACTGTTCGGTGAACTGATGATATTGAACGTTCAAACGTTTCTTTTTGAAATACCTAACATAAGCCTAATACTACCTTGAAAAGCGGGAGGGAGAAACCCGCTCTAACTTTTAGACACTCTAATTATTTTTCCGTTGTTAGAATCGGTGACGAGGTAAATCGAACCATCAGGCCCTTCAACGACATCTCGGATCCGCTCATCCAAATCTTCAAAAAGGTTTGTTTCTTCAACAATTTTGCTGTCTTCTATTTTTAAATGCTTTAAGTATCTAAACTTTAAAGAACCAATGAATAAATCGCCTTGCCAAGCGTCAAACATATCACCGCCGTAAAACATCATGCCTGATGGCGCGTAAGATGGGACCCAATACTTCAAAGGTTGTCGCATCCCTTCCATTTCGGTTTTATCTGTAATAATTGTGCCATTGTAATTAATGCCATAAGTGATCGTAGGCCACCCATAATTATCACCCTTTGATAGAATATTGACTTCATCACCACCTCTTGGACCATGTTCATGCGTCCAAATTTCTCCTGTATCAGGATGCATGGCCATGCCTTGTACATTTCTGTGTCCGTAAGTAAATACCTCGGGAGCGCCGCCTGAAAGGAAAGGGTTGTCCTTAGGAATACTGCCATCGTGGTTCAACCTCACCACTGTCCCCGTATGATTGTCGATGTTCTGTGATTCCTCTTTAAAGCCACCTCTATCGCCAAGGGAAATGAACATTTCGTTCGTTTTATTAAACGTAATGCGACAGCCAAAATGATGCCGTGATTCATATTTGGGTAATGCAACAAACACTTGTTGCACATTTTGTAAATTAGCGCCATCAAATTCGCCTACATGTACTTCACTGCTCCATCCTCCGTCGCCGGCAACATTTAAACATACATATACTTTGTTGTTTTGCTCAAAATCAGGGTCGATTGCAATGCCCATCATGCCGGCTTGTCCCGTTGCTACAAAATCCGGTAAGCCCGAAATGGGCTGTTTTGACAAGCCTTCACTGGTCAGTAAACGCAAATCTCCATTTCTCTCTGTTACCAATGCGTCACCTGACGGAAGAAACGCTAACCCCCAAGGATGATTTAATCCATCTGCCAATTCTTCAAATGTAAACGCATCATCTGCCACCGCAGATGTCGATACCATTAACAGTAATCCGAGCGTATATGTAGAATTTCTCATGTAAGACCCCGTAAAAAACACTAAAAAAAACGATACGTTCATCAAAGCAGCTTGGGTCAGAAAAATCCAGTAGAGAGGTTTTTTTCACCAACGCTCCCAAACCGACTGTCATAAAATTTTCACGTTTGTTAATTAGAAATAAAGAATTTTAACCTTTTGTAATTTTATTACATTAATTTGGTTTAATTACGGTTTATTTTCAATTTTCTGTAATTTAATTACATTATAAGCTTGATTTTCACTATCCAATGCCGATAATCGAATTGCTTTCGTTAGAAAAGCTAATTTAATTACAATATCCGCTTAGGGGAAACGCTATGAAAAAAGTAATGATGGCTACGGCATTAATGACTGGCTTAAATGCAACTAGTTATGCCGATAGTTATGCACAGAATCATGCAAATGTGACATTTGAATTGAAAGATAAATCATTGGCGACACAAATATGTGTAATCGCTGCTGAACAAGGTTTGAGAGCTGCTCGCCTTTTTGCTAAAACAGAGAATGCTGATTACAATACACTTGCACTGACTGTGAAGTGTAACGGTTATTCGCTTGCAAAATTCAGTAGGCGATATGCTGAATTACGAGCCAGCAAAGATGCAGTATCTAATGAATATCCGCTAGCGCCAGTTGCCTTGGTTGCAGAAAGATCGAATCCAGCATCGAAATTGTGCATCGACGCAGTTATCTTCGGTGAAACAGTCGCCAGAGAAAAGCACGGTATAAATGATGACCATATCACTTGTAATGAACGACCACTGAAGAAGTTTGTGGCTTCTTTTGCAAAACGCGACATCATTGTCAGTGAGTCTAATTAATCTGCGAGTTTCAGACAACATTTAAAAGGGCTAGTACTTGACAATTACAGTAGCCCTTTTTATCGTTTTTTAAGCTTTCGATACAAATCAATGGGCCGACTGCCCTCTTGCCTGCGCATATTGCGGACTCTGAACCATTTAGTAATGATCACTTTTTCACCTGAAATCACGGGATGCGCTTGATGTTGCGTATTTTCGTTAATGTCGCCGTCTTTGGTGAGGTTGTTCCATATTATCGCGGTACCCGTTTTTGGTTTAATTGATATCGCCAACTTTGGAAATTCGGTTTCACCACCTTCGCAAGCGTCATTTAAATATACCATAAATGTCCAAGTTCTCTGTCCTCCTATCGAACAATATGTTTTAAACTCTTCAGACCCAGGTTCAAAATAATCTGTATGTGCCTTAAACTCTTGCCCAACGGCATAGTGTTGCGCTTGGATCACTTCGTCCTCTCCAACACCAACCCCCAGACATTTGATGATTTTCCTTTCTAGGTTATCCGTTGCTGACTTTTTTAAGTAAGGCAAATCACACGTTGTGGACGTTCGAAACCCCTTAAAGTCCTTTTTATTTTTCGCGGCAATTTGTGAAGGACGCAAATTGGTTTTCGCTAAAGCGATAATTTTATTACATTCGGTTTTCGTTAAAAAATTGTCCAAGCGATAAACTTGTGCGCGTTCACTCTCTAATATTTTTAACCCTGCATGTGGACTTTTAAGTAAACTAGGCTCACTCAAAGACTGAAAGAATTGCTGATTTTGTGAGCCCATGAATGTTTTGGGTAGACTTGGGATAGCTCTGATAATTTGCGCATCTGTGAAACCGCCTTCGCGCAGCTGCTTGGCAATTCTATTTGGATCAGCCCCATTCATAAGCTGCTTTATCACCCAGTTTTTCCATTGGTTGGGGAGTTGACTCATTTTTTCTGCCGTATTAGGGGCTGTTTCATTATTAACGACCACCATCCAAGAATCGCTTATCATGATCAGGCGAAGGCAAAATACAACTATCATAACATCCAAAAAGCTTATAGCGATTCAACGCTATTCTGTCATATACCCAATTTCTAATCCTCGAAGGAATTATTCTAAAAAGATGTAGAAGGCACCATGGCAATGTCAAATAAGAAACAACGTCCAGAAATGCGTCACTCTGCGTTAAGCATTTATCACCTTTGACTAATAACATAGTTTCAAACGTGTCTATTGGATAACCAAAATGGGTTAAAATTTGTTGCCCTTCTACAGATTGCACACTGCACAACCTAAACTCCCGAGCTTTGTCATTCTGGATAATAAACTGGCTCCAACGATTACACAGTTTACAAACCCCATCAAACAAGATGACCTTATCGCTTGCATTTACGTTAGGTGGTAGCGTATTTGACATGGTTCTTTAAACAGTAGTTGACATCAATAACTTAAATACGACATTTGCGAGAATCTAGAACATTCCACTCAATTTTTTAGCGAAAAACTGTCAAGAGAAGCGTTTATTGCTGCATGACAGTAACATGACACTCCCATTAGTGTCGCATTACCGTCCGCGCTTGTCATGGTGGTGTCGTTTTCTAATGCATACAAAAATGTACTAATGGAGGCGTCTCAAATCGAATGAGAAATTTACAAACATCCATTATTCATAAACGAGGAAACACCATGAACATTACGACAAACACAAACGCGGTTAAACATTTCATCACTACTTTCTCCTTATGCTGCTTAGGACTAAGTACCCAGATATTTGCTATGGAGGAAGCTGATCTAGTTTCGCAAAGTCCTGAAATACTCACAACAGCCAAGACGCCTGACATCGTCATCAACGAAATGAAGGAAAGCGCAGAAAAAATAGAGGTCGTGGGGCAAAAGCCGCTATTATTTTTCAAACAACAAATGCAAATGGCTGAGCTGGACTTTTATTCATTGTTCAATGCCATAGCCACGGAAGAGAAATTTAAGGTTAAGTGCCGCCAAGAATCGAGAATAGGCTCTCGTATTAAAACAACTGCCTGTTATCCACAATATGTGCTTGATAGAATGGCGATTGAGACGCAAAATGCACTTCGCTCCGGAGCGCCATTTCCGTCACTGTCGGATGTTGAATTCCTTGTCCAAAGGGAAAAAGAAGATTCGCTAAAATATGTGGAACAAGTGGTCTCTCAAAACCCAGATCTTTTGAAAAAACTAGTCGATATGAATGAGAAAAAGCTGCAGTATAATCAGAAAAAGAAGGCTGCTGGTTAACTTGCCAAACAATTTTCAATACCACGCTTTTGCTGACGACTGACGTTAGCAAAAGCGCGAATCTCGATAAAAGTCTGGTTTAACGAGCGTCTTTCACCTCAAATTTTACCGTTTTTGCTGTGTCATCCGAAAAAGTCAGCACCACATCAAATTCTTCACCGGCATCAAGTCCCTTAGTCAAACCCATGAACATAATGTGCTTACCACCCGGTTCAAATGCGACGGTATCTCCTGCTGATATTGGCACACCAGCTTCGAGTTCACGCATCTGCATCATATCATTCATCATTACGGTTTCATGAAGTTCAACCATACCAGCGACCGTTTCTGATACCGATGCGGACAACAGGACAACGTCCTCACCACCATTATTCGTCAAATTAAAATAACCTGCGCCTGTTTTTGCCATTGCAAACGTCGCTCTTGCCCAGGCGTTTTGAATTGAAATGCCATGCTCGTCTGCAGCTTGGGCATCCTGTTCTGTTTTCTTATGATGCTCGGCGGAGACGACGAATGAAAGGCCGAGAAAAATAGCGACAATGCCTAGCGCCTGAAGAAGATTTCGTTTGTGAGTTTTTAACATGATTGATTAACCCTTGTGACTAAAGTGTTTTTAATCTAGATACCTGTTTTGATACCAGAGGAAAATGCTCTACCGGAAGATACGTTATCAATTTCCCCACTTTCTCGCCAAGTTCTGCGAAGCTATCAGCTGTGATGTTGATATGCCCCATTTTGCGTTTTTCTCGCACAGATTTCCCATACCAGTGTAAATGACAACCAGGGATACTAATAAGTTCACGACTGAAAGAAGTGCATCCGATAATGTTGATCATCACCGTCGGCCTGTTAACTTGGGAATCACCTAATGGCAGATCCAAAACTGCCCTAATATGCTGCTCAAACTGTGATGTTTCGGCTCCATTTTGTGTCCAATGGCCTGAGTTATGTACTCTTGGTGCAATTTCATTTACAAGGAGTCGCCCATCTACCTGGAACAGTTCAACAGCTAAAACGCCGACGTAGTCTAGCGCATCGGCAATTTTAACAAATATGCTTTCAGCTAGTAATTGAAGTTCTTCGGTTAGGTCTGGCGCTGGAGCAATACTGACCTGTAGTTGCCCCTGGTGGTGTAAATTTTCAGCCATGCTAAAAATATGACTTTCTCCATTCGCTTTCCTTGCACCAATAACGGATAGCTCGCGATCAAAATCAATCATCTTTTCTGCGAGTATTGGTACTGACTTAAGGTCGAGTGTGGAAAAGGTTTCTTCTAGCGCTGACATTTGCTGTCTGTCTGAAACACGCCACTGCCCATACCCATCATAGCCATCGCGGCTGGCTTTAAATATAATGCGCTCGCCAAGTGTATTGATGCAATCCTGTATTTTTATTAGATCATCAATGACCACATAATCTGCAGTCAAAACACCTGCTTTATTCAACAGCAGCTTTTCTCTTACTCGGTCGGCGCCTGTTAAGATGGTGGCAGAACTTGGCAGGAGTTTTCCTGTTTCTTCTGCTTGCAGAAGCAGGTCTTCTGGCACATGCTCAAACTCAGCTGTAATGGCAGCTGCTTCGTCAAATGCATCTTGCAACTTTTTATTCATGTCTTGTTTGCTGACTGGATGTACAACGTTACCAGTATTGACATCAACGGCTTGCACTTGCACACCTAATGGAATCCCAGCTAAATACATCATCTGTGCGAGCTGCCCCGCACCGAAGACTAAGAGTTTCATTCAAGCTCCAAGTGTTGATTTTCAAGTACTTTTTCGGTTTGTTGCTGACGGTATGCAATGACATTTTGTTTCACAGAAGCGTCGTTTAAGGCAATGACTTGGGCTGCAAGCAAGCCTGCGTTCGCCGCTCCCGCTGCGCCAATCGCAAGTGTTCCAACTGCAACGCCTTTAGGCATTTGTACGATTGAAAGTAGACTGTCAATCCCATTGAGTTGACTAGACTTCACGGGACAACCAAAAACAGGCAGGTGTGTATGAGCTGCTATCATGCCGGGTAAGTGTGCAGCTCCTCCTGCGCCGGCAATGATTACCTTGTATCCATTTGCATCAGCTGATTGTGCAAATTCGACCAACTTGTTCGGTGTGCGATGCGCCGAAACCACCTCGGCTTTATAAGACACCCCCAGTGCCTGAAGCATTTTTGCTGCTTCTTGCATCGTTGGCCAGTCCGATGTTGACCCCATAACGATAGCGACTTGCGACATAGATATACTCATTTAGTAATAAATCAGCAGAACTGTGTTAAATATTGCTATTTAACAGCCCTACACGCTTTACAGAAAGCGCTGGATTATAAATTAATCAGTGATCAAGCGCGAGTAATTTAACGCGTTTATGCCCATCTACTCTCGTAAATCAAGCTGAATTAGCAATCAACGGTTAAACCTACAATAACCGTCAATTTTGCCGATATAGTGTTCAACACAAAAAGAAGCAACAACGGCGAGGCGCGTCGATGGCACAAAAATCTAGCTTTTTATTCATCGCTTTATACTTGGCTGCGAGCGCATGTTTGCTTTTACTACACTTGACCAAAAACAATCATTTTGAAGAACAGTGGCAAAGACTGCCGGCACAACTAAAACAACAATATAGCGAACAGCAAATTGCTGTCATTAAACGCCAATTTGAAGACCTCCAAGAAATCTTAAAACTTGTCGCAGACAGTCACTTTGGGTTTCCAAATCATGATGATTTGCTTGGTCAAATCTCACTTAAACAAATCATGCCAAAACAAGCATCTGAAATTGATTTATTAGACGCCACATCAGAGACACACCCGAATCTGTTAATTCGTCACGCAAATAGTATTTTATCAACACTGGACCCCTATACAAAATTCCAGACCGAACAAGATAAAGCACTGTTTAAAAACGCCAAAAAAGGCACCTATGGTATCGTCGTAGAAAACAACACGGTGCTGATTAAGGTAAATTCAATCACGCCAGAGACACCGCAAAAAATATTAACGTTCTTCAATAAAAGTGCGGATGAGCTCGGTAAGCGCCTTAATCATATCGTGCTCGATTTACGGGGCAATACGGGCGGGAATTTAGAAGCTGCCTATACCATTGTTGACTTATTTTCCAATGAGGAAACGTTAGGTAGCTTCCAGCGCCGAAATCCATCTGCTTCAAAACCTCAAATTCGCATGATAGAGAGTTTTCATGCACCTATAACCAATCTACCTATTAGCGTTTTGGTGGATCATCAAACGGCATCATCGGCAGAGTTAATTGCAGGTGCGTTACAACAATTGGTAGATGCAACCGTTATAGGTCAGACGACAAACGGTAAAGCAAGCGGACAAATACAAAAACAAATAAACAATGCTTCATTTTCTGATGAAACGTTATTCATTACGATTGGAAAGATCTTTTTACCAGACGGTACAAGCTACCATCAACGAGGCATCGTACCTGACATATCAGTCTTTGATGAAAAAATGAGCGCTGACATTGCATTTCACGACCAACAGCAAGTGGTAGCGGCTGACAATACAACAAAAGAAATGTCACTTATCGATTTAACGTGTAAAACAGAATATAGCGTTGAAAGAGAAATCGATATTTACGACCCGGTTAGGCGTAGGTCAGCCAGAGCACCTGTGGTGAATATTGGTGGTCGAGACCTCGCATGTGCTCTTCAAGCGAGGGCGCACTAGTGGATAAAGGCATTTATGCATTTAGCTGTCCAGTCGCTTCTTAAACAAACGAAAAGTGCCTATCAACATCATGATAAAGACAATAAGTAAGAAGCTAAGAAACGATTTTCAGCTATTACTTACTATGTTGATGAGCATAGTTGGTATGTTTTTCCTTTCATTTTTCGGTTTAAATGCGCTGTTTAATAGCCAGTATGTCCTTGCATCTTATGTCCTTATTACTGCTTTTATCGGTATTGGCAATATCACATTGATTTTCTCCCGATATAGCAGACTGTCTATATTCAATCTCTCTGTTCTTTGTGGTTTTCTGATCTTGATGCTTATCGGACACGGGGGTATCGAAAAAACTGGGATCTTGTGGACTTACTCTCTTCTAACTATTTCTGTCGCGATTTTACCCTTTAAGTTGGGTTGTATTTTTTGTAGTATTTTTGTAACTTCGGCATTTTATCTTATGCTGATACCCAACAATCACGATTTTCTTGTTGATTACACTATTACCGAATCAACTCGATATATTGCGTCAAGTTTAGCGCTGTGTGTATTGACACTAACGTTTGTGAAGATCCAAGAAAACACAAAAAAAGTGCTTCGTCGTCAATCGATAACGGACGAGCTAACAGGTCTCTATAACAGAAGCGTCGTTAAAGAAAAGCGCGTTGCAAAACTTGGTAAAGTAACGGCTACCGTATTACTTGTTGATATCGACTTCTTCAAGCTAGTGAACGATGAATATGGTCATGATACAGGTGATAAAGTTCTTATAGCTGTGTCGGAAATCATCAAAAGTGAAGTGAGAGATAATGATTTGGCGATACGATGGGGAGGCGAAGAATTTCTGTTAATCTTAAAAAACTGCTCGTTAGAACAGGCTGTTCAAAAGGCATCATCTATTTCTAAAAGAGTTCAAAAAGATGCTGCGCTTTTCGAATTAGTAAACAAAGAAATTACGTTGAGTATTGGAGCAGCCTGCATTGATGAAAAAACAGAATTGTACGATGCAATCAAAACAGCAGACCAAAACCTTTATGTGGCGAAAAATTCCGGCCGCAATAAAATCGTAGACACTAATCTGAGATTCAAATCCGTATCTCAATAAAAATGATGATTTTGAGTGTTATTTGTAAAAATTGGGGGTAAAAACCTCGCTAGTTCTATTCCAGCGAGAGTAAATTACAATACTTTTATTTGTCTCTAAGTTCTACAACAATATCGCAACGACAATCGCCACCATCAAAGCGCATTATAAGTGTTTCGTTAGCTGCTAATTCATTAGTGGGCATGAAAGTTGGCGGAGAAATGGCACTAGAATCAATGTTTTCCTCGGCATGGAAATAAACGTGGCCAGTAAAGGTGTTTAAAAACTCATTAACTGCATCGATACTAAGTTCATCGAATTCTTGCAAAGGCATATTCATAAATGCGCTACCTATTTGCAGAGCATTTTGTTGGGAACATAGCAATGAAAGACTCAGCAAACTGTTGCGCTGGTTAAGCGTGATGTTTTGTTGCCATCGTGGCTGCGCGGCTGATTGTGCGTCTGCACTCGAATGTATGCTGTGCAAGGCTATCGCTCGCTTGCATACGCGTTGATATATCTTAGGGAATACGTCAATAATTCTGTGCGCTAGCTTTGGCGCGAAACAACTATCGACTTCAGTATTTATGTGTTGAGTATTGGTATCGCGATCCTTGCCGTGTTCAGCAAGCAATTGTGTGACTTGTTCATCTGTCAAAAAACCTAGTCGCACCAACACCTGCCCAATGTAAGGTCTCTTTTTTCGTTGATTCTCTAAAAGCTCATTAACCTGCGCGTCAGTGAGCAACTCTTTCTCTATTGCTAAATCGCCGAATCGCTTGTCTTCCTTCATCTGCGCCGCATTTAGCGTTTTCGCTTGCGCCTTGGTTAACAATCCCATCTCTACCGCTAGTTCACCAAGAAGTGGTGATTGCGCGCGCTGCTCATCAAGCGCTGTAAGTAGCTGATGTTTATCGATGATGCCTTTTTCTAACAAAAATTGGCCAAAAAACTTGGTAATCATATTACTATCTCAAGAATGTTTTGCGATGGGTTTTACAATGCTCTATCAATCGCATTGTTGGCGAATCTGCTCCAACAGGTTGGCAAAGTCATAGGGTTTTTGTACATAGCTTTTTGCACCAATACGAAGGCAGTCCTCGACGTCTGATTCTCCGCCAAGTGAGCTTGCAATGATCACATTAGCATCGGCATCAAGCTCAATTATCTTGCGTAATGCCTCTTTTCCACCGCAATTTGGCATGACTAAGTCTAATATTGTAAGGCAGGGTGCATAAGCTTTATATTTTTCAATCGCCACATTGCCGTCCTCAGCTTCTACAACATTGATCCCCTCTTGTTGTAAAACATGACTTAATACTTTCCGCTGGGCCAAAGAATCATCTGCAATTAAGATGGTCTGTTCGCTCATTTTACCTCCGATCAAGATTGATTGCGTTGATCAACGAACTCAACAATACCTCAGTATCGTCATATTCAGATGTTCGCTTTAGCCAGATTCGATTAAAATCGCATGTTTGTGTAAAAAAGGTTAAATGCGACGAACCACAGGAATCGCAAATAGTCTGGATAAGACGTTTTTGAATCGGCTGTTAGAGGATCAAGAACACCGATTTCGTCTACTCGTTGCATCCGGTAGAGGCAAGAATCGATGTTGAGGATAGTTGAAGTATTGGTTAACGTTAGCCTTTCTGGCGTCGCATCGATTCGAAGAAATCATCATTGGTTTTCGTCATTGCAAGCTTGCTAATCAAAAATTCCATAGCATCGACTTCTGACATTTCATGCACAATTTTGCGTAGGATCCACATTTTCTGCAACTCTTCCTGACTGGTTAATAACTCCTCTCTTCGAGTACCGGAGCGATTGAAATCGATTGCTGGGAACACGCGTTTTTCAGCAATCTTGCGATTAAGGTGCAGTTCCATATTACCCGTTCCCTTAAATTCTTCGTAAATGACTTCATCCATTTTAGAACCGGTATCAATCAACGCAGTCGCAATGATGGTCAAGCTTCCACCTTCCTCAACGTTCCTCGCAGCACCAAAAAATCGTTTTGGTTTGTGCAAAGCATTGGCATCTACACCACCGGTAAGCACCTTACCTGATGATGGTATGACTGTGTTGTAAGCGCGTGCTAGCCTAGTGATGGAGTCAAGCAAGATAACGACGTCTTTTTTGTGCTCAACTAATCGTTTTGCCTTCTCAATTACCATTTCGGCTACTTGAACGTGACGACTAGCAGGCTCATCAAAAGTAGATGCAACGACTTCACCCTGAACAAGTCGCTGCATTTCAGTGACTTCTTCTGGTCTTTCATCAATAAGCAACACCATCAGCTGACACTCTGGATGGTTGGCCGCAATCGACTGAGCAATGTTTTGTAAAAGCAAGGTTTTACCCGCTTTTGGAGGTGCCACTATCAAGCCTCGTTGGCCACAACCAACTGGAGATGCTAAGTCTAACACTCTCGCCGTAATGTCCTCAGTCGAACCGTTACCACGCTCCATTGTTAGGCGTGAATTGGCGTGCAATGGCGTTAAGTTCTCAAATAAAATCTTGTTACGCGAATTTTCAGGTTTATCAAAATTAACTTCGCGTATCTTTAACAGCGCAAAATATCTTTCACTGTCTTTGGGTGGTCGAATCTTGCCAGAAATTGTATCGCCGGTTCGCAGATTGAAACGTCTAATTTGACTAGGCGACACATAAATGTCGTCCGGCCCAGCAAGATAAGAAGAATCACCGGAACGCAGAAAGCCAAACCCATCTTGTAGAATTTCCAAGACGCCATCGCCAAAAATGTCCTCACCACCTTTTGCATGAGACTTCAGAATAGAGAAAATCATGTCTTGTTTACGGGCTCTGGCGAGGTTTTCAAGCCCCATCTTTTCGGCTAATTCGACGAGTTCACTGATGGGTTTTTGCTTTAATTCGGTTAGATTCATTGCGGTGGGTCTTAATTATGTGGTTTATGTAAGGGTTTAAACATGTAAAAAGATTCGCATCAACACGGAGCCATCGCTCTGAACAGATTTGTTACAGCTTAGTGGAAAAAGTTTAGAGCTTTTGACGACGCGGTCGAGGCTGGTGAGTAACTAAACACTAGCACCTATTTAGGATATCGTCTAGTGTTTGTAAAAATTTAACAAAAAAATATCATTTAAGCAGTCGGACGACGCAATGTCGCCGACTGAAGCAAAACAAGAATTACATATTATCTTCAATGAACTCTTTTAATTGTGTTTTTGAGAGAGCGCCGACTTTAGTTGCAGCGACACCTCCATCTTTAAATAATAGTAGCGTCGGGATCCCACGGATACCATACTTTGGTGGTGTCTCGTTGTTTTCGTCCACGTTTAGCTTACCAATCGTGATTTTACCTTCGTATTCCTGGGCAATTTCGTCTAAAATGGGCGCAATCATTTTACAAGGGCCACACCACTCCGCCCAAAAATCAACTAAAACAGGACCAGATGCATTGATAACATCGGCTTCGAATTTTTCGTCTGATAACGCGATTATCTTTTCGCTCATTTGTTTCTCCAGTTCAGAAAACTACACTTTCATTCATAATGTCTAATAGTGTTATACAGGATCCGTTTTTTATGCAAGCATTGATAAGCTATAAGCTATGCCAACAACACATTTAACTAGTACGCTCTTTTCTTCGTTACCGATTCACTCAGACATTCAAACTGCCCTAAGTGACGCCGGTTATGCTCAATGTACTCCCATTCAAGAATTAGCCTTACCGCAATTGTTGTCCGGACAAGACATATCCGGTCAAGCGCAAACAGGCACGGGTAAGACGATGACATTTTTGTTAGCAACATTTCACTATCTGCTTGAGAATGAACAACAAAATGACAAAAACGGACCACGTGCAATTATCATGGCACCAACCCGAGAATTAGCCATACAAATTGAAAACGATGCGCAAACCTTAGTAAAACACACTAGCCTGACAACTGCATGTGTATATGGGGGCGAGGGTTATGAAAATCAACGCAACCAACTTGAACAGGGCGTGGATATCCTAATAGGTACCACCGGACGTATTATAGATTATTACAAACAGCGTGTTTTTACACTAAAAAACATTCAGGTTGCTGTGTTAGATGAAGCGGATCGCATGTTTGATTTGGGATTCATTAAAGACATTAGATTTCTATTTAATCGAATGCCGCCTCCAAACCAACGACTTAACATGCTTTTCTCAGCGACATTAAGCATGCGAGTTCAAGAACTAGCATACGAACACATGAATAACCCGACTAGTGTGCAAATAGAGCCCGAAACCAAAACGAATACGCGAATTAGCGAAGAGCTATTTTATCCATCAAACGAAGATAAACCTTTATTATTGCTAACCCTGATGGAAGAGGATTGGCCTGACAAAGCTATCGTTTTTGCAAATACGAAACATGATTGCGAATTTATTACAGCATGGCTAAAAGCTGACAAACACCGAGTTGGGTTACTTAGCGGTGATGTTCAGCAGAAAAAAAGACTGAGTATTCTCGACGATTTTACCAATGGTGATTTAGATATATTGGTCGCTACCGATGTTGCTGCACGCGGTATCCATATCGAAAAAGTGACGCATGTTTTCAACTACGATCTTCCTGACGACTGTGAAGATTATGTTCATCGAATTGGACGAACGGGAAGAGCGGGAGAGGATGGTCTCGCCATAAGCTTCGCTTGCGAAAAATATGCGCAGAACCTAACAGCGATTGAAAGTTATATTGGGCATGACATTCCTGTGACGGACTACAATCCAAATCACTTGCTGGATGATATTCAAGCGCCCAAAATGCGCGCGCGCTCGCATCAAAAAAACCAGCGTTCAAACAGACCTAAAAATAGAAATAACAACAGGGGCAGACAAGGAAAATCGCGAAATACACGCAACAAACCCAATCCCAGTTAAAGCAATAATCAAGAGAGCTAGATGAGGACACTTCAAGACGAATATTACGCAGCTGTCGATTTGGGCTCAAATAGTTTTCACATGGTGATTGTCAGGTTGCTTTCAGGCAGCGTTCAGATAATCAGCAAAAATAAACAAAAAGTACGTTTGGCTTCAGGGTTGGATGAGCAAAATAACCTTAGCCAAGCGTCTATTGACACCGCGCTGAATTGCATCAAAAATTTTGCCGAAAAATTACAAGACCTTCCTGCCACCAACATCCGAATAGTAGCCACCGCTACACTTCGATTGGCAAATAACGCCTCAGACTTCGTAGCACCCGCAGAACAATTGCTCAAAAATAAAATCAATATCATCAGTGGCGATGAAGAGGCCCGCCAAATTTATCTGGGCGTCGCGTATACTTCAGCCAGTCAAGGGAACGCATTGGTTATTGATATCGGAGGAGCAAGTACAGAGGTCGTCGTTGGTAGAGACTTACAGCCTCTTTTTCTGAAGAGTTTTAACATGGGTTGTGTCACCTTAATGGATAAATATTTTGCTGGTGGCGCATTGACCGAACAACGATTTTCCGATGCTATTGAATATGCGGCTACCAAGATCCAGCCTGATCGTGACATGTTTTTGTGTTTTGACTGGCAGCAGTGCTTGGGAGCGTCCGGTACACCTCAAGCAGTTACCTCTATTTTGATAAAACGCAGCATTACTGACGCGATACAACTTGAACATTTATTAGCTTTACAGCAAGAGTGCATAGAGCTTAAACATGTGTCGAAACTGAATAACATCGATGGGTTAGAACCCTCTCGTCGTGCTATTTTTCCTGCCGGATTAGCTATACTAATCGCGCTTTTTAAGAGCTTAGAAATTGAAAACATGCACATTTCTGGCGGGGCGCTCAGAGAAGGCATTATTTATGGAATGATTGAGGAGTTCAAAAAAACCGACAGAAAAATACAAGGCATAAATCAGCTCATTTCACGCTTTCATATTGATAGAACGCAAAGCGAACGCGCGGGTAGGATTGCCTCTTTGCTGTGTAGGCAAATGTGTCAACAAACGCAACATTGTAATTTGGATACGGAAATCGTTGTTTCAGCCGCTGCTGCACTTCATGAAATAGGTTTACATATCGGTTACAAGCGACATCATCAACACGGTGCCTATATTTTAAGCAATATTGAAATACTAGGGTTCACGCAACTACAGCGCATGATGATTAAAGACTTGATTTTAATGCACCGCGGCAAGATCGATGCGACTGTGTTTAGTGGTTACAATGAAAAATTGCAGCGTATGCTGAATGATGCTCTGCGTGTTCTTCGTATTGCTATTATTCTGTCTTTTAGACGCAGTGATGACGCCATTCCCCTAACCAAACTAACAATTGATAAAAGCCAGTGGACATTGCACTTTGATGAAGACGTCAAACAAAAACACCCATTGATAATCACTGAATTAACTCACGAGGCATGGATGCAATACACGGTGGGCTGGAACTTAGTCATCTCCTGAACTACCGTTCTTTGATTACATCAAAATTGAACTTTGTAGACGCTTATCTCGACCGCCTGAAAACATAAACCCAGCATGCAAATGCTGCCACACCTGATAAAAATGCATAAAAATCATGCTGCCCGAGTAAGTGAGCGCTCAAGGATCCAATAGTAAACGCAATAGCAATGTGCCCGATAAACCGCGCTCGTTGCAATCGAGCGCGTTGCTCCATTTCTTGTTTGTGCTGTTTTTCAAGTTGTACAGGAATACTCCTTAAATGCCGAACTGTGTCATAAAGTAAATCAGGCATCTCAGGCAGCTTTTCGCTCCAGTATGGCGTATTCTCTTTGAGATTGTTGAGTAACGCCTGTGGACCCACCTGCTGTTTCATCCATTCTTCAAGAAATGGTTTCGCTGTCTTCCATAGATCAAGTTGGGGATATAATTGACGTCCAAGACCTTCAACATAGAGAAGTGTTTTTTGTAATAGTACTAGTTGGGGTTGAACCTCCATATCAAAGCGACGCGCAGTGGTAAATAACTGCAAAAGTACGTTACCAAAGGATATTTGGTCGAGAGGCTTTTGAAAAATGGGTTCGCACACGGTTCGTATCCCCATTTCGAAGTCCGCGACATCAGTATCTGCAGGTACCCAGCCGGAATCAACATGCAATTCAGCTACTTTGCGATAGTCTCTGTTAAAAAACGCGATAAAATTCTCTGCCAGATACCGTTTATCTTGCTTGTCGAGTGTACCTACAATCCCATAGTCAATGCCGATGTATTTCGGGTTGTCGGGATGCTCTCTCGACACAAAGATATTGCCAGGATGCATATCTGCATGGAAAAAACTGTCTCTGAACACTTGTGTAAAAAAAACTTCTACTCCACGTTCAGCGAGACGTTTGAAGTCGGTATTCTGTGCTTCTAAGGCATCAATATCTGAAACAGGTATCCCGTAAATACGTTCCATCACTATGACATTTCTACGACAATAATCAGAGTAGAACGCCGGGATATACAACGATTCACTACCCTCAAAATTACGCCTTATTTGGATGCCATTTGCAGCTTCTCTCAACAAATCTAACTCATCCAATATGGTGCGCTTATACTCTTTTACAACTTCCACTGGTTTTAATCTGCGTCCTTGAGGTAACCAGCGCTGAACTAATTCAGCAAAACCTGAGATGAGATCAACATCCGCTTCGATCGTGCTTCTGATGTTCGGCCGCAGAACCTTAATGACAACTTCTTCGTCGTTTTCTTTTAGTTTAGCGGCATGTACCTGGGCAACAGACGCACTGGCAAGCGGCGTCATTTCAAATTCAGAAAACAATTCATAAATGTCGCTTACACCCAATGAGTCTTCAATTAGCGCCTTCGCTTCTTGCGGGTCAAATGGAGGTACTTTGTCCTGCAATAAACTAAGTTCATCAGCGATTTCATGCGAAAATAAGTCTCGTCGCGTGGACAGCATCTGACCAAATTTGATGTACACTGGACCCAACGCTTGTAGGGCAAGACGCAAACGCTTTCCAGGGTGTTCGCCTTTGTGTTTGTTTGGCAGCCAAAAAATTAACTTTCGAAGCACCCGGAAATAGCGAGGCCGAAATCGCTTAGGGATGATTTCATCAAGACCATGTTGCAACAAAACGCTTCCAATGCGATAAAACCTCGCCACTTTCATCCTTAACGCGTTCCTTCAAGCAGCCTGATGCGAGCCTCAAGTCTATCAACATCTGCTCGCAGTATTTTTACCTCATCAATGTAATTGGTGATCATGATGCCGCGGACTGCTAATGGACGCTCATCTAATATAAAATCTGCCAGCGTTAATGCTTGAGAATTCAATTTTTGCTCAAGGTTGCTGTGTACTTGTTTAGCCGATGACACAACCCAATGACTTGGTGCATCACCAATATATTGAGATAAGATCTCAGCGATATCGATATCCAGTGACGAGAATAATTTACTGACGCGCTGTAAAACAGATAGATCGCCGTAAAAATCTAGCTTTCCTTGTTTGATAAGTTTCGTTATTTGACTGGTCTGCTTCAATTCGGGTAGCGCGGTCAATGAAATCATTAAGAAACAAACACCAGAGTCCATTGCATTTTTTTCGTCCTCAGACGGCAGCTCTTGGGCCGTGATTTCAATCTGATCTTCAGAAAAATGTAGCCCGAACGTTTGTTCGATTTCTTGTATATGTATTATACAAACAGTATTTTGAAGGGGTAACAGAACCTCCTTGGGGTCACTCGCAAGTGCCAGTATTCTATTAATCGCAATTTCGAGAATGCTGGTGATCGTTTGTTTTATCAGCATGTTAGAATTTAAAACCCCTGTGCAGAGCTACAATTCCGCCGGTTAAATTGTAGTACGACGTCTGCTCAAATCTCGCCTCCTTCATCATGTTTTCTAACGTCTCTTGGTCAGGATGCTTTCTTATCGATTCCGCTAAATACTGATAACTTTCGCTGTCGTTCGCTACTAACTTGCCCATAAAGGGAAGGACATGAAAAGAGTACGCGTCGTACATTTTATTCAAGGGTTCTGACTGGGGTTTTGAAAACTCGAGAATAAGCAATCTACCACCCGGCTTCAGCACTTTATACATACTTTCGAGCGCTTTTGCTTTGTCCGTGACGTTTCGCAATCCAAAAGCAATTGTGATTAAATCAAATGAATTTTCAGGGAAAGGGAGTTCTTCAGCGTTAGCTTGGACGTATTCTACGTTGCCAATAATGCCTTTGTTGGTAAGCTTTTCTTTACCCACCATCAGCATCGAGTGGTTAATGTCTGCAAGCACTACTTTTCCGTTTTTGCCGACGAGACGAGAAAACTTTGCTGTAAGATCGCCAGTTCCACCCGCGAGATCGAGCACATGATGTCCCGGCTTGACGCCACTGCAGTCAATGGTAAACCGCTTCCACAGTCTATGTACACCAAATGACATAAGGTCGTTCATAATGTCGTATTTGGTTGCAACCGAATCGAAAACATCAGCGACTAATTTTTCCTTGTCTTTTCTTTGCACTTTCTTAAAACCAAAATCCGTTTTCTCTTGATCTGGTTGTTCAACGACAGTTTCAGTTTGATTAGTCATAAGAATAATTCCACAATGATTTAGAGTTTATTCACGATTAAGCGCATCAAGGATCGTTTTGAAGTTATCCGAAGATGAATAAAGTCCCGACGTCCACCCCAAGCGAACAATTACTGCATTACTCGCGGGCGCAATCATAACATACTGTTTTCTGTTACCCGTCATGAAATAGGCATCCTTTGGTAGTGATTCATACCACTTGTCTTCACCATCGCTGTTCAACCAAAATTGATAGCCATAGCGCTGATAGTTTTCGCTGCCATTAGGCGATGTAGCGCGCTGGACCCAGTCTTTGCTCAGCAAACGTTGACCATTTATTTGGCCTTCGTTTAGCATAATTAATCCCAATCTTGCCCAATCACGTCCGCTTCCATAAATGTATGAACTACCGACATAAATACCGCTGGGGTCAGGCTCAAACACCATTGTGTGGATCCCTGCTGGCTCAAACATTTCTGTATATAAGAAGTCATAAGCCGCCTGCGGTCCACCCAAACTTTCTGATAACCATCTGGAAAGTAGGTTTGTCGTGCCGGATGAATAGGAAAAATGTTGCCCGGGTAAAGCCCCCTGTTGACTGTCTAGCGCCACATTGGACGCACTGTATGCAGAAAACAACATATGTGTTGAATCACTTCCAGGTGCATATGTCTCATCGAATTCTAATCCAGAGGTCATCTGCAATAAATCGACGAGTTTTATCTTTGAGCGATCATCATCCGCCCATTGCGAAAACACATCCGTCTGATTTACGTTTATGCCCTGTAGCATTTCCAATCGACCAACGAGCATTGCAATTAGCGACTTACCCATAGACCAACCCAAAAAAGGCGTATCGTTGCTGTAGCCTTCACCATAAGCTTCTGCAACTATCTGTCCGTTGTGCACGACGACTATCGCACGTGTGTCTTTTTCATTTTCATTATCAACAGCAACAATATGCTCCACGACTTTTTGTAGTTCAGGTTTTATCGTGTCAACAATGTAGCCTTCAGGCCAGTTTGTCGATGGTGGAATTCGTGTGTTCACCAAAAGTGTATCCACTAGCGATGTGTCACCAATATCCAATGTGCATCCCAGAGATGGTCGGTAAGTTGCTGAAGTGGCGGATAGCCCAAACAAGCTTGCTGTCACAACATTTGGGGAAGAATAATCGAGTTCAAGCAATCGAGTTGCGGGTGAATATGACGCGAGGTCATTCACTATCTGCTTATCATCTAGTCCTGTTACAAATTTGCCTGAACACGCTAGCTTTGCACCTAATCCTGTCGCCAACGATATTGCACCGTTGATTTGCCAAGGAAAAAATCCCAATACAAACCTGAAACCAACGACTACAAATATGAATATAACAACAGCAACAACGATTTTCTTCATTAGCCCTTCTTTGTGGTTATTAAGATAGTCGAGAGTTAACGTATTCTAAACATTGTCAATTAATAGTGAGTAAATCGGATGTTAAAAACCGACAAAATTATCACCCACGCTGTATGATAATATCTGACTTAAGCGTGTCATCGAATAGCCCGTCTCGTCCTGCCAAGCATTAAACACGTCTTGAAATGTTCGCAGACTTTGTTTACTTCTCAAACCACCTGAAATAAGGTCATAATGTCTGAAATATGCTTCAACATCCTGACTTAATAAAAATGTGTCGATGCCCATCGAACGCAGTGCATATGGTCCAGTATTGCCACCAAGTCTCGCCCCATGCTTTTGCAAGTAAGCCCACAAATCAATAATGTTTGAAGATGGATAGGGCGCTGCAAATTGCCCAAAACTTCCGTGCTCTGCCGATAATCGCTGTAACAAGAATGCATTTTCGCGAATTGTGTAAACTTTTCGAAGGTTGCGAATTATGGCGGGATCTTTGGCTTTTTTTTCTAGCATTTCATCCGGCATAAGAAGTATTTTTTCAATATTAAAATTGAAAAATACGTGTTCAAATGCTGGCCATTTTTGCTCAACGACTCGCCACACAAACCCGGATTGAAATACTTTTTTGGTAAACGCAGCTAAGAACCGACTGTCATCGATCGCAATAATCTCATTGCTACTAAGAGGTTCACTAGTGATCCTTGCTAGTTTATCTCGTCCACCTTTGCGTTCAACGGCTCTGGCTTCAATGGCTGCAAATGTTTCAGCTCGCACTATAAATCTCTGTTTATTAGCTTTATGCAGCGGCGGCTTTTATCCCAGCATGGCGCAGCAATGGATCTATGCTTGGCTCTCTTCCGCGAAATGCCTTAAATAATTCCATCGGTTCTTTTGAGCCACCCATTTCCAAAATATTGTGCAAAAAGTCTGCCCCTGTATCTGGGTTAAAGATACCCTCTTCCTCAAATCGCGAAAATGCATCTGATGAGAGCACTTCTGCCCATTTGTAACTGTAATATCCGGCAGCGTAGCCACCTGCAAAAATATGACCGAATCCATTTTGAAAGCGATTAAACGAAGGGGGCTTAATGACCGCAACTCGCGAGCGAATTTTATCAATAAATGCTTGTACATCAAGTTCATCCGACGTTTGCATATGTAGTTCATAGTCAAATAACGAAAACTCCAACTGACGGAGCATCTGCATTGCCGATTGAAAATTCTTTGCCGCCAGCATTTTATCCAACATTTCTTTAGGCAACGGATCGCCAGTTTCATAGTGCCCCGAAATAAATGCTAGAGCCTCTGGCTGCCAACACCAATTCTCAAGAAACTGACTGGGTAATTCAACTGCGTCCCACGCAACGCCATTAATGCCAGATACTGCGCTTACTTCAATCTGGGTAAGCATATGATGTATACCATGACCAAACTCGTGGAATAACGTGATCACTTCATCGTGTGTGAACAGCGCAGGTTTATCACCCACCGGTCGATTAAAATTACAAGTCAGATAGGCCACAGGTAAATTCACATTACCATCTAATGTTTTTCGACGCACCTGGCACTCATCCATCCATGCACCGCCACGCTTCTTCTCTCTCGCATACAAGTCTAGATAAAATGCACCTCTTACTTGACCATTTTTATGTAACTCAAAGAAACGCACATCTTCATGCCATTTATCTACCTGCTCTACCTCCACAACATCTATATTGTATAGGCGCGAGATGACTTCAAATAATCCAAAAACCGCTTTATCTTCTGGGAAATATGGTCGAAGTTGTTCATCTGAAATACTGTACTTTGCTTGCTTTAACTTTTCTGCAAAATAACTAAAATCCCATGCTTGCAACTCCGTTTTACCAAATTCTTGCTCGGCAAACACTTCAATTTCCTTTACTTCGGCTTGCGCTTGTGGTTTTGACTTATCCGCTAGCGCGTTGAGAAACTCCAATACTTGGTCATTTGTCTCTGCCATTTTGCTCGCAATCGAATATTCTGAATAATTATCAAATCCCAATAACATTGCTTTTTGCTTGCGTAACGCTAATGTCCCTTTGATGATGGCAGTATTGTCAAATTTACCATCATCTGTATCAAACTCAGATGCTCGTGTTACATATGCCTTATACATTCTTTCGCGCAGTTCACTGCTATCAGCGTATGTCATTACTGGCAGATAACTTGGGATGTCCAAGGTGAACATAAAACCTTTTTTGTTCTTTGACTCTGCTAACTGCTTGGCTGCTGCAAGTGCCGATTCTGGAAGACCGCTTAACTCTTCTTCATCTTCTGTGACGTACTTAAAATGCATGGTTGCATCAAGCAAATTATTTGAGAACGTGGAAGACAATGAAGAAAGCTTGGTTTGAATCTCAGCATACTGCGCTTTTGCTTCTTGATCTAAGTCCACACCAGACAGCTTAAAATCACGCACCGCATTATCAACAGATTTGCGCTGAGCCTGGGTAAGAGACTTGTATTCCTCACCGGTTTGAATAGTTTGATAACACGTGAATAAACCTTTGTGTTGACCAACATATGTTCCATATTCACTAAGTAATGGCAGGCAGGCATCATGCGCCTCTCTCAAAGTGTCTGATGAAACTACCGAATTCATGTGCCTGATGGGTGACCAGATGCGACTCAGCTCGTCATCAGCCTCATCTATCCTTCCAACTATACTATTAAAACTTGAGTCACCCTCTGCGACCACTGACTCTATAGTATCCTTACAATGCTGAATGGCCGAGGTAACATCATCAACAATAGTATCGATATTTATTTCTGAAAAGGTGGGTAAATTGGAAATACTTGACTGTGGAATATTATCAACTGACATAGTGATCACTTTTTTACTAATTCTAATGAGAATTTAGGGTAGTTTTAATCAAAAACAAGCCTTATAAGAATATTTACGTAAAATCGCCGGTCTTTGTGTTACGTATTATCAACAACTGCTTGCTATAGTTAATGAAGTTTGCAGTTTGCGGCGAAGCATTACTTGCTTCAGTAAGAACAACATTAATGAGGCTTTTGACCTCACACTAACACAATTATTTTTAAGGCTATGTTCTGTTTAAGTGTTGATAACATAAACATCGCTCATTTGATTATAGGTATTAGTAATTTGAAAGTCGCTGTAAA